>JAFZEY010000099.1 GCA_017560455.1 Alistipes sp. | reverse complement strand
GTGGTGATGTTACCCCACTGATCCGCGCCACCGAGCTGTAACTTACAATCCATAGTCTGGTATAGGTGCAAGAAGTCGTAACCCTGCAGGAGCTGATATGTGAACTCGGTGAACGACATACCATCGCCCTCGCCATTGAAGCGCTTCTTAACAGAATCCTTTGCCATCATATAGTTTACGGTGATACACTTACCGATGTCGCGTGCGAAGTCGAGGAACGAGAACTCCTTCATCCAGTCGTAGTTATTTACCATTACGGCTGCATTCTCGGCATCCGAATCGAAGTCGATAAGGCGCGCCAACTGAGCCTTGATAGCCTCCTGATTGTGTCGAAGCGCCTCCTCGTTGAGGAGGTTACGCTCCTGCGACTTACCCGATGGATCGCCAATCATACCTGTAGCACCACCTACCAAAGCGATAGGGCGGTGTCCGCACATCTGCAAGTGCTTCAATATCATTACGCCCACCAAGTGGCCGATGTGCAACGAGTCGGCAGTAGGGTCAATACCGAGGTAAGCGGTTGTCATCTCCTTTGCGAGCTGCTCCTCTGCACCGGGCATGATTGTATGAATCATACCACGCCACTGCAACTCTTCAACAAAATTCTTTCTACTCATGTTTCCTAAAAATGTTATATCTTTTCTAACTATCTCTCTCTATCCCTCTGCGATTGTGTCGAAGGTGGTTTGCAGGTAGTCGTAGTCCTTGACCACTTTGCGCATATGCAACTCCTTGTCCTCAATCTTTACGGGTTTCAACTTAAAGTCGATATCCTTTACCTCGATAAACATATCGAGTGCTCCTCTCACGCCTGCAATCTCCGCAATGCGTGTTAATATATCGTATCGCTGCCCTATAAGCTCATCGCGCAACGCCTCCGATGGCACGGCCAACTTCACCTTGTTGCCCTCGAAGTCGAGGTGCTCGAATGCCGATACAAAACGAGGGCGCTCCTTCTGCATGCTGAGCAATATATCCTCCTTCGCCTGCGACAACTTCGACTCGCTTTCAGGGTCTATTGCCACCTTTGTACTCTTGCCATCAACCTCGGCCTCGTTTGTTACCTTGTCGAACAACGACGATAACGAACCCAATACGGATGTCCTCTCTCTGACTACCTTGTTGGGCTGAACATCCTGCACCTGTGGCTGTACCTGAGGTTGTGGTTGCGCTTGCTGCGGCTGTGACGCTACCTGCTCCTGTTCGGGAGCTTCGACGGTTGACACCTGTACCGGTATTGGTTGAGGATTTGGTGCAGGTGCTACCGTAGCTTGTTCTATCTTTGGCTCAGCAACGGGCTTTGGTGCTGCTACTGCAACTTGTGGCTTAGGAGCCTCCAAGTCGGGAAGAGAGTACTTCGCCTCGAAGGGAGCGGTCAGATCAAGGTTTTTTTTTTGACCGAGTGCCGCAATCTTCATCAGCGTAAGCTCTACCAAGAGTCGCTGCGAAGCGGCAGTGCGCAACTTCGAATCGGCCTCGGTGAGGAGCGATATTGCTCCGAAGAGGAATGCTGACTCGCAAGTGGCTGCCTGCTGGCGATACTTCTCGAGCAACGAGCCGGTGTATTCAATCAGCGATATTGCAGGGCCTTTGGCTACCAACAAATCGCGGAAGTGCTGATTCAGACCATTCATAAATATCTGGCCCGAGAAGCCCTTCGACAATACAGCATCGTACTCCAACAAGGCGTTTACATAGTCGCCACCATAGAGCAACTCCGTAAAGCGGAAGTAGGTGTCGTAGTCGAGAACATTCAATGTTGCCGCTACGGCCTGATACTCCAACTTCGTTCCGCAGAACGATACCGCCTTGTCGAACATCGACAATGCATCGCGCATACCTCCATCGGCCTTCTGGGCAATGAGGTTGAGCGACTCGTCATCCGCCTCTACGCCCTCGTTCTGGGCGATGTAGCGCAAATATCCAACTGCATCCTCCACGCGGATACGATTGAAGTCGTATATCTGACAGCGCGAGAGAATGGTTGGTATAATCTTATGCTTTTCGGTTGTTGCAAGGATGAATATTGCGTGCTTTGGCGGCTCCTCCAATGTTTTGAGGAAGGCATTGAACGCAGCCGACGAGAGCATATGGACCTCGTCGATGATAAACACCGAGTACTGTCCCACCTGCGGAAGAACGCGCACCTGCTCGATGAGGTTTCGGATATCCTCCACCGAGTTGTTCGATGCCGCATCCAATTCGTGGATGTTGAGCGAACGGTTCTCGTTGAACGAAAGACACGAATCGCACTTGTCGCATGCCTCGGCGCCTACGGGGTGCATACAGTTTATCGCCTTGGCGAAGATACGCGCACAAGTCGTTTTACCCACACCGCGGGGACCGCAGAAGAGGTAGGCGTGTGCCAACTGACCACGCTCGATGGCATTTTTCAATGTCGAGGTGATGTGTGTTTGTCCCACCACGCTTGCGAAGGTGGCCGGACGATACTTTCGAGCCGATACAATAAACTTCTCCATAATTGGCACAAAGTTAATAAACTTTGTTTATTTCTTGCCACATTTAAGTCAAAATGTCGTTGAGGTGTCATATTTTTTGCCATTTGCGCCACCCAAAACGACAAAACGGCACCCCCTGACGACTTGGCAAAGGATTTGTGAGGGTGAAAAGTGAAAACTGACAGAGGCGCAAACTAAAATGACATTCGGGCTTGTGCCCTTAATGGCAAGCGAGAGAAGCTATTATTATTTGTCATTTAATGCCATTAAGCGAGTGAAACGAGCGAATGTCATTCTATGCCATTGAAAATGCTAAAAATATAGAAGATATGAACGCAAACAATCAGAAATTCGAGGCCCTTTCGCGCTACGCCATCGACCTCAACGAGATGGCTCAAAAGGGCAAATTGGACCCTGTGATTGGCCGTGACGAGGAGATTCGCCGAGTGTTGCAAATCCTCTCGCGTCGCACCAAAAACAACCCCGTTCTTGTGGGTGAGGCGGGTGTCGGAAAGACCGCTATTGTCGAGGGTATCGCCCACAGAATTGTAGATGGTGATGTACCCGAAAATCTCCGTTCGAAGCGTATCTTTTCGCTCGATATGGGAGCCTTGATTGCGGGTGCAAAGTATCAGGGCGAATTCGAGGAACGACTCAAAGCCGTAATCAACGAAGTGATTGAAAGCGAGGGAGAAGTGCTGCTCTTTATCGACGAGATCCACACCCTCGTAGGTGCCGGAAAATCGAGTGGAGCGATGGATGCGGCAAACATCCTCAAGCCTGCACTTGCGCGTGGTGAATTGCGCACTATCGGTGCCACTACACTCGACGAATTCCAGAAATATTTCGAGCAGGATAAGGCGCTCGAACGACGATTCCAGAAGGTGATGGTCGAGGAGCCTACACCCGAGGATGCGGTCTCTATTCTACGAGGATTGAAGGAGCGATACGAGAACCACCATAAGGTGCGTATCAAGGATGAGGCAATTGTCTCGGCCGTAGAGCTTTCGCATCGCTATATCACCACCCGTTTTTTGCCTGACAAGGCGATAGATCTTGTCGATGAGGCGGCATCACGCCTTCGCTTGGAGATGAACTCCGTGCCTGAGGAGCTTGATTCTCTCGACCGCCGTATTCGCCAGCTCGAGATTGAGCGCGAGGCGATTCGTCGTGAGGGTGACAAGGAGCGTATTGCAACCCTTGACAAAGAGATAGAAGAGTTGAAGTCGCGCTCTTCGGCCATGCGCGCCAAGTGGGAGGGCGAGCGTAGCCTTATCCGCAAGATTCAGCACGAGAAGGAGCGCATCGAGCGACTCAAAATCGAGGCACAGCAGGCAGAGCGTGCCGGCGACTATGGCAAGGTGGCCGAGATTCGCTATGGCTCTATTATTGAGGCCGAAAAGCGCATTGCATCGCTCAATGAGGAACTCAAAGAGAACACCTCTTCAGGCTCGATGATCAAGGAGGAGGTCGATGCCGAAGATATTGCTGAGGTGGTATCGCGCTGGACGGGTATTCCTGTGTCTCGAATGTTGGCTTCCGAGCGCGAGAAGTTGCTCAATATGGAGTCGGCGCTCCACGCCCGCGTAGTTGGTCAGGAACAGGCCATAAGCGTCGTTTCGGATGCTGTACGCCGTGCTCGAGCAGGTCTTTCGGATGCGCGTAAGCCTATCGGATCGTTTATCTTCCTCGGCTCGACGGGCGTAGGAAAGACCGAGTTGGCACGCGCCTTGGCGGAGTTCCTCTTCAACGATGAGAATATGATGACGCGTATTGATATGAGCGAGTATCAGGAACGCCACGCCGTATCGCGCCTGGTAGGAGCACCTCCGGGATATGTCGGCTACGATGAGGGCGGACAGCTCACCGAGGCGGTGCGCCGTAAGCCATACTCGGTGGTGTTGCTCGATGAGATCGAGAAGGCGCACCCCGATGTCTTCAATATCCTCTTGCAGGTGCTTGATGATGGTCGCTTGACAGACAATAAAGGTCGCACGGTCGATTTCCGCAACACGATAATCATTATGACTTCTAATATGGGAGCTCTCACCATTCAAGAGCGATTTTCGCGTGCCTTATCCGAGAAGGGTGAGGTGTCGGCCGATATCGTCGAGCTTACGCGCAACGAGGTTATCGAGCAGCTGAAAATGGAACTTAAACCGGAGTTTCTGAATCGTATTGACGAGATTGTGATGTTCGAGCCACTCTCGGAGAAGGATATTCTTAAAATTGTCGATATCCAACTCGGTATCGTACATAAGATGTTGAAGCAGAGTGGTGTGGAGTTGCGCGTAACCGATTCGGCACGCCGTTGTATTGCTCATATCGGCTACGATGCCGCCTATGGTGCGCGCCCTGTAAAGCGCGTTATTCAGCGCGAGGTGATAAATGAGCTCTCGAAGCGCATCTTGGCGGGCAAAATCGATAAATCGAAGCCGATAGTTATCGACAACGCCTCGGGCGAGCTTTCGTTCAGTAACTAAAATTTGGATGTGGCGTGAGATAGCTTGTCACGCAGATAGACTACGAAGTCGGGCGAGTCGATGACCTCAATGTCGTCGGCAAGTCCGATTACGAAACGGGCAACTCCGGCGTAGTTGCAGACCATTGTATCGAGCAGCCAATGGGTGTCATCCCTCTGTGTAAGGTCGCGTTCAGCAAGCGGATACTCCTCGATAAGAAGGTTGTGCGACATAACGCCCAGCAACAGCTGCACGCGCATCTGCTCAAAACCCGTATTTCGGAAGATGTCGATATGCCCGCACCTATGCTCTGTCTCGTGTTGCCACTCGTTGTTGAGTATCTCCACCGAGCCGATACGGGCGGTATTGAAGATTTTGGTTTTATTATCCGAAGTGTCGTAACACCATATCTGCACATAATTTGTGGTGAATGATATGGGCTCGACAATGCGGTCGCGCTTGGAGCCTGTATGTGAAGAGGAGTAGTCGTGCAGTACAACCTGACGACGCTCCTCTATCGCTTCTATGATGTGATTTACATTCTCGGCATTCTTGCCCTTAACGATGCTGTTTGCCAGCGAGGTGCAGTTGTAGACCGAGGAGAGCTTACGGCGCAAGTTCTGCTTCAGGGTATTCGTATCGTCCAACGCCCCGATAAGCTGATTTACAATATGTGCCTCCTCGTCGGTGAAATGGATGAGTTGCGAGATGTCCTTAAAGTAGGGGCTCTCCTTGCCCAGGCGATAGACTCCGCCCTCCTCCTTATGGACCACAAAACCCACCTCCTTGAAGGTGTCGATATAGCGATAGATTGAGCGGTACGAGGTGTCGAGTCGCTCCGCTAACTCCTCAACGGTATAGCGGTTGCCACTCGTCATCATCTTCATCAGACGAAGTACTCGCTCAATCTTAGGCTGATCCATTTCTAAAATTCAAAATATAGAATGCAAAATTAATCCTTCTTGCTCTTCTTCACCTTCTCCTTCTTCTGCATCGAGCTCATATACTTAGCCTTGCCGAGGTTGAAGCCTACGCCCACATAGATATTCGCCGAGGTCATATACTGCGGGATAGGAATTCTCTGGTTGTATACCGCAAAGCGAGTGTCGATAAAGTCTGCACCGAGGAAGATGTTGAGGCCGGTAGGGTGGATATTCAATGCCCAACCGAGTACACCCGGCTGATTTCCATTGAGGAAGGTGTGGCTGAACGAGGTCGAGAGCCAGCGCATAATGCGGAAATTGACCGATGCAGTGAGCTCTGTGCGGGTGAAGTTCTGGCAGAACTCGGTGTGCGAGAGCAATCCGAAAGCAATCCAATTCTTCAGGATGTTGTACTCGACTGCTCCGTTGAGCGATGCGCTGAGGCGAGTGGTATAAGCACCATCCGAAGGGGCCATTTCGGCGTTGAATCCGCCGTCAATCTTCGCCTCGCCTGTGGTGAGGTCGAATCCTGCATACGAGAAGTTTGCCGAGCCGTTAGCATTTACGGTCGAACCTCCGTACCACTTGATAAAGCCGATATCGTTTGCTGCGACCGAAACTTTGAGGTGGTCGTTAAAGAAACGGAACTCGAAACCGAGGTCGAGTGCCGCACCCCAGCTCTTCATGCCGTTCATCATCTTGTTGATATCTGTTTGGAATATATTATCCAATGTGAATTCTCCACCCGGGGTATAATTGCCATTGAGTGCTAAGCAGTTACCGCGAATGCCACCCATCAACTCAGCCTTTACGATATTCTCGTTGATGTCGAGGTACATCTTGTCCATCTTCATAGACAAATCTACCAAGCCAACCAAACCCTTTGCGCGGAAACCGAAGGTCATAAACTTCTTGATAGGGATGGCAAAGCCCAACGATGCCTCAAAATACTCGCGGTTTGAAACATGGGTATTACCGAGGTCGTAGTATCCGTTCGAGAGGTTCTTCAATGCCGCAAACATATCCTTCGAGAGTGTTATCTCGGTCTGCGAGCGAAAGTTTAATCCGAAACTCCAGAACATCTTCTTGGTGTGGGAACCAAAGCCGATGATCGAGGTGTTGATGTTTGCGCTCAACTTACCTGCATTGCCCAACTTACCGAGGAACTCGTCGGCCGATACACCGCTGTGCATAAAGGTATAGATGCCGCCATCCTTCTTATACAATAAGTTGTTCACCGAGAAGTAGTTGTTTCCGAAATCAACGCCCAGACCTCCAATCATAGGGATTTTGATGTATCCGCGAGTCGGAGCGAGGGCTGCGTTCATATCGGTACGGAAGTACGAGCCCTCCATAAAATATGCTGTACGCATCTGCGCAGAGGTGGTGAAAAGACCTCCGAAGATGGCTATAATGACGATGATAAATTTATTACACTTCATAACCAAAATTACTCGTTTGTTGAGTTATTCAAAAAGTCAAAAACATCTATGGTAAGACCGTTACGCAGTCGCAGCTTCAATTTTCCGTCGATATACTGCGAACTCTTGAGCGCTGCGCTGTCGCCTGTGTTGTAGAGAGTGAACTTAAAGCGAATACCATCGGCATTTCGCAAGCCTTCGAGCGAGTGGCTCTCTCCGAGATTGAAGTCCATGTCAATTCTCGAAATGCTCTTCTCACCACTATCTTTCGAGCTGTCATAACCCTTAATCAAGCAATTGTTGATGTCGAGGCGAGCATCTACATTGTCGGTTGTGCCATCCTTGTTCACCAACTCGGCCGAGAGCACGATGTTGAACGGAATGGTTGTTCCGAACTCGGCAATCAGACCCACATCGCCAACCTTCAAGCCGTTGGTGGTATCGGCAAGCTCTGCGAAGGTCTCGTTCAAGCCGAGGATTGTGCTTCCGTACGAGATGTCGGTGTCGCCGTCAAACTCCAAAGGCATAACGATAGAGTACTGATACTCGATGTTGTAGCCGTTCTTTGCCTTTGCAAGGTCGATGGTGCGGATGTCGTTCTTGTCGGTCTTAACCTCCAACTTTACGGCAATCTTTGAAGGTATGCCGTTTGAAATGATGTCGGAGAGTCCCTCAACTGCGATGAATGTCACACCTTCAATACCCTCGTACTTGGCTGCATTGCGCGGTGTCGAGAGTACGATATGTGTCGCTCCGCTACCTGCGATATTGATTGTAGGGATTGCGATGTTGCCTGTCTGCTTGCCCTCGCCATCGAAAGTCTTGATTGCGATATTGCCACTCAATGGAATGTTTGTAGGGTTATCCTTCAACTTTATGTCGAGTACAGGGTGTATGCTGAGTCTGTTGATATCTACGCCCAACTCCGAGAAGTCGCCCAACTCGACAACCATCTCCTCCGGTGCAACCGAGAGGTTGATGCCGCCCGTGAATGTGCGTATCTCGATATCGTCAATCTTGACATCGATGTCTATGTGCGCATCTCCGATGCTCGAGAGGTCGATATTCTCACCACTCTTAATCTTTACGCTGCCCGTAACAGGGAAACTCTGGTTGAGCGTAATTTTTCCATCCTTAATCTCCGGAATATTCTCCAAAGCCTCGAATGCAACCTCCTTCGAGAGTGCAGCCTTGGCCGGCTTCCAAGTCTCGTTGATGGCGAGGATGTAATCGCCGTTGCTGCTCTGCTGGATAATGCCGCTGTCGATGCTACTCTGTGTAGGACGGAGTAGCTTACCGAGGTTGATAGCCACATTGACATCCAACTCATCAACAGGGAACGAATTGCCGCTTGCGAGCTTGAAGGCAATCTTTACCGGCTCGCCATTGCTGTTTGCCTTGCCGATATCGATGCGCTTAATCGAAGAGATCATCTCAGGCACCTCGATAGACTGCGAGATAGAAGGGATGTTGTTTCCGAGGTCGAGGTCGAAGACCTGGTCTGTGCTCCACACAACAACCGTATTCTCGGTGTCTATCTTGAGTTGAGCATCAGCTATGGCTACCGATACCGTAACAGGTGTGCTCGGAGGTGTGAGTGACGATACGAGTACGGAGTGTCCGTCCATGCTGTGCAAATCGACCTCTGCAGAGATTTTAGAGTCTATCATCAATCGGCCATTCTCCTGTTTTACGCCATTGGCCTTGCAGTCGATATGGTTGAGCTTAAGGCGCACACCCTTTGCCAAGTCGGCTGCCGAGGCAGATAAGACATTGCCCTGGAATAGGCTGCTCTGTTCGAAGTTCATACACTCCGGAAGAGTAACCTTCAACATCACGGTGAGATCCTCGTCGGTACTGCAGTCCTGTATCTTGAACCACTCCAAGCCCTTCAACGAGAGTGTGAGGTAGGTATCCTTGAATGCAACCTTTTCGACCTCCACACCGTTCGGCATACCGTCAAATGCGTAGTTGATATCGTAAGAGACCTTATCCATTGCGAATTGGTTGATGATAACCTCCACATCCTTGTATACGGGGTTTGCCTCAATCGAGAATTTTGGTAACGATGCGAGGTTGTAGCTTCCTGCGCCGAGGTTGAGGCTGAGGTCGTAGCTGTACTTGATGTGGTCGTCAATCTCCAACAAGCCCGCGTTGAAGGTCATGTCGCTATAATCTATGCGATGGAGGAAGATGAGGAACTCCACCTTCTTCTGCTTTGGCTGCAAAACAACCTCGCGAGAGAAGATGTTGTGAGTTGCAGCAGGATAGTCCTTGCCCTGCTCATCGCGGAGGTAGTAGCCATTAGGGAACTCGATATTCACCTTCATCGAACCGCCACCTACGATATCCTGCAAGCCTTGGAGATCGATTTTAATCTCGAAAGGTGCGCCATAAGGGTGCTCTGCACTTCCGAACTCGACCCAGTTGATTTTATTCAACTGCTCCAAAATCTCGATTTTAGCATTGAATACGGTTTCCGAAGCGTATTTGCTATTGATAACATCCTTGCCCTGCATCTTCAATACGCTCAGCACCTGCTCGGAGAGCGCTCCCTGGCCCGAAATCGGGAGTTGGAGATCGAGCTCCTGAGTTATCTTGATGGGATCAATCTTTACGATCTGATTGATGGTAGGGTAGTTTACCTCGAAAGTCTGTGAAATACCCGCCATAAAGAGCGATGTAGGCAGTGTCTGGAACGAGAAACCTATCGGATCCAATTTTGGCGAGAGTCCTGTGATGGCAGGGATCGAGATTCCGTCTACCACGATGCTCTCATACTTCTCGGGGTTGTCACCAAATGAAGAGAAGGAGATCTGGTAGGTTCCGTCCTCGCCCTTGCTATTGAGGAATTCGCTGTCCTCGATAATGTCGCCGAGGCGAATTGGAGAGATATCGGCGAGTGGTACAACCAACTCCTCTCCACCTACTGTCACCTCACCCGAAACATCGGTAAGCTCGAAACCGGTGTCGATGCAGCTTGCAAACGACAACACAGCGCAAATGCACAGAGATGTAATTGCTCTTTTCATAGTTATCTTGATAAAAAATTTGATTTGCACGGGTTATATATTCGCAAAGTTAAGTTTAATTTTTTAAATTAACTCCGATTTTCTCGAAAATTTGTATCTTTGGGGTGTAGTATGCTGGAAAACGATAAAATATCACTGAAAGAGCAGGTCGCATTGCTTCCTATGTCGGCCGGTTGCTATCTCTTCGAGAATAGCAAAGGGGAGGTTATCTATGTTGGCAAGGCGAAGCATTTGCGCAATCGTGTGCGCTCCTATTTCGTGGAGAGTCGCGACCATTCGGCCAAGGTGCGTGTTATGGTACGACAGATAGCCTCGATGCGCCATATCGTGGTTGATAGCGAGACCGATGCGCTGCTACTCGAAAATTCTCTTATCAAGACCTTACAACCCCGCTACAATATTCTGCTCAAAGATGATAAATCGTACCCGTGGATAGCTATTACGGCCGAGGAGTTCCCGCGTATTCTCTCCACGCGACAGATTGTCCGCGACGGCTCGCAATATTATGGTCCATACGGTTCTATATCGGCCCAGAGGGCAGTTCTCGACTTTATTCGCGAGGCCTTGCCACTGCGCATATGCCGTCAGAAGATGAGCGAGGAGAGTGTTGCAAAATCGAAACATTCGGCCTGCCTGCAATACCACCTCGGCAACTGTAAAGCCCCTTGTATCGGTCGCTGCAGTCGCGAGGAGTATAAAGGCTTTATCGATATCGCAACCTCGGTCTTGAAGGGCGATTTACGCCCCGTTCGCTCATACCTCGAAGGGGAGATGATGCGCGCTGCCGAGGAGTTGCGTTTCGAGGTTGCAGCGCGCTATAAGGCACGCCTTGATGCGTTGGAGCGATACGCTTCGCGTTCGGTGATTGTAAGTGCCAAGATGGGCGATGTGGATGTCTTTGCGTTGCTGGTCGATGACGATGAGGCCTACTGCAACTTTTTGCGCGTTCGCAACGGCTCGATTACGGCGGTGCATACAGCTACGATTGCCGTGGGTGTCGAGAGCGACGAGCGCGAGATGATGACTCTTGGTATTCAGCATATTAAGGAGAATATTGCGGGCGAGTTGGCTCGCGAAGTGTTGGTGTCGCACCTCCCATATGAGGAGTTGTTCGAGGGGGTTAAGTTCTCCGTTCCGCAGAGGGGAGAGAAGCACGATTTGTTGGAGTTCTCGTTGCGTTCGGCAAAGACCACAAGGGCAGAGCGACTGAAAAATCTCGAGATTCACAACCCTGCACGCCATACCGACCGCCTTATGGAGGCTATGCGCCGAGAGTTGCGCTTAACGAAAGAGCCTCGCCATATAGAGTGTTTCGATAACTCGAACTTGCAGGGTACCAACCCTGTAGCTTCGTGTGTGGTATTTCGTGACGGTAAGCCTTCGCGCAAGGAGTATCGCCATTTCAACATAAAAACCGTTGTCGGAGCCGACGACTTCGCCTCGATGCGTGAGATTCTCACTCGTCGCTACTCACGACTATTGGAGGAGGGGGCTGAACTCCCCGACTTGATAGTTGTCGATGGTGGTAAAGGTCAGCTTTCAAGTGCCTATTCGGTCTTGCAGGAGCTGGGTATTGCCGATAGGGTGCCTATTGTGGGCTTGGCAAAGCGTTTGGAGGAGGTATTCTATCCGAACGACCCTATGCCATACTATCTGAGCCGTACGGGCGAGCCATTGAAGGTTATCTGTCATCTGCGCGATGAGGCGCACCGCTTCGGAATTACCCACCACCGCAATCGTCGTAGTAAGAACTTTATAAAGACGGGCCTGGAGGGCATCGAGGGTGTTGGCGAAAAGAGTGTTACCGCACTTCTACGCCACTTCCGCACCTTGTCGAATATCGGCAAGGCGTCGCTCGACGATATCGCTAAAATCGTCGGTCAATCGAAAGCCCTGAAAGTTATCGAACACCTACAGAAAGAAAAAAGCCAATAGCTGATGCTATCGGCTTAAAAATAGGTAGATACCTATAAATTATTTCACCGCTACTGCGTCGATCTCAACCTTTGCACCCATTGGCAAAGCTGCCACCTCGTAGCACATACGAGCCGGCTTCTCGCCCTCGAAGTACTCGGCATATACTGCGTTCATAGCAGCAAAATCCTTGATGCTGTCGAGCAAAACGGTAGTCTTTACGATGTCGCTGTAGTCCATACCAGCCTCCTTCAAGATTGCGCCGAGGTTGTTGAGCGACTGACGAGTCTGCTCCTCGATGCTCTCAGGCATAGTACCTGTTGTAGGGTTGATTGGGAGCTGTCCCGAAACATAGAGTGTCGCCTCAGCCTCCACAGCCTTTCTTGCCTGCGAATATGGGCCTACTGCTTTTGGTGCGTTCTCTGCCGCAATTGTGATAACTTTAGTCATAGCTTTATCAAATTAAAAATTAAAAAATTACTAACTATTCTCTACTCTCTACTAACTACTCTCTACTAACTACTCTCTGTTTTCAAGGTGCTTGCCGACTATAAGGGCTGCATCGTAGACATACTCGGCACACGGGCGTTTCTGGTAATACTCTGCAGTGCGAGGTGATGGCGTAGGCTCATCCTTCGGGCTGTCCAAACCGAGCAACGAGCGACAAACAACGCTTCCATTCTGCTGGCGGAACTGCTCGGCAAACTCCTGAACAAGAGCATAGTTTGCTTTTTTTGCCTTGTCGTTATCGGCGGTAGGGCAGGGTGATATGAAGCTCGCCACGAAGGCCATTCCACTGACCGCACCGCACACCTCGCGCAGGCGTCCCATACCTCCGCCAAACGAGGCAGTTATGGTTGCTACCATCTGCTCGTCAAGCGGAGTTATATCGGCGAATGCGAGTGCCACCGACTGTGCACAATTATACCCCTCGTGGAAGTAGCTCTTGGCGCGCAGGGCTCGCTCCTCTGCATCTATTTTTACCTTGTTCATCGGGCGCGACGATTTACTCCTTCTTACCCTTTGCGGTGTAGAGGAATCGGCGGATCTTCTTTGTTGCAGTCTTTTCGAACTCCTGCTCCTCCTCTTTCACCTCCGAGATCTTCGAGTAACGATTTACGCGCTCATTCACATACTGTTTGATCTCGCGCATAAGGTCCTCCTTGAAGAGGTCGAACTCGTGCTTCTTCTTGTGCCATGTATCTACCATCTCGGCATATTTAGCCTCGATAGCCTCGGTGTCGAAGTGTACCAACGCCACCAACTTACCATCATTCTCGGTAACCAACGACTCCGAGATGAAGACATGCGAGTTGAGCACATTCTCGATATCCTCAGGGTAGATGTTCTCTCCGCTTGGGCCGAGAATCATATTCTTCGAGCGGCCCTTGATGTAGAGCCAGCCATCCTCGTCAAAGCAGCAGAGGTCACCCGTGCGGAAGAAACCGTCCTCGGTAAATGCTGCAGCTGTAGCCTCAGGGTTCTTGTAGTAACCAACCATCTGCGATGGGCTCTTCACTACCAACTCGCCAATGCCGGTTGTCTCATCGATATTCTCCAAACGATACTCGATACCCTTCAAGATAGGGCCTGTCGAGCCGAGTCGCAACATACCGTCAACCATACCTGCGATAAGCGGAGCAGTCTCGGTCAAGCCGTAGCCGATATCATAGATAGACTTTGCGTCGAGCAAGAACTGCTCAACCTCGGTGTCGAGCTTCGAACCTCCGATACCGAAGAAACGAATGCGACCACCGAAGGTCTTTGCCAACTTCTTACCTGCAATGCGGTGCAGGTAGCGGCGAATGAATCCTACGCCGTAGAGTGCGTTCATAAAGGCGTTCGAAGTGAACTTCTTCTTTACCGAGCCCTTGAAAATCTTCTCGATGATGAGTGGCACGGTAAGCATAATCGTAGGTCGTACCTCCTTTAATGCAGGCAACAATACCGATACGGTAGGTGCCTTATCGAGATATACGACATGCGAGCCATGGTGGAAAGCCAGGATAAGTCCGAGCGTACACTCATAGGTGTGAGCCATAGGCAACACCGAGAGGAAGATATCGTCCTCGCGAACGAGGAATAACGGGTCGATAAGCCACATCTGCGACGAGAGGTTGTAGTGCGTGAGCATTACACCCTTTGGCTGTGATGTTGTACCCGAAGTGTAGATTATAGCAGCCAAATCCTCTGGCTGCGGAATAGTCAATTCGCCCTCCTCGTTTACATTCTGCGAGAGGACAGAGAGGTTCTTGGTGCGGATGATGATGTTCAACTTGTCGGAAACCTCCTGCGAAATCTTCGAGAAGAGCTTGTCCGATACGCACAACGCCTTTGCCTCCGAGTGCTCTACGATACGGTCGATATCGGCCGATGTAAAATCAGGCAATACGGGAACAACGGTGTAGCCTCCCGATGTGATAGCAAAGTAACAAACGCCCCAGTTCGGCATATTGCTACTGAGCAAAACGACCTTGTCGCCCTTTTTAAGACCTGCCGAGCGGAGCAATTTTTGAACCTCGGCTACCTTCTCGCCCACCTGCTTATAGGTGTAGCTCGCGCCTCTCCACAATGAAAAGGCTATACGCTCCGAGAAATTCTTCACACTGTTGTTCAGAATTTCATAAAGTGTATTCAACTTCATAAAGTAGTTAAAAAATTAAGTTTGTACTGCGTAAGAGGCCCTTTATAGGATGCTTCTCCTCTTACAAATCTGCACAAAAATAGGTTTTTTTTCTTAAATATAAGTATATTTGTCGAAATTTATGCAATAATGTTGCAAACGAAGTACATAAAACAACTTGCTCGCGAGGTCGGTTTCGATCTTTGCGGTGTGACTCAATCTGTTAATTTAGATGGCGATAAGTCTTTTCTCGAAGAGTGGATAGGGCAGGGTTTTGCCTCTTCACTCGACTATCTGAAAAGGAATATCGACCGTCGTGCCGATGTCTCTACTTTGGTCGAGGGAGCAAAGAGTGTTGTGGTGTGTGCTGTTGCCTATAAAAATCGAATAAGTGACGGTTATCCTGCGGAGCATCGTACGAAGGTTGCCTCCTATGCCTGCACTACCGATTATCACACCACCATTAAGCGAATGTTATTCGAGATGTGCAGTCGCTTGAAGGAGTCTTCGCCGAATTTTTCGGCCCGTTGCTTTGTGGATAGTGCGCCAATCTTTGAGAAGAGATATGCCGTTGAGGCGGGACTCGGTTGGATAGGTCGTCAGTCGTTGCTCGTAACCCCCGAGTTCGGCTCGTTTGTGCTGCTCGGCGAGATAGTCTTGAATGAGGAGTGCGACCACTACGACAAACCCCTTGTTTCGGTGGGTTGCGGCGAGTGTCGCAGATGTGTCGATGCCTGCCCTAATGGCGCTGTAAAAGAGCGACATATAGACACTTCGCGCTGTATATCGTGTGCGACGATTGAGAATAGAGATGAGGTGGCGAAATGTGCTCTGCACGGTTGGATTTTTGGGTGTGACGAGTGCCAAAGTGTCTGCCCCTATAACCGCAAAGCGCCCTATGCAACGAATACCGATTTTGCACCCCGATTCTCTCCGCTGGAGATGGGTGCAGAGGAGTGGATGGCTCTTACGGAAGAGGAGTTTTCCGACCGCTTTGCAGCTACCCCTTTGGAACGCGCCGGAAGGGATAATATCAGAAGAAATACGACTTTAAATCGTGAGTAGATCCCTCTATTTCACGCTCTGCAACTCGACCAATTTGGCATAAACACCACCCTTGGCGAGCAACTCATCGTGCTTACCCTCCTCGACTATGCGACCATCATCGATAACAAAGATGCGGTCTGCATTCATAATGGTCGAAAGACGGTGGGCAATGACAATTGATGTTCTGCCCTTTAAAAGGTTGGTGAGAGCATCCTGAACGAGTTTTTCGCTCTCGGTATCGAGTGCCGAGGTCGCCTCATCGAGGATAAGGAACTCAGGATTTTTCAATACTGCACGCGCAATGCTGAGTCGCTGACGCTGACCGCCCGAAAGCTTTGCACCTCGGTCGCCTATATTGGTGTTGTAGCCCTCAGGACTCTCCGAGATAAAGTTGTGAGCATTGGCAACCTTGCACGCTGCAACAATCTCATCGTCTGTTGCATCGATTCGGCCGAGTGCTATATTGTTGCGAATAGTGTCGTTGAAGAGTACAGTCTCCTGCGATACGAGGCTCATCGTTGCGCGCAGTGAGTCCTGCTTGAACGAACGGATAGATTTGCCGTCGAAGAGGATGTCGCCACTATCGGTGTCGTAGAAACGCTCCATCAACTCGCTCAAAGTCGATTTTCCACCTCCCGAAGGACCTACCAACGCTACCGTTTCGCCCTTGCGAACCTCGAATGATACACCGTGGATAATCTCGCGCGACTCATCGTACGAGAAGTGCACATTGCGGAACTCAATCTTGTCGTTGAAACCCTTGAACTCCTCGGCATCTGGAGCATCCTTGATTTCATTCTCGGCATCGATTATAGCGAAGATTCTCTCGCCTGCAGCAACGCCCTGGTTGATGTTTGCAAATTGGTCGATAAAGGCGCGCACGGGGCGTGTAATCTGCGAGAATGCCGCAATGAAGGCGATGAAACCTGCTGCGCTGAGCGAACCCTTCATCACGAGCGAACCTCCGAATACCAAGATGATGGCTACGGCCGTAATACCCAAGAATTCGCTCATTGGCGAAGCCAACTGCTGACGGCGGGCCATCCAGAGCAGGGTATCCGACAAACTCTTATTCAGTGCGTGGAACTTATCCTTGATATATTCGGTTGCGGTGTATGTTTTAACGATCTTGATGCCGCCGAGCGACTCATCCAAGACGCTTACCAAGTCGCCCATACGCTGCTGACTCTTACTTGCGGGTCGACGCAACTTCTTGACGATATTGCCGATGATGAATCCGACCATAGGAAGGAACAGCACCGAGAAGAGGGCCAACTGCCATGAGATATTGAGCATAAGAACGAGGTAGCCGATGATGAGGAATGGTTCGCGGAATGCCACCTGCAAGGTGTTGGTGATGCAGAACTGCACGACCATAACATCCGATGTTATGCGCGAGATGATATCTCCCTTGCGCTGACCACCGAAATAGCCTACATCCTTGCCTATTACGCAGTCGAACATCGCATTTCGCATACGCTGTACGGTTGTAACGCGCATATTCTCGACCGTATATCCACCGAGGTAGCGGAAGAGGTTCGAGAGGAGATTCATGGCAATAAGTATCACTGCCAATAAGACGAGTACATTTGTTATGCGCCACTCTGTGCCGAAGATGGTGGTGTAGAAGTAGTTGAGCCACAACTGCAACACCTCGCCATTGAAGGAGAGGGCTGGCATCTCATATACGGGTGTAAAGCTAAATCCCTCCGAGAACATCGAGTTCAGGATAGGGATAATCATTGCGTAGTTGAATGTGTTGAACAAGGCGTGCAAAGCGGCAAAGAAGAAGTATGGCACGGCATACCTGCTCAATGGCTTTGCGAAGCCGAGTAGTCGGATATAGGTTTTGAACATAGTGTGTAATCTCTTAAACTAACCCCTCTTCGTGGTACTCGTTCACCGACTTTATGTAGTGCTCGATGGTCTCCTCCATCGATACAAACGACTTTCCGCCTGCGGCATTTTTGTGACCTCCGCCATTGAAGTAACGGCGTGCAAAGGTATCCACATCGATATCGCCACGCGAGCGCAACGATACGCGGATAAAGCCTTGTTGCGCGGTGAACATTGCCGACATCTTCATCTTCTTGATCGAGAGTGGGTAGTTCACAAAGCCCTCGTTATCACCCTGCTGGAACCAGAAGCGGCGCATCTCCTCCTCGGTGAGTGACATATATGCCACCTTGCCACCAAGCAAGGTCTTCATCTTGCGGTTTATGGTGTAGCCGAACAGTCGCGCACGACCTTCGGTAAAGGAGTTATAGACATTGTTGTAAATCTGCGGAATATCGATACCCGTTGCCGACAATGCTGCCACAGCCTCGAACAATTCGGGCGTGAGGTGCGAGAAGGCGAAGTTGCCCGTGTCGGTCATAATGCCGACATAGAGTTGTGTTGCAATCTTCTCGTTTACCGCCTCCTTGCCATAGAGTGCCACGATGACCGTGTACATCAAAAATGCTGTACTCGACGACTCAGGATGCGAGAAGACGATGTCGAACCCCTCTGACGGGAAGAGGTGGTGGTCGATAAGCACTCTCTTGGCAGTGCTATTTTTTGCAACCGCCTCGCCCAAAGCATCGGCACGCGAGAGCGAGTTCATATCGGCGCAGACGATTACATCCGCCTCGCCAATGATCTTGTCGGTGATGTGCTCCTCGTCGTTGCGGTAGATTATGATGCTCTCTGAGTTGGGAATCCAACGCAAGTAGTAGGGATAATTGTTTGGCAGTGTGCAGGCTACTTTATGGCCGCGAGCGGTCAGTACCTCAGCCAAAGCTAATGATGATCCGATAGCATCGCCATCGGGATTTGTGTGGCCTACAATGACCACTTTGCGAGGCTCGGCGAATAGTTCGCGCAATGCCTCAATATTTTTCATATCGATATTCATCGTGGCAAATATACGAATTTTTTGATAAATATCAATTTTTAAGCGCCTTGCTTTTTTGTTGGAAGTATTTACACCACTGCGTAATACCGCAATTCTCGCACTTCGGCTTGCGGGCAAGACAGGTGTATCGGCCATGCAGAATAAGCCAATGGTGAGCCTTCGGCAGAAGATGCGAAGGGATATATTTTTCGAGTTGCAACTCGGTGGCGCGAGGTGTTTTTGCTCCGACTGACAGACCTATACGCGCCGAGACACGAAAGACATGGGTATCCACGGGCATAACCTCCTTGTTCCACACTACCGCACCCACAACATTTGCCGTTTTGCGACCAACGCCCGGCAGACGCATCATCTCTTCGATGTCGCTCGGTACCTCGCCACCAAACTCTGCTACAAGCATGCGCGCCATAGCGGCCAGATTCTTAGCCTTATTGTTCGGATAGGAGATGCTGCGGATATATTCGTAAATCTCCTCGGCCGAGGCTTTTGCCAGGTCGAAGGGGGTAGGGTAGGCCTCGAAGAGTGCCGGTGTGGTGAGATTTACTCGCTTGTCGGTACACTGCGCCGATAGAATTACCGCCACCAGGAGCTGGTAGGGGTTCTCGAAGTTGAGTTCGCTCTCCGCTACGGGCATGGCCTTCTCGAAGTAGTCGATGATTGCCTTGTAACGCTCTTCTCGCCTCATATTCGTTTATAGTTTTGTTAGTTTTGCCACCTTCGAGAGCAAAGTCTTCTCCTCGCCCGAGGCGAAGCGTATAACGAGCTTATGGTCGGTGGCGAGTGGTACAGCCTGCAGAATCTCGCCCTTGCCGAATTTAGGGTGCTCCACCCACTCTCCTACCGAGTAGGCGCACGGCTCCGATGTTACCGTTCCTACGGTCGATGTCGTCACACGGCGCATACCCGAAATATCGCGCTGCGGAGTGGTCGGTTGAGGTCGAGAAACAGACTCTCGGTTGAAACGATTTTCCGTTTTTTGCTGGTATCGTACATCGAAACGGCGGCGCAAAGCATCAATTGCCGTCTCATTTTTCGATGAGCTGATAGTTGTAGTAGTGCTTGTTGTTCGGCTCTGCTCGCCACGCGGCTTGCGCAGGCTGAAGTCGCACTCTACATACTGCTCGTCAATCTCGTAGAGGAAGCGGCTCGGTTTCGAGAACTCCATATTTCCCCACTTAAATCGCATATCCACACACGATAGTGTCGCCAACGACTTGGCACGGGTGAGTGCCACATAGAATAGTCTTCGCTCCTCTTCAATACCCTCGACCGATTCGAGTGCACGCTGCGATGGGAAGAGGTTATCCTCGCAACCCACAACATAGACATATTCATACTCCAAACCCTTGGCTGAGTGCACAGTCATTAGGGTTACGCGGTCATCATTCTCCTCGTTCTCCTTGTTGTCCATATCGGTCAGAAGCATCAGCGACTGCAACCACTCGTCGATGGATGCTGTCTGGTGCTCCTCGCGCTCGCCATTGCGAATTTCGGCCTCGACCTGCTCGTTGAACATCTGCATCGAGTTGAGAACCTCCTCCAAATTGGCAACTGCCGATTGCGCTTCAGGGGAACTCTGCTCGCGGTAGAATGGTAACAAGCCGCTTCGTACCGCCACCTCCATACCAAAGTCGTACAACCCCTTATGCTCGCGCTCCAACGATAGCGAACGGATAAGTTCGACAAACTCCGTAACCTTGCGAACGATAGCCTTCTCCACAGCATCGGCATGGGTGCGTGTTACCATAGTATCGACCGCCTCCCACATCGAAACCTGTTGCTCATGTGCAATGCCCTCGATGCGAGCAATGGTGGTGTCGCCGATACCTCGTGCCGGGGTATTGATGATGCGCTTGAACGCCTCGTCATCACGCGGATTTATGATAAGGCGGAGGTATGAGAGCATATCCTTAACCTCCTTATGGTCGTAGAACGAGCTACCCTTGTAGATGATGTACGGAATACCTCGCTGGCGCAGTGAGTTCTCCAATGCCTGCGATTGGTTGTTGGTACGATAGAGGATTGCCGCATCCTTCCAATTGCCACTTCCCTCGCGTACTCTGTCGCGTAGGTCGCCTACTATGAGATCGGCCTCCTCGCGGTCGGTGTAGGCCTTGAAAATTCTGATTTTCTCGCCCTTTGCACCCTCCGAGTAGCAACGCTTCTTCAGCTTTCGCGAGTTGTGGTCGATAACAGAGTTGGCCGCATCCACGATGGTCTGTGTCGAGCGGTAGTTCTGCTCGAGCTTGAAGACCTTCGCCTGCGGATAGTCGCGCTGGAAGGAGAGGATATTCTCGATTTTCGCCCCTCGGAACGAGTAGATGCTCTGCGCATCGTCACCCACTACGCAGATGCGCGAGTGGTACTGCGCCAAGCGGCGAACAATAATATACTGTGCATTGTTGGTATCCTGATACTCATCGACCAAGACATACTGAAAGCGCTCCTGATATTTTGCCAATATCTCGGGGTGGTCGCGGAAGAGGAAGTTGGTCTGCAGGAGCAGATCGTCAAAATCCATCGCGCCATTTGCCTTGCAACGCTTGCAGTATTCGATGTAGATATTTCCGAACTCCGGAATCTGCAACTGTCGGTCCTCGGTCGCAAATGTCGAATTCTGGATATAGGCACCCGGTGTGATAAGGTTGTTCTTCGCCATCGAGATACGCGAAGCGATGAAGTTCGGCTTGTACTTATCGTCGCTCAGTCCCATATCCTTGACGATGGTCTTGATAAGGTTCTTCGAGTCGTTAGGCTCGTAGATAGTGTACTCCTTCGGGTATCCGAGTACCTCGGCATTCTCGCGCAGGATACGCGAGAAGATAGAGTGGAAGGTGCCCATACAGATATATCGGCTGTTTGCACCAACCATATTTTCGATACGCTCACGCATCTCGCGTGCCGCCTTATTGGTAAAGGTGAGGGCGAGAATCGAGTGTGGCGACACGCCTTGTGCCAACATATAGGCTATACGGGTGGTGAGGACTCGCGTTTTGCCGGAGCCTGCACCCGCTATAATAAGAGAGGGCTCGTTATATGCCTCCACAGCTGCGCGCTGTGCAGGGTTTAACCCTTTTAAGATATCTTCATTTGCCATAGTGGCTACAAAGATAGTAAAAAGTTGAGAGTGGAGAGTTGAGAGTGGAGAGTTTTTTATACCTTTGCACAATAAAAAATAGAATTATGGATATAGCACAACAGAAACGAAAAGAGAATATCGCCGAGTACATATTGTACTTGTGGCAGTTGGAGGATTTGTTGCGAGCATTGCAGTTCTCTCCCGAGGCGATCTATTCTACCCTCGTTAAACCACGCAACCTCGACTCGGCACACGAGCAGGTGCTCTTGGCGTGGTATCTAGATATTGCAGGACTTCTCGCGCAGGAGCGTAAGGAGGAGTCGGGTCACCTCGACCACACTCTGCATCTTATCTCCGACCTCCACGATTTGCACCTTCGCCTTATGCAGCAGCAGGAGTTGGGCGCCGACTACCGTCAGCGATATGCACTCTTTACGGAACATCTCCCAGCCTTGCGCTCTCGACTCGGCAAGGAGAGTGATATGAGCGATACCGAACTCTGTTTCCGCGCGCTCTATGCTGCGATGCTTTACCGCATCAAGGGACAGGGCGAGAAGGCTGTAGCCGACACTATCGAGGTTGTGTCGCCACTGATAGCACTCCTCACCGACTACTATCACAAGGTCGAGAGGGGTGAGGTCGATCTCTTCAAGGAGTAGCCTGCTCTCTTCGCTAAAATTCGGCCGTGATGCCGATTGTCGGAACGAGCGTTCCGTTGCGTTGAGTGATTTTTTTCAATTCATACCTCTGTTCCGCAAGTGGGGCAGAGGGATTTTTTATTATGCCCGTACTTAGGAGCGCATCGGGGAGGGTTATCTCGCTGAAAGTAACATTTTCGAGGTCGAGATATAGGCCTAAGCCCCACTTGCGGAACTCCCATACCTTATCCACGCGGATATCGAGCTGCACAAAGGGTTTTAGCCGTCCCTCGTTGTAGCGCGAGTAGTCAAGGGCGGCACGACCTGCGGCATCCCAATAGCTTTTTAGCGATGTAAGCTCCTCGTCGTAAGGTGTGTAAGGCGCACCGCCTATGGCACTCAGCTTTGCGCCCAGGCTCCAACGATGCGGGAAATCGTAGGTACCACTCACATTTGCCACCCAGCGATTATCCCACGCCGAAGGGATGTATGGCGCGTGGCGATTGCTGCGGTATTCACTCCAATAGAGGGTGAAGGCTCCAACGAGAGTAACTTTGTTCGGTATCTTCCATCGCGCCGATAGCTCTGCACCATAGGCTCGGCCTTGTGCTGTAGAGATTAGCGCCTCGTTGCCCGCGACGCCGTAGTCGTTACCCTTGCAGGTCAGGGGTACATCGTCTGCCACCGATAGTGGCACTTGCGAGTATAGTTTGTAAAATCCCTCTAACGATACGGACAATCTGTCGCGTAGGCGATACTCTGTGCCCACGGCCGAGGAGAAGACACGCATATACTCCAATGTCCGATTTACAAGGCGGCCATCTTCGCGATAGCCGAGCGAGGTGAGGGGTGGTAGCTCGTAGTATGCTCCCGTGCTGCCACTCACATAAAATCCCTTGCCGAGAGAGTAGGATATTGACGCGCGGGGTGATAGCTGTCGCCAAGGTTGAGCCATCTTCGAGGAGTAGGAGGTGCCATCCATACGCACACCCATAGAGGCGGTGAGTCGCTCGTTTAGAGAGCGATAGTCGGCCGAGAAGAAGAGTGCATAACCCACAAAGGAGAGGTGGGTGTCGTAGTTGAAGTAGGCGCGCTCATTGCTCGGCAGAAGCTGCTTTGAGTTGGCGAAAAAGTGGCGCAACGATAGCTCTGCACCCTCGCGCAGTCGCCACTGCCCGAGTAGCGAACGGTTCTCGAAACGGATGGTCGCCTTACCCTCTGTAGAGCGAAGTCGAAGGCGCAGATTCTCCTCGCTCGATTCGTCGTTGTCGATATATTTCTTATTGCGATTGGCCAAAAAACTATACCCCGCCGAGAGGGTTTGTATATGTCGGCCACCAAAGTGTTTCATTGTCGCACCGACCGTAAATGTCTCCTGCTCGATTTTTGGGATATAACTCAAAATATACTCGTTCGACTCCTCCTTTTTGTCGAGATTCAGGCGCATATTATCCACGCCCATAAGCCCAAGGATGGTTATCTCATAGCTCTCTGAGGGGCGTATGCGCACCTTTGTCTGGGCATCGATATAGTTTGGCAGAAATGGAAGTCCGAGCAACTTGAAGAGTAGTTGCAGGTAGGATTGTCGCACCGAAAAGAGGTATGTCGCCCTCTTGTCGAAGTGGCCGCTACCGCTAAATGCTACCTCCGAGGCTCCGAGTGTCGCCTTGAATCGCTGCTTGTCGGGGTTGCCGTCGCGCAACGATATTTCCATCACCGAGCTGAGCGCGTTGCCCCTATCTACGGGGAATGCTCCCGTGTAGAACTTTACCTGGCGGATAAGATCGGCATTGAGGATGCTCACGGGGCCTCCCGAGGCACCCTGCGTGGCAAAGTGGTTGATGTTGGGAATCTCGATGCCGTCGATGTAGAATGTATTTTCCAACGGCCCACCACCTCGTACAATAAGGTCGTTGCGGTAGCCGATAGGCGAGAATGCCACACCCGGTAGGGTGCGGACAATGCGCGCCACATCGCGATTGGCTCCGGCACTGCGCTCTAACTCGCCAATGCCTATGGCGCGAAGGCTTACGGGACTCTCGATATCGCGGGCGTAGGGCGAGGGTGCAACTGCTACCGCATCAATTGTCGAGAAAGACTCCTCCAGCTCGATCTCGATTAGCGGGGTAGAGGGCGAGATGATGTATTCGGGCGTTATCACGGTGGTATAACCGACACACGACGCCTCGAAGCGCGCAACTCCGCCCTGCATATTCTCGATTGTGAAGTATCCGAGTGAGTCGGTAGCAGCACCTTTGGTGTAGTTACCATCCACTACAACCGATGCGTAGGGAATACCTTGTCGCGAGGTGGTCGAAATTACTCGTCCTCGCACTGTAAATGCCACCGCCGCTATGGGGCATAGTAGTGCTGCCGCCAATAGTATTGCTCTGCCTGATTTTACCATAAATCTGCCTTTTTGTTCTATGGCAAATCAATAATCGTGCAGGGATTAACAAAAACAGACGGCCTGTTCAGCCGTCTGTTTTGTTGATTCAAGGTATCTGCTAACCGCACTTCGAGTAGCCACACGAGAGACAAGTGAGGCAACCGTTCTGGTATGCCATCTGCTCCTGACCACACTGTGGGCACTTGCCCTTCGAGCGGGTTCCGTCCTCGATGTACTGCTTCAAGGCACGCTTAACACCATTCTTCCAAGTGTTGATATTCTCATCATCGAGGTGCAAACCGTCAATCAATGCCACAACCTTCTCGATTGGCATATGGTAACGCAATACACCCGAGATCAACTTCGCATAGTTCCAGAAGCTCTCATCGAACAAACGCGAGATACCTCCGATGGTGTTGGTGTATCCATAGCGGTCGGTGTATTGGAAGTCGTAACGCTTCGAACCATCCTCCTCACGGACCTTGATGATGCTACCCTTGGTGATCTTTGGAGGGATATACATAGCGTCGTCCTCGATCTTACCGGTGAAGATCTCGTATGGACGACCCTCAACCATACCTACGAATGCAATCCACATCTCCGAGCCGTTCTTGAAACGAATGACATCGGCAGGAATTGTCTTAGGACGGCGATTCTCGCCTGTTGCCTCCTCGCACTTTGGAGCCTCGGTCTTCTTGCTCTTCTTGTCTACGAGCACACCTGCACGGCAACCGTCACGATATACGGTGATACCCTTACAGCCCGACTCCCAAGCGGTGCGGTATACATCTGCCACCATCTTCTCCGAAATGTTGTTCGGGAGGTTTACGGTAACCGAAATCGAGTGGTCTACCCACTTCTGGATAGCACCCTGCATCTTAACCTTAGCGACCCAGTCGATGTCGTTTGCGGTAGCCTTGTGGTAAGGCGATGCAGCAACCCACTTATCCAACTCCTCGTCGCTGATGGTGTCGAGGCGAGAGATATCGTAGCCGTTGATGCGCAACCAATCTACGAACTTGTGATGGTATACATTGTACTCCTCGAACATCTGACCCTGCTCGTCGGTGAATGTTGCCTTAACATCACGATCCGATGGGTTGATCTTACGACGGCGCTTGTAAACAGGACGGAATACAGGCTCGATACCCGATGTTGTCTGCGACATCAACGAAGTTGTACCTGTTGGTGCACTGGTAAGCATTGCGATATTGCGACGACCATACTTAACCATATTCTCATAGAGTGATGCATCTGCCTCCTTGAGTCGGTTGATCATAGGGTTGTTCTTCTCCTTCTCGGCGTTGAATACGGTGAAAGGACCACGAACACGAGCCATATTTACAGACTCGCGGTAAGCCTCAACAGCGAGTGTCTGGTGTACCTTGGTAGCGAAGTCGAGAGCCTTGTTCGAGCCGTAGCGCAAACCGAGTGCTGCCAACATATCGCCCTCAGCGGTAATACCGAGACCTGTACGGCGACCCTTGATAGCCATATCCTTAATCTTGTGCCACAAGTCGAGCTCCACGCGACGAACATCCTTATCCTCAGGGTCCGAAGCGATCTTGTTGATGATAAGATCAACCTTCTCCAACTCGAGGTCGATGATGTCGTCCATCAAGTGCATAGCCATATGAATATGCTTCTTGAAGAGGTCGAAGTTGAATGTAGCCTCCTTGGTGAAAGGATTCTCTACATAGCTATAGAGGTTGATAGCCAACAAACGGCAGCTGTCGTATGGACACAACGGAATCTCGCCGCAAGGGTTTGTCGAAACGGTTACGAAACCCTCGTCAGCGTAGCAGTCAGGTACACTCTCACGGATGATGGTATCCCAGAACAATACTCCCGGCTCAGCCGACTTCCAAGCGTTGTGGATAATCTTGCCCCAAAGCTTCGATGCGTCGATGTTCTGCACGATCTTTGGCTTATCGGCGTTGATAGGGAACTGCTGAGTATAGGTGCGACCCTCGATGGCAGCGCGCATAAACTCGTCATCAATCTTTACCGAAACATTCGCACCGGTAACCTTGTTTGTGTCGAGTTTTGCATCGATAAACTTCTCCGAATCAGGGTGCTTGATCGAGATCGAGAGCATCAATGCTCCACGACGACCATCCTGAGCAACCTCACGGGTAGAGTTTGAGTAGCGCTCCATGAAAGGAACGATACCTGTCGAGGTGAGTGCCGAGTTCAATACAGGGCTTCCCGAAGGACGGATGTGAGAGAGGTCGTGACCTACACCGCCACGGCGCTTCATCAGCTGTACCTGCTCCTCATCCATACGGAAGATACCACCGTAAGAGTCAGCCGGATTCTTGTGACCGATAACGAAGCAGTTCGACAACGAAGCCACCTGCAAGTTGTTACCGATACCTGTCATTGGACCGCCCTGCGGAATCACATAGCGGAAGTGGTCGAGCAGGTCGAAAATTTCCTGCTCCGAAAGAGGCTCGCCGTACTTACTCTCGATACGGGCAAGCTCTCGTGCCAGACGATAGTGCATCTGCTCCGGAGAAGACTCGTAGATGTTACCCTGCGAATCCTTCAAAGCGTATTTGCTAACCCACACTGTTGCAGCGAGTTCGTCACCTCCGAAGTACTCCTTCGAAGCTGCGACAGCGTCAGCGTACTGGACTTTTTTAAGAGTCGAGTTATTCTTCATTGTATATATGGTATTAAGTTGTTTTTCCGTTAGGTGAAAATACTCTCCTTTTGGAAGGGCGCTTTTCCGAAATTTACCGATACAAAGTTAGCGTCTTTACTCTGAAAAGCGAAACGAAAAATGGGTACTTTTTGACAAGTTATTAACAATTATTTTAAACCTTGCGTGTAGTGCCGTAGGAGCCATTTTTTGAAATTTTTATTCTCGTTGTTTTTTCTGTTACCGTCAAAAAAATGGTGGGGCGACACCCAATTTCTCTCCCTCATCTTGTGTCGAACGGCCGAGTTGCGGCTTTCGATTTTCAGTCGCGATTTCTGTTTTTTATCATCTGTTTTTCGCTTTGTGGTATTAGTTTCCCGTTTTTTTGTCTATCTTTGCGCAGTGTATTATATAAAATTAGGTACGATAGATGATTTGGGGTGGATTATGGGACTTTGTTAGACGCAATATATTTGCTATTGTGTTGATTATTACGCTTGTTGTAGCGGTACCGTGGTCACTTGTGTTCGTACTTCCCATCGCATTTGTATTCTTGATGTTGCTTGTTTTGGTGTGGAGAGTACGCCGTCAGCAACAGAAAATATACGAGGAGGCACGCCGTCAGGCGGGTGAGCACTTCGAGCAGCAGTCACAGCAGTCGTGGTGGCGCAGATCTCCGAAGAGTGAGGGAGAGGTTACGGTTATTCGCACCGAGCCTACCGAACAGCGTGTGAGCGATGATGTCGGTGAGTATGTCGATTTCAAGGAGGTAAAAAACGAGGAGTCAAACAAATAGCCACATATTTTGATGTGGCCTTAAACGGATATGATAAAATTAATAAAAGAGTTTTTTGCGGCAATAGGAAGATATATGCAGCTTATGTATAAGGTCTTCTCGCGCCCCGAGAAGATGGGTATCTACTATCGCCGCGTACTAACCGAGATTGAGACTCTCGGCATCAATTCGATACCGCTGGTGGCGATTATCTCGATTTTTATCGGTGCTGTAATCGCTTTGCAGATGGGAATTACCTTGGAGTCGCCATTCATTCCTAAGTTTATGATTGGCTACGCTACGCGTGAGACCATGACCTTGGAGTTCTCTTCGACCGTCATTGCGATTATCCTCGCCGGAAAGGTGGGCTCGAATATCGCTTCAGAGATTGGTACCATGCGCATCACCGAGCAGATTGATGCCTTGGAGATTATGGGTGTAAATTCGGCAGCATACCTCATTCTTCCGAAGATTATTGCTACGGTGCTCTTCTTCCCGCTTCTGGCTATGTTCAGTATGATGATCGGAACTGTCGGAGGTTATCTTATCGCCTTCTTCACGGGCATTGTGCTTCCGGCCGAGTATATCGAGGGTTTGCACTACTACTTCATCCCGTTCGAGATCGCCTACTCGCTGATTAAGATGGCAGTGTTTGCCTTTATCATAACCTCCATTTCCGCCTACTTTGGCTATATGCCAAAGGGCAATTCGTTGGAGGTGGGTCGTGCTTCGACTCGCGCCGTTGTGGCGAGCTCGATTACCATTATGATATTCAACCTTATCCTAACCCAGCTGATGCTGACCTAAACGGAACAGACGATGATTAAGTGCGAAAATATATCCAAATCCTTCGATGGTCGCACCATCTTGGAGAATATCTCGGTCGAGTTCGAATCGGGAAAGACAAACCTTATCATTGGTCGAAGCGGCTCGGGTAAGACGGTACTTTTGAAAACCCTTGTCGGACTTCACGAGCCCGATAGCGGCAATATCTTCTATGACGATAAGAGCTATACAGCCCTCTCCTTTGCCGAGCGCAAGGAGGTGCGTCGCGAGCTTGGTATGATATTCCAGGGCGGAGCACTTCTCGACTCCTCTACTGTGTATGAGAATGTGCGCCTGCCACTCGATATGTTCACCAATCGCACCGCAGCCGAGAAGGATAAGCGTGTTCGTGAGTGTCTGGAGCGCGTCGAGCTCTCTCACGCAGGCCACCTTTATCCATCCGAGCTATCCGGCGGTATGATTAAGCGTGCTGCCATTGCGCGTGCCATAGTGCTCAATCCCAAGTATCTCTTTTGCGATGAGCCTAACTCAGGTCTCGACCCACAGACCTCTATCGTTATCGATAATCTTATCCACGATATTACTGTTGAGTATAATATTACCACCATCATCAACACTCATGATATGAACTCCGTAATGGAGATTGGCGAGAAAATCGTCTATATCCACCAAGGTAAGAAGTGGTGGGAGGGTACCAAAGATGATATTCTCCACGCCGACAATCAGGAGTTGAATGATTTTGTGTTTGCGTCAGCGATGGCAAAGCGCGCAAAAAAATCACTTTAAGGGGCATTTGCTTCCTTATCTTCGCAAAATGAGATGGTCACATACGCCAAGTATGCTCCCATCTCATTTTTCTTTGATGGCGTTGCAACTACCTACTTAAAGATGATTTTGTGGGGTAGATAGGATGGCGTAGGATTTGCCGATAAATCGGCTTTATGGGAATAGAGCTATGCTCTTAATAGTATTTTTATGTGGATAGTCTTGTCAATACTATTTATCCTATCAAGCATCGCAGATGTGTTCCTATAAATCCTATTGCTTGTAGCTACTTCTCTGTTTAGATATTCTCTCTTGTGTCGTGAGGTTTGATGTAGCCCTCGACGAATGCGACGATATCGTCGCTCTCCTCGCACGAGATATAGTACTTTCCGCCGTCTATATCGGTTATCTCGACGAACTTGTCCCAGCGTGAAGCGTAGATATGAACGAACTCCATTGTGCGGAGGTTTAGGAAACGGCCATAGTGTCCGAAGAAGCCCACAGCACCGAATATAGGTATGCAGCCGTTCATCTCGCGCTTTTCTATCTTACGGATGCTGGCGATGTCGCCATATTGCAGGGTTGTATCCTCGGCGATACACTGTATCTCGATGCCCTCCTCGTCGGCAACCACACGGCGCGGTATGGAGAGCACCATAAGGGCCAACACGGCCAATATCAGCGAGATAAACCATGCTGATATATATCCGCCCTCGTAGGCTAATGCCAGGAGGGTTGATATTATGGCAACGGCCAATATGTATAGAGCCGAAGTGTATGGTACTCGTCGCCCGAGCTTCTGTTTATAGACCTTCTCCATGACTCTCTTTTATCTCTTTTGCTATCGCCTCGCCCAAGATCATATCGTTCGGAGAGGTTATCTTGATATTGGCATACTCGCCCTCGCAGAGAGCTATCTTCTCGCCCGAGAACTCCACCACCGAGGCATCGTCAGTAAATTCGTTGCGGAAATCGGTGTCGTAGGCTGCTCGTAGGATTGGGGCAGCAAAGATTTGAGGTGTCTGCACAATGCGCAGTGGGGTGCGGTCTATTATGTGCGACTCCTCGCCCTCGACCACGCGATATGAATCCACCGCCTTGACAACGGGTATTGCCGAGCCATTCTCGGCTGCGCACTTCACGGCACGAAGGATAAGCTCCTTCGATGCAAATGGGCGCACGCCATCCTGTACAGCTATCAAATCTACGGCCTCACTCAACGCTTCGATGCCATTTTTTACGGAGTAAAAGCGCTCTGCGCCACCCTCGACCAACGAGTGCTTTGCCACCTCGAAGCGTGCCGAGAGGTTTTTCCAGAAGTCGATATATTCGGCGGGTAAAACCACTACGATACGCGATGCGGGGAGTGCCTTGCGGAAGGTGTTTATTGTGCGGGCGAGAATAGGCTCACCACCCACCAATGCAAACTGCTTTGGAAGGGTGCCACCCATTCGTTTTCCGCTACCTCCGGCAACGATAATAACTCCTACTCTTGGCTGTTCCATATCAACTTCTTTCCGAAACCGAGCGTGTTGTCGGTCAATTTTATAAATGACGGCTCTACGGCCCAAATATTCAACGGTGCAACCGCGGCATAAGGGAAGCGCTTTATGTATTGCGCCTTGTCCTTCTCGTCTCCGCGTGTGGCCGTGCCGCAAATCTGCGCACCCTGCACCTTGCCCACGATGCGTGTCTCGAGGGTTATGCCTATGGCAACGCTCGCATTTTGCAGCATCTCCTGCGCGTGGCGAGTGTGGTCGTCAGAGGTGAAGATGAGGCGGTTGCGCTCCTTGTCGTAGGCGTAGAAGCAGGCGGCGCAATAGGGCACTCCCTCGCTCGATGCGGTGGCGAGAGTCAGCACATGGTGACGCTTTATAAAATCTACGATGCGCTTATCGACCATAGTTATAATATCTCGAGGTTTTTAATCTTCATTGAGTCGGGAACATCGCCATTCAACTCCGCCCTTACGCGCCATCTTACGAATTCGAACTTATCGCGGTTCTCCTTCGATATTGGCACTGCAGGCTTCTGGGGTGCGCTCAATGGGTTGATTGGCTGTCCGTTTCTCCACAAGCGGAAGTCGAGGTGTGGACCTGTAGAGTAGCCTGTGCTGCCGACATATCCGATGATATCTCCCTGTGACACTCGTGAGCCTACATTTATGCCCTTTGCGAACTTCTGAAGGTGGAGGTATCCCGATTCGAGATTGCCCGGGTGCTTGATTCTGAGGATGTTACCATCGGCCTTTTTGCAGGTTTTTACCCTTACGACACCATCGGCTACAGCGCGTACAGGGGTTCCCACAGGAGCAGCGTAATCAACGCCGTGGTGTGGGCGATACTTCTTCGATACGGGGTGGAGTCGTGAGTGCGAGAACTTCGAGGAGATACGCGTAAATTTGAGTGGTGCCTTGAGCAGCTGCTTGCGCAGTGAGCCTCCGTCATCCTCCCAATACTGCAACTTGCCGTCCTGCTTGAATGGTATGGCGTATATATCCTTGCCACGATGGGTGAATTTTGCACCCCAGATTCTGCCAATACCCACCGAGAGGGTGTCGATAAACTTCTCATCATAGATGACGGTAAAGCGGTCGCCCACCTGAATACCGAAGAAATCGACAGTCCATTGGTAGATCTCCTCCATCTCGGCAGCGAGCGAGTATGGCAATTTCTCCTCCATAATAGCTCCCCACAACGAAGATTTTATTACGGCAGTGCTTTTTCTGCGCTTAATTTCCACCTCGCGCTGACCTTCGCGTACCGCTACCGAGTCGCCGACGAAGGCGAATACGACATAGTCGATAAGGCTCTTCTCGTAGACGATATAGTCAAGACGCACGGCGGTCGAGTCCTGCTGTGTGAAGGTGGTGTAGTGGTTGCCACTGCGAATTGTGCGCAATGGACAAATTTCTTTTGTGAGATTATCGAGACGCAACAATTTCTGTGTGCCGATGCCGTAGTTGCCGAGAATCTTGCTCCATGAGTCGCCCGGTTCTACGGTTTTGCGCTCGACGGTGTAGTTGTCAGCATTGATGCCGAATATAATATTCTCCTTCACCGCTTTGTGTTGGCTCTCCGCGCAGGCGAAAAAGGCGAACGAAATGATTATTGTTGCAATGTAATAAAATCTCTTCATAATGCACAAAAATAGACAAAATGAGTTGAATATCCAAACATTTGAGAATATTTTAAAAATATTCTGATTTTGTTTATTCGTAAAAATGTTGTAAATTTGTACTACAAAAACATTCTAAATTATATCGATATGAGGTCTATGTTATTCACGGTTGTTATGGTTGCGCTTTTTGCGTGCCATCCATACTCGGCATCGGCGCAGTTGGATGCGGTACGAAAGGTGTTTAATAAGAGTGGAAATCGCAGAAACGAAATAGTTGTTCCGAAGGTTGGAAAATATAATGTCTATAAGGCCGACCTGCATACTCATACCATCTACTCGGATGGCGATGTGACTCCGGGTTGGCGTGTTGAGGAGGCGTGGAACGATGGCTTGGATATCGTTGCAATTACCGATCATATGGAGTATCGCCGTATCGAGCGAGCGATGTATCGCTATATGAAGGATTATATCCGTGAGGATTTGCGCAAAGAGGGAGGTGCGGTGAATACCAATGTCTTGAATAGAGCACCAGATAGTCGCGGTCTGCTTGTCGATTTTAATGTCAGCTACGATAGAGCAAAGAAGAGGGGTGACGAACTTGGCCTGATGGTGATTCGAGGTGTGGAGATTACGCGCGGAAAGTTGGGCGACTATAATGCTCTCTTTACGAAGGATAATAATACCATCTACGATCCCGATCTCGAAACTACTATACGCAATGCTCGCAAGCAGGGTGCATTCATCTTCCACAACCACCCTCAGTATAGCAAAAAGACCAAAAGTACGATGCCTGAGCACTGTGAGGATTTTCACGCCAAGGGGCTGATTGACGGTATCGAGGTGGCTAATGGCTACAACTTCTACACTCGTCTTTTTGACCTTTGCATGGGTGGAGGATATACTCCGGTTGCGAATTCGGATGCCCACGGTCTGATTTCTGGCACCTTTTCGGGTGCAGGCAAGGAGTACTTCCGTAATATGACGCTGATATTGGCAAAGCGTTGTGATGAGAAGTCTATTCACGAAGCGTTGAAGGCTGGGCGTACCATCGCCTACCACGCCAATATGTTTGTTGGCAGCGAAAAGTTGCTTGCAGAGCTTTTCGAGGCGAGTATCTCGGTGGAGGTTATCGGCGAGAGCAAAAAAGATTTTCGAGTTATGGTTACCAACCACTCCTCTTTCCCGTATTCGTTGCGCTGGGATGGTTGGCGTGAAGCGGCGGTGTATGGTATGTCGTCAACTGTAATTAATGTTGCCAAGGGCAAGAAAGAGTTTGAGTTAATTCCAACGAATATGTACTACGGCAAAGATAAGTCGCCGAAGGTGTCGTTTAAGCTTCGCTAGACGCCTCTGAAAGATATTGTTGAAAAAATATGCGGGAAAAGTTTGCGGAACGAATAATAGTTACTATCTTTGGTTGGAATATTTTGTAAAGAGTAGATGAAAAAGGTGTTGTTGAAAATAGCATCGCTGTTTTATGGTGCCGCAATAAAGTTGCGACACATGCTCTTTGATGCCAATATCCTTCATAGCGAACATTTCGATATCCCGATTATCTGTGTGGGAAATATCACCGTTGGCGGTACGGGCAAAACCCCTATCGTTGAGATGCTCGTGGATCATTACATCGATAGCTACAACATTGCCGTTCTCTCTCGCGGCTACGGCCGTACCACAAAGGGTTATCGCGTGGTCAAGGAGGATGATAACTATCGCACAGTCGGCGATGAGCCTCTGCAGATAAAGCGCAAGTTCCCGAATGTCGAGGTTGTGGTGTGTGAGAAGCGCGCCTTTGCAATTCATCGCATAAAGGAGGAGTTCCCCGAGGTAAATATGATAATCATGGACGACGGTTTCCAGCACCGATATGTGGAGCCGCTTGTCAATATTATCGTTGTCGATTATAATCGTCCTGTCGAGCGCGACCATCTGCTTCCGTACGGACAGCTGCGCGACACAACAAGTTCGTTGTATAGAGCGCATTACTTCGTTGTTACGAAGTGTCCTGAGGAGATGAAGCCTATCAATATGCGCGAAAAACGAATGTGGCTTATCGAGAAGGCATCGCAGGAGATGTTCTTTTCTCGTGTGCAGCCTGCAGCGGCTTGCTCGGTTTTTGCAGAGGTGGAGGATACGGTACCTCACGGTGCGAGTGTTATCGCAATGTCGGGTATAGGTGACAACGAGTCGTTCAATAGAGGACTTCAGCAGCGTTATAAGGTTGTGGATACAATCGACTTCGATGACCATCACACCTATCGAATGAGCGACTTGAAACTTATCTCCCAGACTCTTGCCAAGCATCCTGAGGCGGTCATTATGACAACCGAGAAGGATGCGGTGAAGTTGGCCAATAGTCGTGCTATACCGCAGGAGTTGCACCGAAAGATGTTCTACGAGAAGATCACTGTGCGCTTTGTGGGAGATAGCCGTGCAGAGCTGTTTGCAAGAATAGATAACGATATAAAGAATAGAGGCAATGGATTGTATATTAGAGGCTTGTAGCGCAATTCGTAAGGCAACAAACGACTTTCAGCCCGAGGTAGGAATCATTCTCGGTACGGGTTTGGGAGGTTTTGTCGATAGTATTGATGTGGAGTATCGCTTGGAGTACAAGGATATTCCGAATATGCCCGTTTCGACGGTTGAGGGACACAAGGGATGTCTTATTTTTGGTACAGTAGGCGGTAAGAAGGTCGTTGCTATGCAAGGCCGTTTCCACTACTACGAGGGCTACACAATGAAGCAGGTTACATTCCCTGTGCGTGTGATGGCATTGCTCGGCATCAAGTACCTCTTTGTGTCGAATGCTGCGGGTGGTATCAACACCTCGTTCTGCGTGGGCGATTTGATGATTATCACCGACCATATCAACCTCTTGCCAAATCCGCTTATCGGACCAAATATGGCAGAGTTTGGTCCCCGCTTCCCCGATATGCACGACTGCTACAGCCACGCCATTCGTATGAAGGCTACGGCTATTGCCGAGCGCGAGCATATAAAGTTGCAGTATGGCGTCTATGTGGGTACTACAGGCCCAACCTTCGAGACCCAGGCCGAGTATCGCTACTTCAAGGCTATCGGAGGCGATGCAGTGGGAATGTCTACCGTTCCTGAGGTTATCGTTGCGCGCCATATGGGAGTACCTTGCTTTGGTGTGTCGGTCGTTACAAACTGCGGTTTGAGTGAGGAGAAGGGCGACCACGAGGATGTGCAGTTGCAGGGCAAGAAGGCCGGCGAGCGTATGGCCCGATTGTTTACCGAGTTGATCAGAGAGCTATAAAAACAGAGAGATATGATAAATAAAGTTATTTTAGTTGGAAATGTAGGTCTTGACCCCGAGGTTCGTGCTTTGGAGTCGGGTGTTAAGGTTGCTCGTTTGCGCCTTGCTACAACAGAGCGCTATACCGATCGTCAGACAAACGAGATGAAGGAGCAGACCGAGTGGCACACCGTAACCTTGTGGCGCAATTTGGCCGATGTTGTCGATAAGTATGTACACAAGGGTAGTCAGATCTATGTTGAGGGTTCATTGCGTACTCGCGAGTGGACTGATAAGGATAATCAGAAACGCTATACAACCGAGGTTGTAGCGACAGATATGAAGTTGCTTGGTCGCCGTGCTGATGCACCACAATCTGCGCCGGGCGTAGTTCAGGACTATGCACAGCCTATGCAGTCGGCACAACCTGCATATCAGGCACCTGCATACCAGGCTCCCGCACCGCAGCCTGTTGCAACTCCTGCACCAGCCCCTGCTGCAGCGCCGGTATTCCCTGGCGATAGCGCAGATGATCTGCCGTTCTAATTCGGGTGGTAATGATAAAACAAATAGGGCTGTCAGTCGACAGCCCTATTTTGTTGCTTTATACTATTTCTTGCATCGCTTGAAAATAGGATTCTTTGTTACCGGAGGTTCGAGTGTTGTGTCCACACCGCCACCGAGTGCGCGGTAGAGGTTGATAACACCCTGGATGCCCTCGAAGCGGTCCGATACCTGCAACAGACGCGCCGAGAGGAGTGATTGCTGAGCCGTCAAGACCTCCAAGTAGGTCGCTTCCGAGTGGCTCATCAGCTGACGGGTGCTATACACCGCCTGCGACAAGTTTTCGATCTGGCGAATTCGCAAGTTGGTCTTATTGCGTGCAGAGCGACACTGCGCCAAGGCGGTATTTACCTCGTTGCCTGCCTCCAACAACTTGTGCTGGAAATTTATCACAGCCTCGCGCTGTTGCGACTGTGCAATCTTGTAGTTTGCACGGTTGCTGCCAGCCTTAAAGATTGGCTGTACCAACTTGCCCAAGAGCGAGAGTGCCCAGCTTGTAGGCAAGCCCTTCAATACACCCTCACCCGAGATTGTGAGCGAAGGGTAGAGCGCTGCGTGTGCGATATTCGTGTTGTAGAATGCGAGTTGGAGGTTATACTCCGCCTGCTTTACATCGGGACGACGCGAGAGCAACTGCGCAGGAATGCCAACCAACAACTCCTGCTTGAAATCTACGCCATTCAACTCTCCGCGAGGGAACTCCTGAGGTGTAACACCGAGCAGGAGCGCAAGCGAGTTCTGCGCCTGTATCAACTTATACTCCAAGTCTTGGAGCGATGCGTCAATCGAGCAGCTGTTTGCCTCGGTCTGCGAGATGGATGCAGCATTTGTCATACCCGCCTCCTTCATCGCCTTCATTGTGCGAACATTCTCCTTCCACGATGCCGATGTCGAACGCGAGATACGCAGCTGTGCATCGAGCATCAGGAGCGTGTAGTAGTTGTTGGCAATGGCAGCCACGAGTGCGGTCTGCACGCTGCGACGATAGAGCCTGTTGTACTCCAAGGTTGCCTCGGCACGGCGCTTAGCGTTAATCTGGCGTGCCATAATATCGATCTCCCAGCTCGCCTTTACGGGGAGTGTATAGGCAAACTGTGCCGACTGCGGGCCGAGAGTCAAACTACCCGTAGGTTCAAAACTGAACGACGGGATAAATGCCAGGCGTGCGCTCTGCAATGCTAACTCCGCCTGCGACACTCGCTCCGAGGCGAGGCGGATGTCGATATTATTCTTCAAGCCCTGCTCGATATAGCCTTGCAGATGCTTGTCTGTGAAGAACTCGCGCCACGAGATATCGGCCATAGTGGTTGTATCTCTACCCTCGATGTTGCCATAGAGGTTGTTGGTAGAGATCTCCTCAGGGCGACTATACCTTTTATATATAGAGCAGCTCGTCATAAGAGCCGCAATGCTCAATATCAAGAAAATCTTCTTCATCATTACTCCTTCTCGATAGTTTTAATAGGTTTAACCTTCTCCTGCAACCATTGGAAGATGGTGAAGAGGGCGGGCAATATAAATAGCAGAGCCAATGTTCCGATAACCATACCTCCAACAACGCCGGCACCGATGGTGTTGTTTCCGTTGGCGCCTACACCGGTCGAGAGCATCAACGGCACCATACCGATAACCATTGTGAGCACGGTCATAAGGATAGGGCGGAAACGCTCGCGTGTGGCAACATATGTTGCACGGGCGATGCTCATACCCTTGGCGCGGTTCTCGCCTGCGAATTCGGTGATAAGAATGGCAGTCTTAGCCAACAAACCGATGAGCATGATAAGACCTGTTTGAAGGTAGATGTTATTCTCTACGCCCATCATTCTCGCAAAGAGGAACGAGCCCATAAGTCCGAATGGAACAGAGAGAATCACCGCCAACGGAACGATGTAGCTCTCGTACAATGCTGCGAGGATGAGGTAGATAAGCAAGAAGCAGATTACGAAGATAATCGAAGTGTTGCTTGTACTTGTCGCCTCCTCGCGTGCGATACCCGCAAAGTCGTAACCATATCCCATAGGCAACAGCTCGGATGCAAGCTCCTGCACCGCCTTGATGGCATCTCCCGAAGAGTATCCCTCTGCGGCACGACCATTGATGCTGATGGCAGGGAACATATTGAATCGCGCAAGGTTCTCTGGCGCGTAGATCTTTTCGAGGGTTACGAATTGGCTTACAGGCGCCATATCGTTGCCTATGCGAACGAAGATATTGTTCAGGGTCTGCTTGTCGGCACGATACTTAGGGTGAGCCTGTACGCGCACCTGATAGAGCTTTGTAAAGCGGTTAAATCGTGTAGACATCAATCCGCCGTAGTAGCCGTTCAGCACATTCAACACATCCTTTGTCGAAGTTCCTGCACGCTTACACTTCACGGCATCGACATCAATCTGATACTGAGGGAAGCGAGGGTTGAACGAGGTGTGGGCCGTACCAATCTCCGGGCGCTTTCTAAGTGCCGAGATAAATTCGGTTGTCACATCTGCAAGTTCCTCGATTGTGCCACCCTTTCTATCCTGAATATACATATTGAAACCGCCGGCAGCACCAAATCCAGGAATCATTGCAGGGGTAGATGAGAAGATTGAACCGTCATTAAACGAGTCGGCATACTCCTTGATACGCTTCTGCACGGCATTTACGCTGTGCTCCTCTCCCTTTCGCAAATCCCAATGCTTGAGACGGAGAAGGATGTTTCCGTGCGAAGAACCTGCTCCACCCGTATGCGAGTGTCCTGTAGTCTTTCCGTATGCGTGGATCTCTTCGATACCCTTGATGATATCGTTGTCGATACGGTCGATAATGCGCTTTGTCTGCGAGAGTGATGTTCCCGGAGGAGTCGAGATGTCGATACGGAGTGTACCCAAATCCTCGCGCGGAATAAGACCGGTCTTTGTCGTGTTCATAAAGTAACCCAGCAATGCGCATGCCGCAACAAGAAGGGTGACACCTAACCAACGATGACGCAAGAAGAAGGTTACACCACGCAAGTATCGCTTGCAGATGGCATTGAACGAGTTGTCGAGTGCGATGTTAAATCGCTGTGAGAACGACATCTTTGTAGGGTTGCCGTACTCATCCTTCGGCTTCAACATCATAGCACACAATGCCGGCGAGAGGGTCAATGCGTTGAGCGCCGAGATACCCACCGCTACGGCCATTGTGATACCGAACTGGGTGTAGAAGATACCCGAAGTTCCGCCCATAAACGACACAGGGATAAATACCGCCATAAATACGAGCGTACAGGTGATAATTGCCGAGGTAATACCCTCCATTGCATCCACCGTAGCCTTGTATGGCGATTTGTAGCCCAGGTCGAGCTTTGCGTGTACGGCCTCCACGACGATAATGGCATCATCCACCACCACACCAATCGAGAGCACCAAGGCAAACAAGGTGAGGAGGTTGATACTGAAACCAAAGAAGAAGAGGAACATAAAGGTACCGATGATCGATACGATTGTACCGATGAGCGGAATCATCGTCGAGCGGAAGTCGCGCAAGAAGATGAACACCACGAGGGTTACCAATATGATAGCCTCCAAGAGAGTGCGCACCACATTGTAGATCGATGCGAAGAGGAAGTCGTTCGAACTCTCCAAGATGATCAACTCCAAATCGACAGGGAAATTCTCGCGAGCCTCTTCGAGGTAGGCATCAATCTTGTTGATGACCTCGGTAGCATTCGACTCGGGAGTCTGGTAGATGGTGAATTCTGCACCAGGAGAGCCATTAATCTCTCCGATGTACTGATAGGTCTGCGTTCCCAACTCGATGTCGGCAACATCCTTGAGCTTCAAGACTTCGCCGTTTGGAAGGGCGCGGATTACGATATTTGCGAACTCCTCGGTCTTCTCCAAGCGACCTCTGTATCGCATTGCATATTGGAAGGTGTTATCCGAGCTCTCACCGAATGAACCCGTAGCAGCCTCAATATTCTGCTCGCCGAGAACGGCTGTGATATCGGCTGGTACGAGCTTGTACTGCGCCATGATATCCGGTTTGAGCCATATACGCATCGAGTAGTCGGAGCCTCGCACCTCGACCTCTCCCACACCCGGAATACGCGAGATTGCTGGTACGAGATTAATCTTGACATAGTTGATGATAAATGTTCTGTCGTATGAGCCATTCGGGCTGTAGAGCGCAACGCGCTCCAAGACGCTTGTCTGTCGTTTCTTTACGGTAACACCCGCCTCGACAACCTCAGAAGGGAGCTGTCGTGTGGCACGCGCAACGCAGTTCTGCACATTGACAGCCGCCATATCGGGGTTTGTGCCCTGCTTGAAGAATATGGTGATATTACCGTTTCCGTTGTTCGTTGCCGAAGAGGACATATAGGTCATATTCTCCACACCGTTGATTGCCTCCTCGAGAGGAACGATGGCGCTCTTCTGTACGGTCTCGGCACTTGCACCGGGGTATGATACCGACACATGGATTGTCGGCGGTGCAATACTTGGATATCGCTCGATAGGCAGCGAAGCCAAGCCGATGAGTCCGCCGATTATGACGATAATCGATATTACTGACGACAGTACGGGACGGTCGATAAATGTTTTAATATTCATCTCTTGTTTCTCCTTATTTTGTCGTTATATCCTACTTCTTTTTCTTTGAATAGGTTACAAACTCCTTGATATTTACAGGGGTATCATCTCGCAAGATACCGATACCCTCGACAATGATTGTGTCGCCCTCCATAAGGCCCGACTCAACGATATACTCCTTGCCGTTGCTGATCTCGAATACGCTGACAATTTTCGCCTTGGCGATGCCGTTCTCGACCTTGTAGGCATAGACCTTATCCTGCACCTCGAAGGTCGCGTGCTGAGGGATAACGATACAACCCTCCTGGCGGTGAGGCAGGATTACTGTACCCGAACCTCCCGAGAGGAGCAGACGCTTGCTATTAGGGAACTTCGCGCGAAGAGTTACCGAACCCGTTGTCGGGTCAATAATTCCCGATATCGCCTCGATGCGACCCTTCTCCGAGTAGATTGTTCCGTCATTCAACTGCAACTCGACCATTGGCAACTCCTGCAATGCATTCTCGAGTGCACCGTGCTGGCGCTTGAGTGAGAGTACCTGGCTCTCCGAGAGCGAGAAGTAGACATACATCTCCGAGTTATCCGACACCGAAGTCATCGGAGTAGCATCAGATGGACTTACGAGTGTACCCACGCGGAAAGGAAGTGTGCCGACAACGCCATCAACCGGGCTCTTTACGAGTGTATAAGAGAGGTTGTTGCTTGCGGTGAGTTCGTTGGCGCGAGCCTGCGCGAGCTGTGCCTTTGCACTTGCGAGGTTTGTGCGAGCCATACGGAGGTCGAAGTCCGAGATGATATTCTGCTCGAACAACTTCTCCTTACTCTTGGCTGAGAGCTCGGCAGCATCAACCTGCGCCTTTGCCACATCGACATTCGCCTCTGCCGTAGCGAGGGCTGCCTGGTATGGCACCTGGTCGATTACGAAGAGAGTCTGATCCTTGCGAACCATCGATCCCTCCTTTACTCTGATGTCGGTGATGTAGCCCTGCACCTTGGTACGGATATCGACATCCTGTTTACCTCGGATTGTCGCCGAGTAGGTAGAGCTGAGCTTTCGCGATGCAGGCTGCAAAATCATTGCGTTGTACTCGCGAGTTCGTTTTGTTGTTTTGGTCTGCTCCTTACAACCTACGAGGAGTGTCGCAGATAAAAGGAGTGCCATCAAACAATAGAAGAGTTTGTTTGTCATAATGTTTTATTTTTAGAATTATTTTTTTCTGCTCTTTAAAACCTCGCAAAGGTAGTAAAAAAAAGAGCAAATAAAAATGGCGAGATATTTATATCTCACCATCTGTCTGAAACCTAAATTCAAGATTGAATTTATTTTATCGACTTTAACTCCTCGTAGAGCAGTGCTATTGCGTATGCCGAAGCTCGCGATATGATCTGTGAACGGTCTGTGCCACAGTGCTTTAATACGGCGTATGTTTTCGTAGGTGTCGAGATACCGATCCATACTGTGCCCACGGGTTTTTCGGCCGAGCCTCCCGTAGGGCCTGCTATGCCGGTGGTTGAAATGGCAAAATTTGCCCCTGAAATGGCTCTTGCTCCGTCAGCCATAGACATGGCAACGGCCTCCGACACCGCACCAACGCGTTCGATATCGGCATATTTTACACCCAGCACATTGCACTTAATATCGTTGCTGTACGCCACTACACCGCACAAGAAGTAGGTCGATGCGCCGGCTTGCGCCGTAAATTTCGATGCGATAACTCCGCCCGTGCAGCTCTCGGCTACGGCAAGGGTTAGCCCCTTTTCGGTTAGGATATTGTGCACCAACTCCTCGACCGAGGCCTCCTCAAAGCCTGCGATGTTGTTGGGGATAATCTCTTGTAACTTAGTGAATTGAGCGTCTATTTCACGGCTCACCTCTTTGCCCTCTACCTCGTAGGCAGAAAGGCGCAATCGCACCACATTTGGTGCGGGCAGATAGGCGAGGTGGAGATATTCGGGCAGAGCATCCTCCCAAGCCGCGATGCGCTCGGCCAGGATAGACTCGGCGATGCCGAATGTTATCATCGTGCGATGAACAATCTCGCGCAACTCGAACTGCTTGCAAAGGCGAGGCATAACCTCGTCATCGATAAGGTGTTGCATCTCGAAAGGAACGCCCGGCAACGATATCACCACACGCCCCTCTCGCTCGAACCACATACCCGGAGCCGTGCCGTGGGCATTGTGGAGCACGGTGCAGCACTCGGGTACCATTGCCTGACCACGATTTAGCTCGTTGAAGGCGATGTTGCGTACCTCCAGCATTGTGCGTATATGCTCCGCTTCTCGCTCGTCATATCGCAATGTCGAGCCGAAGTAGTCGCATAGGGTGTGCTTTGTGATATCATCCTTTGTAGGGCCCAAACCTCCCGTGATGATAACCACCTCGCTCTGCGCCAAGGCGCGGTCGAGGGTTTCGATTATCTGGGCGCGGTTGTCGCCTATCGAGGTGCGCTCGGCAACGACAATGCCGTGAGCATTGAGGGCGCGAGATATGTAGCGCGAGTTGGTGTCGAGAATCTGACCAATCAAAATCTCGTCACCGATAGTTATAATTGTAGCTTTCATCTTCTATTGATTTTCGGGTGCAGCAGGGCTTGTCGGCTCGGTTACCTCGGGAGCGATAAGACTCTTGCACAGATCACCTGCAAAGCCGGCACCATTGTAGATAAATCCCGTATATACCTGCACGAGTGTAGCGCCCGCCTCCATCATACGCTTCACATCTTCGCCTGTCATAAGGCCACCCACGCCGATAATAGGGTAGGTGCCGTTGCAACGAGTATAGACACGGCGGACAATCTCGATGGTGCGCTCGGTGAGCGGAGCTCCGCTGACTGCTCCTGCGCCGCACTTGCGCAACTCCTCTTGTGAGGTCTGCAATCCGCTGTGGAAGGTTGTAGCGTTGGTTGCAATAATGCCGTCGAGAGGTGTATCAACCATAATATCGGTCATCAGGTCGATCTCCTCGTTGGTCAAATCGGGCGATATCTTGAGCAATATCGGGCGATATTGATTCTGTCCTCGGCGGAAGTCGAAGAGGGGCTCGAGAATGGCCATTATACTCTCGCGAGAGCGAGGTATATACTGTTTATGCGTGGTATTATAGCTGACATTTACAGCGAAGTAGTCCATGTATTGGTAGAGGTTGCGGAAGACGCGCAAGTAGTCTATTGGAGCCTCCTCGGGTGGTGTTACGGTGTTTTTGCCGATGTTACAACCGAGAACGATGCCTTTGTGCTCCTTGCGTACATTCTCCAAAACAGCCTCGAAGCCCTTCGATGCAAGACCTATGCGGTTGAGTATTGCATTATCCTCGGGGAGTGTGAAGATGCGGGGCTTTGGGTTGCCCTGCTGTGGTCGCGGAGTTACGGTGCCAATTTCGACAAAGCCGAAGCCGAGTGCCGAGAGTGGGCGGAATACCTCGCCATTGCGGTCGAAACCGGCAGCCAGACCAATCGGGTTGCGGAAGTGGATACCGAACACCTCGCGCTCCAGGGAGCTATCCTCGATGGCGTAGAGCTTGTGTAGCAACCACTTTACCATAGGCACCTTGTCGGCAATACGCAACAAAACAAGGCAGCACGAGTGGGCTCGTTCTGCACCAAGAAGGCGTGATATGAGGTGTAATACTCTCTTCATTGCGTCGCAAAGGTATATAAATTAGCGGAAAACGGAAAACGGAAAGTGGAAAACTTTTTAGAAATACTCCTCTCTGTAACGATAAGTATTGCGTAACGCCTCAAACTTTTCGGGCGATTGTTGCAATGTTTCGCTCTCGGCTCGTAGGTTGCAGTACTCTTCGATGGTGGAGCACATCTCCTCCCACGAAATCTTTTTAGGTTCCACTCGTTTAACCTCGCAAGGGTACCAAGAGGTAAGCGGCAGTGCAAAGTGGCGTGCCACGGCCTGCACGGCCATTGCCGAGGCGTTGGCCTTACCTTGTGCCGAGTAACCCGCTATATGAGGGGTTGAAACGAGCGACTTTGCGAGATATTCGTCATCGAGGTCCGGCTCTCCTTCCCAAACATCGGTGATGTAGGTCAAGTCGTTGCGGCGTGTTGCCTCAGTGGATAGACACTCTCCGCGAGAGGCGTTTATGAGCGCTGCTCCCGAATGGAGAAACGCTATATTTTCGCTATTGATAAGGTTGCGCGTAGTGTCGTTGAGCGGGGTGTGCAGAGTCACGATATCGGCCTTTCGCAGAACCTCTTCGAGCTCAACAAAATCGCCGCCTTCGCGTTCTTGGCGCGGCGGGTCGGAACATATTGTAGGAAAGCCCCAATCTTCGGCGTAAGCTTTTATCAGCTTACCCACATTTCCCACTCCGACAATGCCGAGTGTGCGCTCTTCGGGACGAAATCCCTCCCTCTTGGAGAGGAGTGCCAATGCTGCCGATACCCACTGCAAAACACCGCGGGCGTTGCATCCTGCCGAATTTGTGACGGTGATGTTGTGCGAGAGGCAGTAGTCGATGTCGATATGGTCGAGGCCTATGGTTGCAGATGCGATAAACTGCACGCGCGAGCCCTCGAGGAGTGCGGCGTTGCAACGAGTACGAGTGCGTACTATGAGGGCGTCGGCATCTCGGACAATCTCGCTCGTAAAGCGGTTGCCCTCAATGTATTCCACCTCGCAAAACGGCTCCAATACACCCTGCAAAAATGGGATTGCCCTATCAACTATAATCTTCATCGCTTGTTGCACACTCTAAACGATACAAATTTAGCACAAATATAGCAGGTTTGGAATAAGGTTGTATGTTTTTAATAATAATTTTTGTAAATTTGTCGCTTGAATGGTCGGATAACGACCAAAAAAGAAGGGAATAAATATGATGAAACTTGTAAAATATATCGCTCTGTCGCTCCTCTTTGGCGCTACATTTTTTTCGTGCGGAAAGCGTATGTCGAAGCTAGGCGGCGAGTCCGACACTCTCTCCTATGTCATTGGATTGAATGTAGGCCACGCCCTTTTGGAGATGGACTCTACGCTCAATGTCGAGGCTGTTTGTGCCGCTATCCGCGATGTTTATAACGCAACGCCGAAGATGAGCATGGAAGAGGCTCGCGACTACTACCTCGCCGAGAAGACCTACTTCGTACACGAGAAGGCGAAGGCCTACCAGGAGCAGTATCTTGCCGATTTGAGCAAGCGTGACCGCAAGTATGTCCGTACCCGCAGCGGTGTGACCTATAAGATTTTAAAACTCGGCGACCAGAGCCATGTGGGCTCGATGTCTTCGCGCGATACGGTGAAGATTGCCTACAAGATTACCGACGACAGCGGCCGCGTAATTGTCGAGGCCGACACCCTGCGTGATTCGTATCGCAACCTTGTCAATGGCTTGCAGGAGGTGGTGAGGATTGCCGGCAAGGGGGCAACTTTTAACGCTTGGCTACCATCGAAAACAGCCTACGATATCGAGGGTAACAAGGAGTTGGGCGTTGGCTCGAATGTTCTGCTCAACTACGATGTCGAGATTCTCGATATTAAATATAATAGACGATAAGTCTATTGTTAATCGGAAAAATTGACTATCTTTGCGCGTCAAAGTGGTGACGATTTAGAAACTAATTTTTAAGTAAATACATAATTAATAGAAGTATGAAAAAGATTTTTATGGCAATGGCAGTGCTCGCATGTGCTGCATTGGTAAGCTCTTGCGGTGGTAGCAAGGGCGTTAAGGTTGTTAAGGGCGATACTGCGACTTTGGATTCGTTGTCTTATTGCCTTGGCGCAAATATCGGTAGCAGCGTTAAGCAGCAGCTTGGTGATGTTCCATTCAATGTTGAAGTCCTCAAGAAGGGTCTTCAGGGTGGTTTGACTAACAAGGCAAAGCAGTCACACGAGGAGTCTATCGAGCTTCTTCGTAAGTTCTTCAGCGAGACACTTGCAGAGCGTCGTGCTGCACAGCAGGAGGCTTTGCTGGCTGACTCGACTGCAACCTTTAACTTCTTTATAAGCGAGGAGGAGTGCGAGGAGGTATCGTATGCATTTGGTAACGATATCGGTAACAATGTTGCAAAGAACAACTTCCCTGTTAAGTACTACTGGATGCTCAAGGGCTTGCAGGATGCTTACGAGGGTAGCACCGAGATTTCGCAGCAGGATGTTATGGGCTTCTTGCAGAACTACTTCATGGTAACTCGTCCTGCAGAGATCGCAGAGCGTTCGGCTAAGTGGCTCGAGAAGAAGGAGAAGGCATTCGGCGTAAAGAAGACCGAGAGCGGCTTGCTCTATAAGGTTGTTAAGGCCGGTGATATGGAGCGTGCTGCAAAGATGGACGAGGATACTGTTCAGGTTCACTATGTAGGTAAGTTGCAGGATGGTACCGTATTCGATGCATCGCGTTTCGAGAACCGTTCTAAGGAGCAGCAGGAGCAGTTCCGCCTCTATCGTCCTCATATGTTCGACGAGAAGGGTAACCTTATCGAGGAGGAGGAGCCAATCGAGTTCCCACTCAACCGCGTTATCAAGGGTTGGACTGAGGGTATGAAGCTCGTTGGTCCTGGTGGTAAGATCATGTTGTACATCCCTGCTGAGTTGGCATATGGTCGCCGTGGTGCAGGTCAGATGATCGGTCCTAACGAGGCTTTGGAGTTCGAGGTAGAGCTTATCGATGTTAAGCCTGCTACTGTTGAGGCTCCTGTTGTTGAGGAGGTTGCTCCTGCAACAGAGACTGAGCCTGCGAAGTAATTAAAGGCGCATCAAAAATAGAGTGGAGAGCTGAATATTTCGGCTCTCCGCTTTTTTTATCTCTTTCGGTGTCGTTTTGGTAGTTCGATATACTCGGCATATACGATGCGGGTGTGGGGGTTGGAGCAGACGACCTCCTGGCGTATCGCCTTTGTGCCGTAGCGAATAAACCAAAAGCGACGAGGTACACGATGTATCACTTGCTGAAGGGTGTCTATACTTTCGATTGTGCACTCCACGCTATCGCCTCGGATGGTACCTTCGATATCGACCCATTTGTCGTGCCAACGAAATTGCGACAGTGTGTCGCGAAGTATAATCGTGTCGATTTGTGGCGCGACGAAATGCACCTCGCTCTGCGTGGCGGCCTTTGCCGTGCTCTCTACACGCCGCAGTTGTAGGTCGAGAGCCCTTATCTGCTTTGCATCGCGCGCGTGTTGCTCCTTGTACTCTTTGAGTTGGAGTTGCATTGCTACGACCGATGCTGCGGAGTCGTTGTAGCGTATCTTGTAGAGTTTGGTTTCGGAGGAGAGAGCCTCGTTATTGTTGCGAAGTCGTGCGACCTCGAGGTGCGAATGGCGCAATGTCGCCATGCACGCGATGAGCAGCAGTGTCGCTCCCATCGCATAGATGAGTAGAAATTTTTTCATATGTAAAAGGGATTTTGAGTGCAAATATAACACATCAAAACCCCTTTGTCAATATATATTTTTTAGAAAAACTCCTACTTGTGAGAGTTAGATGTTGGATGACTCCCTCTCGGCAATATGCGCTGCAATCTTCTCGGCCAAGATATCCATATAGATTGTTGAATTGTCGAGCGTCTGCACCGCCGTAATGCCGCGATAGTCGATGTAGAGCAACTCCTTGGCTTGGGATAGCTCCTCGATGCGTATTTCGCCTCTCACCACCTTGTGTTTCATCTTGCAGACAACATCGTAGGCGAGGTCGAATTCGACGCCTTGACCTGCGCGCGAGAACTTTATCTCATCCTCGAAAATGGCAATTACGGGTGCTCCATCGATGGCGACAACCTCTCCCTGCTCGGTTGCCCATACGGCAACCCCCTCGTTGGCGGTAAAGGCAGAGGCCTGATTGAACTCCACGAGCGCCTCTTTTGCGGAGGTGTTGTCCGTAAGAAGAGAGCCCGATACTCGGCAGAAGTGTGCCTGCGGGTGTAGGGCGCGGAGCGAGAAGGTGTTGTAAATCATCCAGCCGGCTTCGACCTTGAATGTACCATCAGCGAAACATCTCACGCGCACCACATTCATCATTTTTGGAGAGAACTGCTCCTCCTTTAAACACTCGGCAATGGCTTTGCGAAGCACTTCGCGTGTCGTCTTCAACGGCTCGTGAAAGTAGGTGCGCGCCAAGGAGTCGAGTCGGGTGTAGTGCTCCTCGAAGTAGATAGGGTCGTAGCCCTGCGTGCGGATATGTTCGTAGATGTAAGCCATCCCCTACATCATAATTTTAAGGATAAATTCGCGCAAAAGCTCGCCATTCGAAGCTCCGCCGTCGTCGATACCCTTGCTCTTGGCGTCGTACTCGGCACAAAGACCGAGAATTTGGAATACTCTGCCGTTAGGCCACATCGGCGCACGGCGCGAGATATCCTTCAAGAAGTATGGGTTGTTGAGTCGCATAATGCGGCACAACTCTCCCTGGTCGGGTATGGCGACACCTCGGCGGCGCGAATCCCAGCATATATAATTATAGGTAAAGAGTTGGCGGAACGAGTCGTACAGCACCTTCACGGTCAGCAACAGCGGGTAGGCCTTAGGATTTTCGCCCATATACTGCGCAATCGTGAGGGCCTTTTCGAGCTGGCGGTCGAGCACAGCATTGCTCAGCTCGTAGTTGTTGAATTGGCGCGAGATGCCGATATGATTTTCGATATCTTCGGGGGTGATTGTAGTGCGCTCCTTTGGTAACGATACAATCATCTTCTCGAGCTCGTTACTAATCTTCGAAATGTCAATTCCGAGATGAGCCACCAATATCTTGCTGCTTGTCGAGTCAATCTTCAACCCCTTCTTTGCGGCAAAGCCCGAGAGCCAACGCTCCGCCTCATAGTCGCGTGGCGAGACGGAGTCGAAGACTACGCCCTTCGCCTTGATGCTCTTGTATAGCGGCGTTCGGCGGTCCATTGCCTTGCCCTTGTGGCAAAGGACAAGTATGGTCGAGGGCTGTGGCGATGCGGTGTAGGAGTTGAGCAACTCGATCTTCTCGAGCTGTTGCGCCTCCTTGACAATTATTGCCTCGTATTCGCCCATCATCGGTAGCTGACGGCAGTAGCTCGCTACGGTACCGCCATCGGTGTCGTTGCCATATATCACAATCTGGTTGAATGCGCGCATCGACTCATCCATAATACCCTCGCTGAGAGCATCGCACAACGCATCGATAAAGTATAGCTCCTCGCCTTGCAAGAGGTAGATAGGGGCAAACTTCCGCGCCTTGATGTCGCCCATCAAGCGGTTGAACTCGGCCTCGCACGAAGCGAATGAAACTTTTTCTGCCATAGGGTATTATATGGTTATTTTTGTGACTTTAAGAATATTCTCGGTGTTAGGACCTATGCGGAATCGGTCGTCGGTGCGGCGGCCTACCACCCATACGATATCCTCGCCCGACACCAATACGAACTGTCGCTTGCGTTCTATAACGGGAACTTTCTGGTCGGTGAGGTAGTCGCCAACCTTCTTTCTGCCCGCCATACCGAACGGGATAAAGGTGTCGCCCTCGCGCCAGCGGCGCAGATGGAGCGGGTATTGCAACTTCGATTCGTCGATAAGTGCCACATCGCTTGGCAAGTGGTACTCACTTACATTGTCGATGTCGGTATGCTCGTAGTAGAGCACCGAGTTGCCACAGTAGCTACGCATATCATCGCGCTCGACAACGACCTCGCAGTCGTCCTCATCCTCGATGCGTGCCACCATAATATTTCCTCTGTCGAGGTGGGCAACATAGTCGCGCGAGTAGAATCGGCGGTCGGTAACGCCCCTCTTCAATGCCTTGTTCAACTCCTCCACAACATCGCCCTTGAAACCATACGAGGAGTTTAGCAATTCGTAGATTACGAAGTCGCGCGGATACATCGGATCGATAGCCGAAACATCTATCGTGTCGATGCCGTTTTCGCTGTGCAGTGCCGTTTCGCGGATATGGTCGATAGTTACATCTATAAATCGTTGTGCGTCGTTGAGTCGGTAGAGATTTCCGCGCATCAGCGGTGTGAATCGCTGATTTATCTCCTGCAACATCGGGAGCAGACCGAGTCGTATCTTGTTGCGCAGATACTTTGTCGAGCGATTTGATGAGTCCTCGCGGTATGGAATATGGTTATGTACGGCATACTCCAAAATATCCTTTCGTGTGGCGTAGAGCAGTGGTCGCACCACGCGACCATATTGGCGGTTGATGCCTGTCAAACCTCGCAATCCCGTGCCTCGCAACAGATTGATGAAGAAGGTCTCGATCGAGTCGTTGGCGTGGTGGGCAACGGCTATTACACTACACCCCTCTGTGCGGCACAACTCGTTAAACCACTCGTAGCGCAGACGGCGAGCCGTCATCTCCATAGAGTCACCCGTGCGAGCCATCTCGCCCGTTGTATCGAAGTTCTTCGTGTGACACACCACACCGAGCTTCTTGCACTCCTGCTCGACCATCTCGGTATCCTCGTCACTCTCCTTGCCTCGCAGACCGAAGTTGCAGTGGGCAACCTCTACATTGTAGCCCAGGCGGATGAAAATCGACAGCATAACCATTGAATCGACTCCTCCCGATACGGTGAGCAAAATCTTATCCTCGTGCGAGAATAGTTCGTGTCGCTCGACATACTTCTCGAATGCTTTAAGTAGTGCTTCAGTCTGCATGGTAAAAATTGTTCTGATTGGTGTATTTTACGCCGATAGTTAGTCGTCAAATTCCCTCAATCGCCTCTAATTTTGTCAATTATCAATTTATAAAATATTCACCTCGGGCGAAATCTCGATGCCGAACTTCTCGCGCACGGTGGCTACAATCTTGTGGGCGAAGGTCAAGACCTCTCCACCCGTAGCACCTCCGAGATTTACCAAAACTAATGCCTGGCGCTCGTGTACGCCTACATTTCCCTCCTTGTGGCCCTTCATTCCCGCCTTGTCGATAAGCCAGCCGGCAGCAAGATTTACCTTGCCCTCCTCCTGTGCTGGATATGTTGGGATGTCGGGATACTCGGCACGAAGTCGCTCCGCCACCTCGCTCTCGACGATAGGGTTTTTGAAGAAGCTGCCCGCATTGCCCAAAATAGCGGTGTCAGGGAGCTTCGAACGGCGAATAGAGCATATTGCATCGCGGATATTTGCCAAAGTGGCACCACCTCGCGCCTCCACCTCGCGCACGACATCGCCATAGCCGAGTTGCGGATTTGGAGTTTTCGAGAGCTCTATCTCTATGGCGGTAATTACGACACGACCCTTGAGTGACTGCTTGAATACGCTCTCACGATAGCCGAAAGCGCAGTGCTCAGCGGTAAGAGATGCGAAGTTGCCACCCTCGACAAAGTACATCTCGACAGCGCGAATGGCATCTTTTGCCTCTACGCCATATGCACCGATGTTCTGTACGGGTGCTGCACCCGCCTTGCCGGGTATGAGTGATAAGTTCTCGATGCCCCACAAGTCGTGCTCCACGCTCCACGCCACCAGGTCATCCCACTCAACACCTGCGCCCACCTTTACGCGCACCTTGTCACCCATATAGCCGATAACCTCTATACGATTGTCGCACGGTGTAATAAGAAGTGGCTCTGCATCCTGTGTGAAGAGAATGTTGTTTCCTCCGCTCAGCACATACCAATTTTCCGTGCCATACTTGGCAAAGAGTTCGGGCAGTTCCTCTGCGCGGTCGAATTCGACAAGTCGTTTGGCTATCTGTCGCACATGGAATGAGTTGCGCTCCGTGATATCTATGTTCTCGAAATATCTTATCATACCGCAAAGATATTAAAAATCGTTCTGATTGACAAATTTTACACTTTAGTGTATATAAAAAAGATAGGGAGCAAAGCCCCCTATCCTGATTATTCTTTGCAGATTGTCGATTAAACAATACCCTGCTCGAGCATTGCCTGAGCAACCTTCAAGAAACCTGCGATGTTTGCACCCTTAACATAGTTGGTGTAGTCACCCTCAGCACCCGACTTAACGCATGCCTCGTGGATAGACTGCATGATGTAGTGCAACTTCTCGTCAACCTCAGCTGCCGACCACGAAATGTGCATTGCATTCTGAGTCATCTCCAAACCTGAAGTAGCAACACCACCAGCGTTTACTGCCTTACCAGGAGCGAACAAGATGCGAGCCTTCTGGAATGCAGCGATAGCCTCAGGGGTACAACCCATGTTCGAAACCTCAGCAACACACCAAGTGCCGTTTGCGAGCAACTCCTCAGCATCAGCACCTGTCAACTCGTTCTGGAATGCGCAAGGGAGTGCGATATCACACTTTACGCTCCAAGCCTTCTTACCAGGGATGAAAGTAGCATCGGTGAACTTCTCAGCAAATGGAGCTACGATATTGCGGTTCGAAGAACGCAACTCCAACATATAGTTGAGCTTCTCCTCGGTCATACCGTTAGGGTTGTAAACAACACCGTCCGGACCAGAGATAGCAATAACCTTTGCGCCGAGCTCGGTAGCCTTAGTTGCAGCACCCCAAGCTACATTACCGAAGCCCGAGATAGCAACTGTTGCACCCTTCAACTCCTTGCCTGCACGGTTGAGCATGTGCTCAACGAAGTACAATGCGCCGAAACCTGTAGCCTCAGGACGGATGAGTGAACCACCCCAAGAGAGGCCCTTACCTGTGAGTACGCCTGTGTTGTACTCGCGAGCCAATTTCTTGTACATACCGTACATGTAGCCAATCTCACGACCACCTACGCCAACATCACCTGCAGGGACATCGGTGTCTGGACCAATGTTGTTCCACAACTCCCACATGAAAGCCTGGCAGAAACGCATGATTTCAGCGTCGCTCTTGCCGATTGGATCGAAGTCCGAACCACCCTTAGCACCACCCATAGGGAGTGTAGTAAGTGCGTTCTTGAAAGTCTGCTCGAAACCGAGGAACTTCAACATCGAAAGGTTAACAGCCTTGTGGAAACGGATACCGCCCTTGTAAGGACCGATTGCCGAGTTGAACTGAACACGGTAACCAAGGTTTGTCTGGATGTTGCCATTGTCATCAACCCAAGTTACACGGAAAGTGATGATACGATCAGGCTCAACCATACGCTCTACGATCTTTGCCTTCTCAAACTCTGGATGCTGGTTGTAAACCTCCTCGATAGACTCCAACACCTCGCGTACCGCTTGCAGGTACTCGCTCTCACCTGGGTGCTTGCGCTCCAAGTCGAGCATAATCTCTTGTACATTCATAGTAATTAACTTTTAGAAATGTTAGTTAGGTTTGTTTGTTGTTATATTTCAACTAAGTTGTGTTTTATTGCATATACTACAAGGCTTGCCGTATTGTTCGAACCCGTCTTTTCGAGTATGTTCGCTCGGTGCGAATCTACCGTGCGCTTCGACAGGAATAGCTTGCTGGCAATCTCCTGTGTCGAAAGTCCCTGGCAGATGCCGAGCAATACATCTGTCTCGCGGTCGGAGAGTGTTCCCACCTCCTCGTTGCGGCGTATTGCGCTCGAAAGAGCCTCCATTACGGCGCTGCAAATATACTCCTCGTCGGCCATAACGCTCTCGATGGCTGCGAATACCTCCTCCACCGAGGAATCTTTCAGCAGAAAGCCCTTTGCTCCTGCCTCAATCATGCACGAGTAGTACTTCTCATCTCCGAACATCGAAAGGCATATTACCTTCAGGTTTGGGTTGCGCTCCAGGGCTATTACCGTAGCCTTATCGCCTGAGAGTGTCGGCATTGCAATATCCATAAACACGACATCGGCATTTATGGCTGCCTCGTTTGCCAAAAACTCCTCGCCGTCGCTCGCCTCTGCCACCACTCGGCAGTTGTGTTTACCATCAATTAGCCCTCGCAAACCATTGCGAAAGAGAGCGTGATCATCGACAAGTGCTATGCGTATCTCTCTGCTCATTCTAATTGCGATATTTTGTACTATAATCTCTTCTCTTTGTGTCGATACTTGCTACCGCGCTCATGCCCTCGTTCTCGCCACTGCTGATGGAGATGTGTCCGTTCAGCGAATCTATGCGCGAGGTTATGTTGGATAGTCCCATGCCGTTTGACGATACCTTGTCCGGATTAAATCCGCGGCCGTTGTCGGCGTAGTTGAGCAAAAGCTTCGATCCCTCCAATATCAACGATACCGTGATGTTTGTACATTTCGAGTGCTTGAGCGAATTGTTCATCAACTCGCAAATGACTCTGTATGTAACAATCTCTACATCGTTGTCGAAACGCTCCTTGTCGAGGTTTGTCGCAAACTCGATATCGACGGTGTGAAGAGCCGAAATTCTCGAGATGAAGTTCTGCACTCCCTGCGCCAATCCGAAGTCCATAAGTACCTGTGGCGACATATTGCTCGATATCTCTCTTACAGAACGAATTGCCTCGTTAATTACATAACGGGTGTTTTGCAGTATCTCGCGCTGCTCGGCACTCAGGTCCTTGTCCGAGATTGCCGAAAGCGACATCTTTGCCGAGGAGAGCAGTGGCCCCATTCCGTCGTGCAGCTCCTTGGCGAACTGTGAGCGTGATCGCTCCTCGGTGTGCATTACGGCCGAGAGGATGCGCTTGCTCATCAGAGAGCGTTGTTGTGTCAACATCTCGCTATGCTTGACAAGCCGATTCGAGAATAGAACCGCAACGACTATACATAACGAAGTTACAACATCCGATATGAGAAAGTGCGAGATATCTACGCTTCCGTCGGACCATATCATATAGAGATGCTGTCCGAACGAGATTGTAAAACCTATGATGCACAAGATCCATATCACGCTATATTTGGTACGGCTGACCAGGTGTGTAGCATAGCCGATAGCCAACAGCTGTACTACCATTATTATCACCATTACAACCTTAAGTCCTATACCCAACATAGCTGTTTAGCTCTGTCACTATAAAATCTTCTTCAATTGCTCTATCTGTTCGTAGGCCGTCAAATCGATCTGTACGGGTACTACCGATACATAACCGTTTGCCAAAGCCCACTCATCCGTGTCTTCCGCCTGTGGTTCGGCATTCGAGAATGCTCCCGTGAGCCAAAAGTAGTCGCGACCATGCGGGTCGGTGCGCTTGTAGAACTCTTCTCGCCAATAACCTTTTGTCTGTCGTGAGGCGCGGACGCCCTTAATCTCCTCGCAAGGGATATTCGGAACATTTACATTCAAACACAACGAGCGTGGCAGAGTATCGTCGGCCAATACGGCTTCGATAATCTGCGTTCCGTACTTTATTGCACCCTCGAAGTTGGCATCGAGGTCGTGGTCTGTAAGGGAGAGTCCTATGCTCGGAATGTTGTAGAATGTGGTCTCGATGGCGGCACCCATGGTTCCCGAGTAGAGAACATTCACTGCCGCGTTTGAGCCGTGGTTGATTCCCGATATTGCCAAGTCGATTTTCTCGTCGCAGAGAAGGTGGTCGAATGCCATCTTCACGCAATCTACGGGTGTGCCGTTCAGCGAATAGACTGTTACATCCTCCTCGTCGCGTACTTTGCGCAGGTAGAGAGGGTTGTAAATGGTGATGGCTTGGCTCTTACCGCTCTGAGGTGCATCGGGCGCAACAGCTATCACTCGACCGAATTTGCGAGCAATCTCTATCGCCGCCTCAAATCCCTTGCTGCGGTAGCTGTCATCGTTTGTTAAGAATATGGTCCTACTTTGCTTCATACTCAGTACAAAGGTAATAAAAAAATGTAAAACAGAAAAACTTTTGAATGTTTTTAATTGTTTTATTTTCATGGTCCCATTTTAGGGTTGCTCAAAAACCGCAAAGAGAGCGTCTTTAAACGGAAAACGGAGGGTGAAGATAGAGAGCAGGGAGTAATTAGTAGAGTGGTAAGTAGTGAAATTAGGGAGTTTAAAGAAGATTTCCCAAATTCCCTAATTTCATAAAACTCCCTAATCCGCAACCTTCCAATTTTCCACAACCGTACTCGAACGGTCGTAGCAGGTTTGAGCAGAGCAAAAGATGAGAGATAGACATTAAAACCAGTGGTTTTAGAGAATGAATTAAATAGCAGCAACCAAATTTATTTGAGGTGATGATATTTAATTCGTTATCGTAGTTGCATAGCAACAATGACTATCGCGCAACTTGCAGATAACTTTGCCACACCGCCACCGGCTGAACGAGTCTTATTCGGGCAAACGAAAAAGGAGCTTTCCGAAGAAAACTCCTTTTGAGGTGCCCAGAATAGGACTCGAACCTACACGCCTCTCAGCACTCGCACCTGAAACGAGCGCGTCTACCATTTCGCCATCTGGGCATTGCAAGTGCAAAGATAGCGAAAATTTCGCCAATTACAACTATGTCCAACTTTTTTTAATGGTTTTGAGCCTTCTCTCTTTCGGTTTTCCATTTTTATTGCTATATTTGTTAGGACAAAATTGTATGAGCCGATGTCGTCTGTCTATTTTCATATTCCGTTTTGTAAGAGGTTGTGCGGATACTGCGACTTCTACCGCAGTGTGAAGTTGAAATATATTCCTGCGGTTGTCGAGGCTATGCATAGAGAGTTGCGCGAGCAGGCGGCTTTTCTGCACGATAAGTCGATTCGTACAATATACTTTGGCGGGGGTACCCCTTCATTGCTTGCTCCGAGCGAGATTGAGAACTTTGTGAAGCAGGTACGCGAGCAGTTCGATTGCTCGGGTTTGGAGGAGGTGACCATCGAGGTTAATCCCGATGATATAACCGCGGATTATGTTGCCGAGCTGCGCAAGACATCGGTTAATAGAATATCTATGGGTGTGCAGTCGCTCGATGACGACTGCCTTCGATTTATGGGACGCCGCCACTCCGCACAGCAGGCGGTGGAGGCGGTGAGGATGTTGCAGGAGGCGGGATATGGAAATATTTCGGTAGATGTAATTTTTGGTGTTGAGGGCTTTGGCGGTGAGGTGCTGGCGCAAACATTGCAGGGTGTTTTGGCGATGGGAGTGCAGCATATCTCGGCCTATCATCTCACTATCGAGGAGGGTACTCGCTTTGGTCGTATGCTGGCGCGAGGTGAGATGCGCGAAACCGAGGAGGAGCGCAGCGAAGCCGAGTTCTTGCAGGTGCATAACACCCTTACGAAGGCGGGATATGAACACTACGAGGTGTCGAACTATGCTCTGTCGGGATGTCGCTCGCGTCACAACTCGTCATATTGGCAGGGTGTGGAGTATCTCGGCGTGGGTGCGGGTGCTCACTCCTATAATGGCGAGGTGCGCCGTTGGTGCGAGCAGCCTATCGAGGAGTATATCGGGGGAGTGGAGTATGGCTCGGAGGAGCTTGCGAAGCTCGATAAGTTTAATGAGTATGTAATGACCTCGCTGCGATGTGCAGAGGGTATTTCGCTCGGTAAGGTGGAGCGTGATTTTGGCATTGAAAAACGCGAGATGTTGGAGCGTGAGGCGGTAAAAGCGGGCGTTGCGGAGCTTGTTGTACGCGATGGTGACGGTCTGCGAATTCTACCCGAGAAGATGCTGCTCTCGGACCTGGTAATATCCTCACTTATGGAGATGTAGAAGAGGCAGCCGAAGCATAATAAATAAATTATTAAAAAAATTTAATAATTGCTTTGTTTTGTTGCATAATAGTCGTATATTTGCAATGTGATTGAGTAATAAATAACAAGTTATCAGAAGGTTATGAGCGAAGTAAAATTTAGTCCGGATGTTTTGTTTGAGGTTAGCTGGGAGGTGTGCAATAAGGTTGGAGGTATCCATACCGTATTGGCGACAAAGGCTTTGACGGTCTCAAATCAGTTGGGCGATAAGTATATCACCATCGGACCCGATTTCTCGCAGGATTGCGAGCTTTCGGAGTTTCAGGAGGATCCGATGCTTTTGAAGAGTTGGCGCCAATCGTTATATAATGACGGTATTCGTGCGCGTATTGGTCGTTGGAATGTTTGCGGTAATCCGATTGCGATATTGATAGATTTCACGACTCTCTTCTCGAATAAGGATGAGGTGTTGAAGGAGTTGTGGGAGTCGTATAAGGTGGACTCTATCTCGGGACAGTGGGACTATGTCGAGCCTGTCTTGTTTGGCTATTTGGCGGGTAAGGTTATCGAGTCGTATGTCGATACCTTCTGTGCAACAACCGATAAGGCGGTGGCGCACTTCCACGAGTGGATGACCTGCTCGGGAGGTCTTTATCTGCGCAACCATTCGCCGTATATCGCTACTGTGATGAGTACTCACGCAACAGTTATGGGTCGTTGTATCGCGGGCAATAACCTTCCTCTCTATGGTAACTTGGAGCAGTTTAATGCCGATGACTTGGCTCGCCAGTTCAATGTCGTGGCGAAGCACTCTATTGAGAAGATTGGTGCGAAGAATCACGACGCCTTCCTCTCGGTGAGCGATATTACGGCTCGCGAGTGTGCATATCTGCTCGGCAAGGAGGTCGATGTCGTTACCCCTAACGGCTTCGAGAATGACTTTGTCTGGACAGGCAAGGAGTATGACAGGAAGCGCAAGGAGGCTCGCAGGGCGATGATTGAGGTGGCAGAGGCTTGCCTCTCGTATAAGTTCGAGAAGGAGCCGTTTATCATAGGCACGAGTGGTCGCTACGAATTCCATAATAAGGGTTTGGATCTCTTCTTTGAGGTGTTGAAGTCGCTCGAAACATCGGGTAAACTCGACCGCGAGGTGTTGGCCTATGTTACCGTGCCGGCAGCAAATCGTGGTGCTCGTCGCGACTTGCAGGCGCACTTGCAGGATAAGTCGCAGCCGATCGATGCCTTGCAGTATCGCTACTCGACCCACATCCTGGAGTATCAGGCTTGGGATCAGGTGGCAAATGCCATAAATGGCAGCGTGCTCGACAGAGCCGAGTCGAAGGTTAAAGTTGTTTTTGTTCCTACATATCTCAACCAGAACGATGGTATCTTCAATAAGAGCTACTACGAGTTGTTGGTTGGTATGGACTTGACAATCTATCCATCGTACTACGAGCCGTGGGGTTATACTCCGCTCGAGTCGGTGGCATTCTCGGTGCCTACAATAACCACCACCTTGGCTGGTTTTGGCGTTTGGGCAGCCGAGCAGGAGCAGAATAAGGGCGTTGTGGTTGTTGAACGCAACGATAATAATGCGGCTGAGGCGGTATCCTCAGCAACAGATGCGGTGCTCCGCCTTCTTGCTATGAACGAGGAGGAGGTCGGAGAGGTGCGCAAGGCGGCATTCGATATGTCGAAGAATGCTTTGTGGGATAAGCTCTTCGCCTACTATCGCAAGGCCTATGAGTATGCTATCGAGAGCTGCGTAGCTCGTACAAATCGTGCTGTTATAGGCGACGGCGGAACATCTGCCGAGCAGATCAACTTCGTTCGTCAGCAACTATTTGTGGAGCGCCCTAATTGGCAGCGCGTAATGGTAGAGAAACTGCTGCCTACACGATTGCACCCACTCGAAGAACTCTCGCGCAACTTGTGGTGGAGCTGGACTCTCGGTGCGCGTGACTTGTTCGAGGCTATCGATAAGGAGTTGTGGGTTGAGGTCGATAGAAACCCTATCGCTCTGCTCGATAAGGTCTCGATGGAGCGTCTTTCGGAGATAGAGCAGGATAAAGAGTTCCTCGCAAAGATGGATGCGGTATATGCTCAGTTCCAGGAGTATATGAACGAAAAACCAAATCCGAAGGCTCCGAAGATTGCCTATTTCTCGATGGAGTATGGCTTGCACCACTCGTTGAAGATCTATTCGGGTGGTCTTGGAATCTTGGCCGGCGACTATATTAAGGAGGCGTCGGATAGAAATACACCAATGGTAGCAGTGGGTCTTTTGTACCGTTACGGATACTTTACACAGCGACTTTCGGCGCAGGGTGCTCAGGAGGCGACCTACGAGGCACAAAACTTCTTCAAGTTGCCGATTTTGCCGGTGCGCGAGGAGGATGGCTCGTGGGTAACAACGCAGGTGGCGTTGCCGGGTCGTACATTGAGTGCTCGCGTATGGCGTTGCCAGGTTGGCCGCACTCCGCTCTATTTGCTCGATGCCGACTATGAGGCTAACCTCGAAGAGGATCGTCAGGTGACTCACCACCTCTATGGTGGCGATTGGGAGAATCGTTTGAAGCAGGAGGTCTTGCTTGGTATAGGCGGTATCCGAGCCCTTGCAAAGATGGGTATCAAGCAGGAGGTTTATCACTGCAACGAGGGCCACGCCGCATTTATCGGCGTAGAGCGCATTCGCAACTTGATGTCGCGTAAGAAGCTCTCCTTCTCGGAGGCGTTGGAGGTTGTTCGCTCCTCTTCGCTCTTTACGACACATACGCCTGTGCCGGCAGGACACGATGCCTTCCCGGAGTCGATGATTCGTCAATATATGTCGCATTATCCTGATACTCTCGGTATCACTTGGGATCAATATATCAATCTCGGAAAGGTTAATCCGAACGATCCGAATGAGCGATTCTCGATGTCGGTGCTCGCTTGTAATCTCTCGCAGGAGGTCAATGGCGTGTCGTGGTTGCACGGCGAGGTGTCGAAGGATCTCCTCGGTAATATGTGGCCGGGATACTTCAAGAAGGAGTTGCATATCGGTTATGTGACCAATGGCGTTCACTTCCCGACTTGGACGGCTTCGAATATGCGCCGACTCTACTCGCGCTACTTCCCTAAGGGCTTCGAGGGACACACCTACGATATCCCTGAGTGGCAGAAGGTGTATAATATTCCTGACGAGGAGTTGTGGAGCGAGCGTATGTTCCTCAAACAGCGACTTATCAAGACTATCAAGCGTCGCTATGCCGACCCTACGCAGGTGCGATTTGACCGCCCAAGCCAGATGGTGCAGGTGGCCGAACGCATAAAGCCTGAGGTTTTGACCATCGGCTTTGCTCGTCGATTTGCAACTTACAAGCGTGCCTACCTCCTCTTCTCGAATTTGGAGCGTCTGTCGGCTATCGTCAATAATAAGGAGCGCCCTGTACAGTTTATCTTTGCAGGTAAGGCTCACCCGGCAGATAAACCGGGTCAGGATTTGATTAAGCGTATCGTTGAGGTGTCGTTGATGCCGGAGTTCGTGGGTAAGATTATCTTCTTGCAGAACTACGATATGGAGTTGGCTCGCCGTATGGTTCAGGGTGTTGATGTGTGGTTGAATACTCCGACACGACCTTTGGAGGCCTCGGGTACCTCGGGCGAGAAGTGTGTGATGAATGGTGTTATGCAGTTCTCGGTACTCGACGGATGGTGGGTTGAGGGCTACAAGGAGAATGGCGGCTGGGCTCTCCCTATGGAGCGCACTTTCGCTGATCAGGGTCACCAGGACGAGCTCGATGCCGAGATGATTTATAGCACTATCGAGGAGCAGATTGTACCTAAATATTACGCGCGTAACGAGAAGGGTATACCTACCGATTGGGTGGCTTCGGTGAAGAAGTGTATCTCCGATATAGCGTCGAACTTTACCACAAATCGAATGCTTATCGATTACGAGGAGCGCTTCTATAATAAGTTGGCTGCGCGCAAACGCGATGTTACATCCAACAACTATCTTCTCGCTCGCGAGATTGCAGCCTGGAAACGCCGTGTGTCGGCAGCCTGGGATAGTGTAAAGGTGGTTGATTCGCAGCGTGTGCGCGTCGATAAGGAGTCTATGATGCTCGGCGAGAAGTACCACTTCGAGGTTAAGGTCGATGTTGCAACCCTCACAGCCGAGGAGATTGGTGTAGAGCTCGTTGTTGCCAAGCAGGTTGTCGGCTCTCAGTCGCCGGATATCACCCTTACCGAGCAGTTGCGCCTTGTAAATGTCGAAGGCACTATTGCAACATATGCTCTCGATGTAACCCCAACTCGCACAGGTGCATTCGATATCGCCTTGCGTGTCTACCCAAAGAACGAGAGCCTGCCATACAGAATGGACTTCGCCCTCGTCAAATGGGCATAAAATTGTTTTATGGGGCATTTTCTTCGTTACGCTTCGTGTGCTGAGTTGCTCACATAGGTTAACTATGCTGCGCACTCAGCACCTTGCAAGCCTTGAAAATGCACCTATAAAATCAATTTTATATTTTTGGGAAGTGGTATTCTTCTCAAATATATTTCATATTCTGAATATCCTTTTCGGCAAAGAGCATATTAAGGCTTTTCTTGAAAATATTTGGTTCTTGCGTGATAATTAGCCGAAATTTTTATTAACTTTACAAAACAGAATGAAATTTTACAACAACTATATTATGCCGGGACTTAAATTTGATAAACAGGAGTTGGGAAACTTGGAGTATTCGTTGCAGCGTGAGATGTTGGCAACCGATCGTCGAGGTGGTTATATGAGTACCACCATCGTAGGTTGTAATACTCGCAAGTATCACGGTTTGATAGTTGCTCCGATTGATGAGAGTAACAATACCTATGTGCTGCTCTCGTCACTCGATGAGACCATTGTGCAGCACGACCAGTCGTTTAACCTGGCTCTCCATCGTTATCGTGGCGTATATGAGCCTCGCGGACATAAATATATCACCGACTTTGAATATACGCCGTGTCCGACCATCACCTATCGTGTCGGCGGCGTGATCCTTCGCAAAGAGATTCTCTGGGTGCATAGGCGAACACATATGATGATTCGCTACACGCTCGTAGATGCACACTCCGAGACCATATTGCGTCTGCGCCCATTCCTGGCCTTCCGCAATAGGCACGAGTTATCGAAGGTTAATATGTATGCCAATGTTCGCTCCTATCCCGTTGTTAACGGAGTGAAAAATCGCCTTTATGATGGCTTCCCTTGGTTGCATATGCAACTCTCGAAGGCTGATGCAGAGTTTATCCCTGCACCAGATTGGTACTACGACTTCGAGTATCAGAAGGAGTTGGAGCGCGGCTACGAGGGCTACGAAGACCTCCTCACGACGGGCTACTTCGAGATGAAAATCAAGAAGGGTGAGAGCATAATATTCTCGGCTTCAGTAGACGAGATGCCTTCGGGTGAGGCTATACGCGAAGCCTTCGACTCGTCGTTGGCAAGTCGTACCCACAAGATCGACTTCGAGAGCTGTCTGCACCACTCGGCGCGACAATTTATAATTCGCCGTTCGGGTAATCGTACCGAAGTGATGTCGGGATACCCTTGGTATGGGAAAGCGGGTCGTTCGGCCTTCATCTCACTTCCGGGCTTGACCTTGGAGCAGGGTAGCAAGGAGGTCTGTATGGATGTGCTCGACACTATGGTGGGCGATATGCGCAATGGCGACTTTGCCGGCTCGGCTTCGGCAGAGGTTGCGGCAGATGCACCACTTTGGTTCTTTTGGACCTTGCAACAGTTGGAGGAGCAGATTGGTGCGCAAGAGGTGTGGGAACGCTATGGTAAGGCGATGAAGAGCATCCTTGCAGCCTATCGTAAGGGTTTCTGCGGAGGTTGTGTGGCGATGCATACAAACGGGCTTATCTGGGCTGCTCGTGATGGCGTTGCTTTGACTTGGATGGACTCTGTGATGGATGGTAAGCCGGTTACTCCGCGTGCAGGATATGCCGTAGAGATAAATGCCTTGTGGTATAACGCTGTGTCATACACCTTGGACTTGGCCAAGAAGATGGGCGATGAGGCGTTCGAGAAAGAGTGGACCGCGATACTGCCACAGATTAAGCAGTCGTTCATCGATACCTTCTATCTTGCTGACGAGGGCTACCTTGCCGACTATGTAGATATGGAGGGCAAGAACGACTATATTCGTTGCAACCAGATTGTTGCCTGCGGTTTGAAATATACAATGCTCAACGATGAGCAGATGGTGCGAGTATTGAAGACGGTGCGCCAGCATCTGCTTACTCCTGCGGGACTTCGTTCGCTGTCGCCTCGCAATCCGATGTTCGAATCGACCTACAAGACGAACCCTATCGAGCAGGAGGCTGCTGCAACTAATGGTGCTGTGTGGGTATGGCCGTTGATGTTCTATGTAGAGTGTGCATTGAGGCTTGATGGCGAGCGCTTTATCCATCAGGCCGAGGAGATGCTTGCGGCATTTGACGATAATATCCAAACCTACTGCATCGGCTCTATTGCCGAGTACTACGATGCTAATCCTCCGTTTGCTCCGCGAGGTGCGGTGTCGCAGGCGTGGAGTGTGGGCGGATTGCTCTACATAAAGCATCTTATCGAGCAGTATAAGGCGAAGGCGAAGCGCGCAACAAAGCGCACAGCCGCAAAAAAGAGTGTTAAGAAAAGTAAAAAATAGAGTAAGATGAGGGTTTTAATGTTTGGCTGGGAGTTTCCACCGCATATTGCGGGCGGACTCGGTACAGCCTGTTATGGTATGACTCGCGGATTGGCTCGCAACGATGTGGAGGTTACCTTCGTTATGCCTCGCGCCTCGGGCGATGAGGATGAACGCTTTGTCCGCGTGGTGAATGCGAGCGATGTTGAGACCGTATTCGGTAAGGTTAGTTCCGATGCTGCCGATATCATCGAGAAGATGTCGTTTATACAAGTGGACTCCAACCTCGTGCCTTATCTCTCGCCAGAGGAGTATGAAACCTACCACGACGAGTTCGTAAAGACGGGCGAGAAGCGTTGGGAGACGAGTGATGTGTGGAGCCAGCGTTACACCTTCTCGGGAAAATATGGTGCCAACATAATGGAGGAGGTTGCCCGTTATGCCATTGTCGCAGCGCAGATAGCCAAAGACCTGGAGGGGCAGTTCGATGTTATCCACGCTCACGATTGGCTCACCTACTATGCGGGTATAGCAGCAAAGCGCGTGTCGGGCAAGCCGCTTGTGGTGCATATGCACGCCACATCTTTCGACCGTTCGTCGAGCGATAATATCGATACCCGAGTGTATGAAATCGAGCGTACGGGTATGGCTGCCGCCGACCGTGTTATTGCCGTGTCGAACCTCACGCGTAATATCGTTATCGAGAAGTATGGTATCCCTGCCGAGAAGGTTGTTACGGTGCATAATGCCGTGCGCTTTGCAGAGAAGGATACCGAACTGCCGGAGCGTGGAGTCGAGGATAAGATTGTCACCTTCCTCGGTCGTATCACCTTCCAGAAGGGCCCTGACTACTTCGTTGAGGCTGCAGCAAAGGTGCTGAAGAGGGTGCCGAATGTGCGCTTTGTGATGGCGGGCTCGGGCGATATGATGAACCACATAATTCGTCGTGTTGCGCGCCTCGGAATTGCCGACCGCTTCCACTTTACGGGCTTCTTGAAGGGTGACGATGTTCATAAGATGTTCCAACTCTCGGATGTCTATATTATGCCTTCGGTGTCGGAGCCATTCGGTATTTCGCCGTTGGAGGCTATGCGCGCCAATGTGCCATCGATTATCTCGAAGCAGTCGGGCGTTGCCGAGGTGTTGGACTATGCCGTTAAGGTGGATTATTGGGATGTCGATAGTATGGCCGATGCCATCTATGGCTTGATAACCTACCCTGCACTCTCGCAGATGTTTGCAAAGAAGGGCTTGGAGGAGGTGACAAACCTCAAATGGAACGATGCCGCCAAGAAGATTAAGGCGGTTTACGAAGATGCTATCGCATCGGCAAAATAAGGGAATCGAAAACAAAAAAGAGAAAAAATATGAAGACAGTTTGTTTGTATTTTCAGGTACATCAGCCTTGGCGATTGAAGACCTACCGCTTTTTCCATATCGGCAAGGAACACAACTACCTCGACGACTTGACCAATCGCGCCATTATGCAGAAGATTGCGCGCGAGTGCTATCTGCCGATGAATGCGTTGCTCCTGAAGCTTATCAAGGAGAATAAGGGGGCATTTCGTATCTCGTTTTCGCTTACAGGTAGTGTTGTCGAGCAGTTCAAGGCTTACGCCCCCGAGGTGTTGGATTCGTTCCGTGCATTGGTCGATACAGGGTGCGTTGAGTTGTTGGCTGAGACCTACTCACACTCGTTGGCATCGCTCTCCTCGAAGGAGGACTTCAAGGAGCAGGTCAAGAAGCATACCGCAATGTTGAAGGCGGAGTTTGGTATCAAGCCGAAGGCGTTCCGCAATACGGAGTTGATCTACTCCGACGAGATTGGCGAGACTGTTGGTGAGCTCGGCTTCAAGACTATGTTGGCCGAGGGCGCAAAGCATATCCTCGGTTGGAAGTCGCCCGATTTTGTCTATGCTGGAGCTGCCGACCAGAGCCTTCGTCTTTTGTTGCGTAACTATAAACTCTCTGACGATATTGCATTCCGCTTCTCGAATCAGGGTTGGAGCGAGTATCCACTCACTGCCGACAAGTATGCGGAGTGGCTTTCGGAGTCGGAGGGTGAGGTTATCAACCTCTTTATGGACTACGAAACCTTTGGCGAACACCAGAAGGCCTCTACGGGCATCTTCGACTTTGTCAAGAACCTTCCGTCGGCAATCTTGAGCCGTGGCGATTTGAAGTTTGCTACCGTCAGCGAGACCGCTGCCGAGCATCAGCCTGTGGCTATTCTCCACTGCCCTCACGCTATGTCGTGGGCCGATGAGGAGCGCGATATCACCGCTTGGCTCGGTAATGATTTGCAGAATGAGGCGTTTAGAAAGCTCTACGCCTTGAAGGATAAGGTGCGCTCATTGAAGAGTCCCGACTTCGACTATGTCTGGAACTTCATGCAGGCCTCCGACCACTTCTACTATATGGCAACCAAGTGGCTCTCCGATGGAGATGTTCACTCCTATTTCAACCCTTATGGATCATCCTATGAGGCCTTCATCAACTATATGAATGTGCTTTCCGACTTCCAGATTGAGGTTGAAAAGGCACTTGTGGCCAAGAAAAGCCGCAAGAAGTAGAATTGTTTTTTAAGTAGCGCTTGCAGCGTTACACTTCGATAATCCGCTTGCTCATTTACGCTCAAGTAAACTGCGCAAGCGGATTTAACTTTGCGTTCTTCCCTCTTGAAGGCATAGTGTAAATGAATTTACCCTCTCCGCATCGCTTGTACCATTAAAAAACTACTCACTACTCACTACTCACTACTCTCTAAAAACAAATCGGGCGAGAAAAACTCTCGCCCGATTTGTTTTAAAACTTGGTTGATTAAGCCCAAGTGTCCTCGTCTGTATTCATTCCAGGGATGTTGAACGAAGTGCTATTTTCGTAGCCGCGCTCAGCAACTACCTCAAATACCGAAACCTCAGGGGTTTGATAAAATATCTTTTTCATAACTATCTCAAAATTAATTTATTAAACTCCTAAATTAGTTGTTGCCATAGTCACCCCAAACTATGCTATCCTTGCTCTCCAAACGCGATGCGCCTGCGTACTCGGTGAGGTTGTTGCGAACGCCAAATACATAGTCAGCGTAGTTTGTCGAAGTAAGACTAACCCAAGTAGGAGCAACTACGCCGTCTACAACGGTTGCAGTTGTTGCAATTCGACCACCGATTTGAGCATTTGCACAATTTGCCATATCATCGTCAGTATTACCTGTAACCATACCAACATTCTTGTATGGAGTGAATGTGTACTCATCGCCATTTTTGGCAACTGTATAAGCGATAATGTCGCAATAAATCTGGCTTGGTGCTTTGATATTTCTATCAATCTTTGTACTTGATCCTGTACGACCCATAAAGCCTCCTACATGGCAAACCTTCGATGAGTTAAACTTTCCGGTTGCTACAATATCTCCTATACTGATTACGCTCAAACTAGCATTAGCTACGCTATTCCAGTGTACTCCAAAGAGACCGCCAATCTGCACTCCGTCTTTCGAGGTACCTTCAAATATAATTTTTCCGGTATTTATAACTTGTCCTTTATTATTACTACCGGCTGTAATACTATTACCATTTACATATCCTGCCATACCGCCAATTCTCAGTGCACCACTTGTTTCTGCGGTCTCAGAAACCTTCAATATTCCGTTGTTGATAAATCTACCATTCTTGTTCATATATGTATTGGTATTGTAAGAGTAACCTACATATCCACCAAAATAGCAGACACCTCCAACCTTACCCGATATTGTAAGATTTGCATTATTAGTTGCGGTTTTTCTTACGATGCGTGTAAATGGCTCTATATCATTTTTGGTTTCAGATGAAACACCGATAAAGCCTCCTACATAGGTTTGTTCTGTAGAAGCTCCACTCATCTCGATAGTTGCACTCTCGGTATTGGTTGCGAAATTATTGAAGTTAAGGGTACTACTACCATTTATTCCCATAATACCGCCCAAATATACAACCTTACCCGACTTTGTAAAAGCGATACGGCCGCTATTGGTTACAGGACCATTCATCTCTATGGTATTAAAGAAGTCTGACCAACCAATAATACCTCCGATTCTTGCAGTATTAGCAACTGTTCCATTTACCAAGATAGCACCGCTGTTGGTTGTATTATTGGTGAATGAGATATTCTTCTTATTTTGATTATCCGAGCCGTCATATGCACTCTCAAATAGAGCAACAAGGCCACCGATATTACAATCGCGAGTTTTTGCATTCTCATCCACAACGATGTTACCGCTGTTAGAACAGTTGTCGAATGTTGCAGTTGCCTTATATCCGGTGTATACGCTGATGATACCCGCAAGGTCTGCTGCAGTCTTACCTGTTGTGTCGCTATACTTCAACTTGCCCTTGTTTGCGCAGTTGGTGAACGAGGTAAAGAGGCCGTTTGCAGGTTCTGTATAGCCTACAATGCCACCCATAATACCCCACATCTTGGTAGTAGCAGAGTACTGCTTGAGCTCGAGTGATGCATAGTTTACGCAATCCTCGAAATGTACACCCGATGCAATACCAGCAAAACCTCCTGAAGCACCATCTGTAAGTACATCTGCCTCGGCAGGTGTAATATTGGTATTGATAACAACCGAACCTCTCAACGAGCAGTTCGATACAACCGGAGCGTTATCCGTTGCAACAATCTTACGAGCAAATGCTCCGACATTAGGATTTACGGTCTCCTCGATCTTGACATTGAGGTGCAAGCCCTTGAAAGATGCAGCAGTTACATCGAAGAGTGGCTGTGTCAAACCGTTGATAGCATAACCGTTACCCTTTACGGTGCCCTTGTAGTTAGGAGCAGCGATTGGC
>JAFZEY010000098.1 GCA_017560455.1 Alistipes sp. | reverse complement strand
TTTTAGCCACGCTTTTTCACCTGGGCAAGCTTTGTTCTCTATGGAATGATTGTTACGGAAGACTTCTTTTAGATCTCCGATCATTACACTCCTGCGAAAACAGTTTACAAGCAACAATAACCCTTTTCTTATTAGATAGATAATATGCTTCATAGCTTATATTGATTTTGTCTGCGAATAAATGGTGATAGCTTTTTTGTCTAAAATCTTAGCCGCAACAAAGGTTGTTATACCCAGAAGGCTTCGACATGTTGCAACGGTTATTGCGGCGCCAAGATATGAATAATTCTTTATTAGTATCCACGATATCATAATGCCCAATATGGATACATAAAGTGTAATTTGTCTAAGAATCTTTTCTTGCTTGTGGATGATTAAGTAGCACATTCCATAGCAGTCGTAAAGCATCATGAATATTAACGACACGGCAAGTATTCTAACAACTATTATAGAGTCGACAAACTCCGAGGAGAGCATAATTCGTATTACTAATGGCGCAAAAATAAATAGCACTGAGGCCACAAAAATAGTTATGCTCATTGTTATTGCTACATACACTCCATGTTTCTCGGGATGCCTTGATAGGAAAGGGAAAAAGGTCCTAGTAAGTACGCTTAAAAAACTGCTGCTTACATTGTATAACTTATTGCCACCTTCATATATGCCATTGGCTGTTGTACCTCCAATAATTCCTAACAACATTTGCGAAAAGCTATTGTATAGATTCGGTGCGATGTTGTTTATGAATATATTTGTAGATTGTTTGATTGTTGCGAAAATAGTACCAAAATTGGGTCGAGAGATCTTAATCTTCCATTTGTATAGTATGAAATAGAGCGCAATACATCCGCTCAGACAATATCCCAAAGAGACGAAAAGCGGCTGCAAAATATAATCTTGAGGATGCTTTATGAATACAAATACCGCTATTGTAAATACCAACTTTGTGACAATATTCAATATGGATATGTATCGCATTTTTTCAATCGCCTGAAAAAACCAGTCTGGGAAGAGTATGTGCCCGGGAACCAATAAGAAGGTTATCAAAATTACGGATGCTTCTTTTTTGAATTTCGGAATCACCGCTATTAACAATAACACGATGGCGAGCGAAATAAACATCAATAAAATTCTTGCCCAAAGAACATTGGAAAATATTTCAGATACCTTTTCCGGATTATCTCTATTTTGTGCAACATCGCGAGTTGCCGTTTGATTGAATCCCCACTCAGAAAATATCTGTATCCAAATCATTATCGCTGCAGCAAAGGCAATCTTACCATATCCTTCAACTCCAATTACACGTGCTAAATATGGCATTGTAATCAGAGGAAAGAGATATCCGGCAATTTGTAGCGCAGACAACCATATGAAATTACCGACTACGGTTTTTGCCTCCTTGCTATTTGCGACAGAAGATATTTTTTCTTTTAAGTTAATCATAAACTTGGAACCTTATCCATAGAACTCCTTGTACCACGCTGCGAACTTGCGCAAGCCTTCGCGGAGGGATGTGTGAGGTTTGAAGCCGAAGTCCTCCTCCAATGCCGTGGTGTCGGCATAGGTTACAGGAACATCACCTGCCTGCATTGCTACCAACTCCTTGTGTGCCTCAAAGTCATAATCGGCAGGTAGTACATCTGCCGAAATCAACTCTTCCTGCAATATCTGAACGAAATCCAATAGGTTTTCGGGGCTGTTGTTGCCTATGTTATATACCTTATATGGTGGTACGGGAAGACCATCTTCGCCAACCTTCTTCTCCGGTGCGTGCTGCATAATGCGAACTACGCCCTCCACGATGTCATCCACATAGGTGAAATCGCGTTTGCAGTTGCCGTAGTTGAAGATCTGAATCTTCTCGCCCTTTAAGAGTTTGTTCGTGAATCCGAAGTATGCCATATCTGGACGACCGCAAGGTCCATATACCGTGAAGAAACGCAATCCTGTGCTCGGGATATTATATAGCTTGCTATATGCGTGAGCCATCAGTTCATTGCTCTTCTTTGTCGCAGCATACAGACTCACCGGATTGTCAACTTTATCATCGGTGGCGTAGGGAACCTTCTTGTTGCTTCCATATACGCTCGAAGATGATGCATATACAAGGTGTTCCACCTCGTTGTGACGACACGCCTCCAAGATATTGTAGAAACCGATGATGTTACTCTCGATGTAGGCATCGGGATTGGTGATGCTGTAACGAACACCCGCTTGCGCTGCAAGATTTACAACGACTTGCGGTGCGTACTCCTGAAATATAGAGTCGATAATGTTTTTATCTGCGATATTACCCTTGATAAGCACAAAGCGATCTCCATACTTGGCGAGCTCCGACAGTCGCTCCTCCTTCAATCGTACATCGTAGTAGTCGGTAATGCTATCTACACCGATGACCTTGATGCTATCGAAGTCGTTCAGCAGTCGCTTAACCAAGTTCGCTCCGATAAATCCCGCTGCTCCGGTTACCAATACGGTCTTATTTTCGAGATTTATGTTATATGTCACCATCTTCTGTTATAATCTTTACTACTGCCCAAAGGCAATCTGCATCACTTAATCCTTTCCGAAAATATCTCGTGTATATATTTTATGTTCTACATCGGCGAGTGCATCGTCCGAGCGGTTGGCGATGATAACCTGCGAAATCTCCTTGAATTTGGCAAGGTCATTTACCACCTCCGAACCGAAGAATGTTGTGCCATCCTCCAATGTCGGCTCGAAGATCACAATCTTCACGCCCTTTGCCTTCAGGCGCTTCATTACGCCCTGTATTGCACTCTGGCGGAAGTTGTCCGAGTTGGTCTTCATCGTAAGGCGATAGACTCCGACCACAACCTCGCGTTCCTTCTCTGCACTCCACGCGCTCGATGCCGTATAGTATCCAGCCTTGTGGAGTACCTGCTCAGCAATGAAGTCCTTGCGTGTGCGGTTGCTCTCCACGATGGCTGTCATCATATTCTGCGGTACATCGTTGTAGTTAGCCAACAACTGCTTGGTGTCCTTCGGCAAGCAGTAGCCGCCATATCCGAACGAAGGGTTGTTGTAGTGCATACCGATTCGCGGATCGAGACCGATGCCCCTGATTATAGACTCGGTGTCGAGTCCCTTGACCTCGGCGTATGTGTCCAACTCGTTGAAGTAGCTCACTCGCAATGCCAAATAGGTGTTAGCAAAGAGCTTTACCGCCTCGGCCTCGGTCAATCCCATAAAGAGAGTCTCGACATTTTTCTCTATTGCGCCATCTCTCAAGAGGTTTGCGAATGTGCGGGCTGCATTGTCGAGTCTTTCGTCACCCTCGGGGCGACCTACGATGATGCGGCTCGGGTAGAGATTGTCGTAGAGAGCCTTACTCTCGCGCAGAAACTCCGGCGAGAAGAGAAGGTTTTGGGTGTTATATCTCTTTCGTGTCGATTCGGTAAATCCTACCGGAATAGTCGATTTTACAATCATTATCGCCTCGGGATTTACCTCCATCACAATCTTTATCACCGCCTCGACAGCCGATGTATCGAAGAAGTTCTTCTGCGAGTCGTAGTTTGTCGGAGTGGCAATCACAACAAAGTCAGCATCTTTATATGCCGACTTTGCATCGAGCGTTGCTCGAAGATTCAACTCCTTCTCGGTGAGGTATTTCTCGATATAATCGTCTTGTATCGGCGACTTGCGGTTGTTTATCAATTCAACTTTTTCAGGAACTATATCCACGGCGACAACCTCGTTGTGCTGTGAGAGTAATGTCGCAATCGACATTCCTACATATCCTGTACCTGCTACTGCGATTTTCATACGGTTATTTGTGCTTGAAATCTACTATTTTTTGAAGAGCAAGCCAACATTTGCTATTCTCGATGTGAGTTTTCTCTCCGATGCGTGTCATGAGTCTGTATAACGCCGTGTTATGCTTGATGCTTGTTCTCATAAGCTTGTAGAAACCTGCAGTGAGAAATATGCCGCTGATGATAACCGCATAGAACTGCACATCGATAGAGGCTTTCAAATCGTACGATATTCGCCAGCATAACACCACCAAGGCGTTCATGAACAAGATGCTTAAGGTTGTTCCCAGGTGGGAGAAGCCCAACTCTATGAAGAGGTGATGCATATGCGTCTTGTCGGGGCGGAACGGTGATGTTCCTCTCACCATTCGCATTGTCATAACTCGTACACAGTCAAATACAGGCACACACATTACAGCTAAACTCAATGCCACAAGGCTGATGCCATCCTCGGCATACTTCTCGCAACCACCTCCGTCGCTTATAATGTGGATGACATATGACGACATCACCACGCCCATCATCAACGAGCCGCCGTCGCCGATAAACATCTTCGACTTCGTGCCAAAGACATTGTGGAAGAAGAACGGAAGCAACGCTCCTGCCGAGATGCCGCATAAGAGTGCCATCTGCTCACATCCTGCGCAGTAGAATATTGCCAGGAATGCGATGCTTGTAGAGATGCAATAGCCCGAGGAGAGTCCGTCAACTCCATCTACGAGGTTTATTGCGTTGATGATTCCGACAATGGCGACGATCGAGAGTGGAAGCGATACCCACAACGGCACTGCGCCGATTCCCCACAATCCGTGGAAATCGTTGAGCGATAACCCAGACCAGAAGATCAGCAGCAGAGCCACGAACAACTCAATGGCGAAGCGCAGGCGAGGTGTGAGTTCGAACAGGTCATCAGCTACGCCAACACACAACATTACCGGTATCGCGGTGAATACCGGTAAAAGAGTTGTGACATCGTCAAAAAGAATACTTGCGGCGAAAAATCCGAAAATAAGTCCGATGAATACAGCTACACCTCCCATAATCGGAACTGGGGTCTTCTGTAGTTTGCGGGCATTCGGATTATCCACAATGTTGCGTTTTTTTGCAAATCTTACGATGTGCGGATGAATTATCGTTACGACTAAAGTCGCAACGAGAGATGCAATCGCAATGTTTGCTAGAGATAAAAAGACCATAATTTGTGGTTAGTATATTTTGTTTTTTAGGTTAGTTTACATCTCTGTTGTCCATCAATGTTCCCCGCTTTGCTTTTTGCACATGCGCACAACCTCGGGGCTTCGATGGTTGCGCAATGTGCTGATTTACAGCAAATTGCGCTCCGTCGAATGTGATATGTGGCACACATTTACAGTTCGAAAACCGAAAATTTCTGTGCCGATAGTAATCTTTTATTTTTGCAAATGTAAAAAAAATATCGTTAAAAAACAAATTTTCGATAGGCATTTTGCTCGAAATTTTAGGGGGGGGGTATTTTGTTGATTATCAATAATTTATCTCTTTTGGAAATATATGCAGTGTGGGTTGGAAAAATATTTATAGAAGAATGCCTTTTTTTGTTGTGATACGGGGCGGAACTATGGTTGTTTTTGGGGAAATGGAGCGAAAAATGCATGTGTGAGAGTGATGCTTATTTTGTGACACAAACTTGTTGAATGAAAATTACTGAATAAATTGTTGCAAAATATTTCATAATTTGTAAAAAAATATATACTTTTGCATACACAAATTAAACCACAAATTGACTTATGGGAAATAAAACAGAACGACTTAATCTGATTAGGCGTATTGTAAGAGAGGAACTTATAGGCTCACAAGAGGAACTTATTCAGCGACTTGCCGAGTTGGGCGTCAAGTCTACACAGAGCACTCTCTCGCGTGATTTCAAGGAGGCCAACATCTCCAAAATGCCACATCCTGATAAGGGATATATCTATGTTCTCAGCGAGAAGATCGGTGCTGATGTTGTCGCAAATACGGCGAATGTTGCAGATGCGGTGTTGAGTGTGAAGTTTTCACATAATATTGCAGTTGTTGCAACCAAGTCGGGTTATGCAAGTGCGATATCCGTAATCATCGATGGCCGCAAGAGCAAGGATATTCTCGGTACAATTGCAGGTGATAATAACATCATCTTGATTTTGCACGAGGATGCTAAGCACGAGAGTGTTTATGAGTATATGTGCAACCTCTTCCCTACATTGCGTTATCTCGAATAAAAGTTGGTTTTAACAGGCATTGCCTAAGTGGCAAAATAGAGGCGACATTCTCGAAAGAGTGTCGCCTCTATTGTTGGTGTATATCCTTATTTATTAGTTGATTATCCTCGC
>JAFZEY010000097.1 GCA_017560455.1 Alistipes sp. | reverse complement strand
GGTCTGCAGTTCCGGATATTTTCCAGAAGTGGTATGCAAGATTGACGGGATAACAGAGAGAGTCGATTTCATACTTGCGTTCCCATGCCATCGGATTGTTGAATTCGGTCTTGTCGGATTCGCCCCATTGTGTCAGCTTGTCACCGGTACGGTTGAATGCGTTTGCATAGGGGTCGATGTTAATTGACTTGAACTGGCGGTTGATAACACCCGCAAGCATAGCCTTCAACTCGGCATCGTCGTTTGCAAACTGAACATAGGGCCATACCTGTGCGCCTGAGTCGCGCAACCACATAGCGTGGATATCACCTGTATATACAAATGTGTCATCCTTGCCATCTTTGTCCTTGCGGTAGTGTACCGTGGTGTCGAGTGTGTTGGGGAAGCAGTTTGAGAACATCCACGCCAAGCGGGGATTTGTCAAAAGCTGCTGTACCTTTGCAATCTCGGCCTCGATAGCCTTAGATGTGAAGAGACGGTCAGCCTCGGCGGGACGCTGGCATACATACTTGCCATCCTGCATAGGTGCGGGAGCGGGTGCTACCTGTGAGTAGTCGGCCATCATTACGGTGTGCTTAGTGCAAGTGTCGCACTTCTTGTCGCACTTCTCGCCCTGAGCGGTGCAGGCAGTAGCCATTACAGCCAAGCAAGCAAAAATAAGAGTGTAAATGCGTGTAAGTTTCATATAGTTTGGTTTATAATGATTTTTGTGGGGTAAAGGTACGAATTTTTAGGGTGATACACCCCAAAGTGTCGAAAATTATTTGCTCCTAAGGCTTATAATCTGCCCACGAATCGTTATCTTTGCATAAATAATGCCCCGTGGGTTAAAAATAGTTTGATATGAATCTTTCGAAATATTCTCGCCGAGAGGCACACGAAGTGTGCGTAGGCAATGTAAAAATAGGCTCTTCTTATCCTATTGCAGTGCAGTCGATGACAAATACACCGACGGCCGACACAGCATCGAGTGTTGCGCAGACCAAGCGTATAGCCGACGCCGGAGCTGGCATTGTGCGTCTTACGGCGCAGGGTCGCAAGGAGGGTGAGAACTTGGAGAATATTGTGGCCGAGTTGCGCAAGGATGGCTATTCGACAGCCATTGTGGCAGATATTCACTTCGTGCCCGAGGTGGCATCTATCGCAGCACGATATGTCGATAAGGTGCGTATCAACCCCGGTAACTACCGTACATCGAATGGCGAATTGGAGGCTCTCATCGCTCAGTGTCGTGAGCGAGGTGTAGCGTTGCGTATTGGCGTTAACCACGGATCGCTGGCGAAGCGTATCTTCGACGAGTGGGGTGACACGCCCGAGGGTATGGTCGTTTCGGCAATGGAGTTTTTGAGAGTTTGCCGCAAGGAGAACTTCGACCAGGTGGTTGTTTCGATGAAGTCGAGCAATACTCGCGTTATGGTACAGGCCTATCGTCTGCTTGTTGAGGCTATGGAACGCGAGGGTATGACCTATCCGGTGCATCTTGGCGTTACGGAGGCCGGCAACGGCATCGAGGGCCGCATTAAGAGTGCCGTGGGTATCGGTGCGCTGTTGGCTGATGGTATTGGCGATACGATTCGTGTGTCGCTCACCGAAGTACCTGAGAATGAGGTGCCCGTGGCGCAGATGCTGGTAGATTATTATAAGTCACGCGAGGGAGAGTTCGTTATAAACCATCCTGAGAATTATCATCCCACGCAGTATGTGCGCCGTAGCAATGTAACGACGCCCATCATCCATTCGGAGCTTACCGACGAGTTCTGCGTTGTGGAGTCTACAAGCAAGAATCCTACGGCCGAGTTGCGTGCTGCAATACTTAATATGAATAGCACAGAGCCCGTTATGGTTAAGCGTCGCTATGAGGATAACTCTGCCGAGGCTGTTGCATTGAAGGCAGCGGCCGATTTGGGCGTGTTGTTCCTCGATGGCTTGGCTGATGGTATTTGGGTAGATGCTCCCGCACTTTCGGAGCAGGAGATTAAGGATATTGAGCTTATGATCTTGCAGGCTTCGCGTGTGCGCTTCTCGCATACCGAGTATATCGCCTGCCCGAGCTGTGGCCGTACACTCTACGATATTGAGAAGACTTTGGCCGATATAAAGAGTCGTACATCGCACCTGAAAAACCTTAAAATAGGTATTATGGGTTGCATCGTAAACGGTCCTGGCGAGATGGCCGATGCCGACTATGGTTATGTTGGTGCGGCGGCAGGTCGTATTACGCTCTACAAGGGTCGCGAGATTGTTGAGAAAAATATCCCGCAGGAGGAGGCTATCGACCACCTCATAGAACTTATCAAGGCCAACGGCGATTGGCAGGATCCCGAGTAGGATGGCAGGCACGGCAATGAAGCGTTACACGGCACGAGGCGTGGTGCTGAACACCGTAAAGTATGGTGACAGAGGCCTCATCGTGCAGATGCTTACCTCGTCACACGGTCGTCAGAGTTATATGGTGCAGGG
>JAFZEY010000096.1 GCA_017560455.1 Alistipes sp. | reverse complement strand
GCATCTAAATAAACAATTTGGGTTATCCTTTCTTATTTTTAAAATTGTTTTCATACCTTTGTAGGGTTAATGCCGAGAATATGATAGCAGTAGAACAGATTAAAGAGCTTGTAAGGCGTCTGGATGCGCTGGGGAGGTGCCTTTGACATCGACCAGCGAAGAATAGACCTTCAAAACGAGGAGGAGAAGACTCTCGCTCCCGACTTTTGGGATGTGCCCGAGAAGGCGCAGGAGCAGTTGCGTAAGGTCGCAGGTGTGAAGAGTTGGGTAGAGGGTTTTGATGAGGTAAAAAAAGGTGTCGATGAGGTGGTACTGATGCCTGAGTTTGTGGGCGAGGGGCTTGCAAGCGAGGAGGAGGCAGAGGCTGCCTACGCAAGAGCAATCGAACTCGTCGAGAAGCTCGAATTGCGCAATATGCTCTCCGGCGAGGAGGATAAGATGGGCGCAATTGTCGATATCAATGCAGGTGCCGGAGGTACAGAGGCCCTCGATTGGGCTTCGATGTTGCTCCGTATGTACACTCGTTGGTGCGAGGCTCACGGCTATAAGATTAAGATGCTCGACTTCCAGGAGGGCGACGAGGTGGGCGTTAAATCCTGCACAATGGAGGTGGAGGGAGAGCTCGCCTACGGCTATCTCAAGAGTGAGAACGGAGTGCATCGTCTGGTGCGTCTTTCTCCATTCAATGCCAATAATAAACGACAGACAACATTCGCTTCGGTGGCCGTTACGCCTGCCGTAGATGATACTATCGAGGTGGTGGTAAATCCTGCCAATGTCGAGTGGGAAACATTCCGTTCGAGTGGTGCGGGAGGTCAGAATGTGAATAAGGTCGAGACCGCTGCGCGACTTCGCTACCACTTCAAGGATGAACAGACGGGCGAGGAGATAAACTATGTTATCGAGAATCAGGAGACCCGCTCGCAGTTGATGAATAAGGAGAATGCGATGCGTATTCTGCGCTCGAAACTTTATCAATACGAACTCGAAAAACGCCGTGCCACACAACAAGCCATCGAGGCCGATAAGAAGAGGATAGAGTGGGGCTCGCAGATTCGCTCCTATGTGCTTGATGATAGGAGAGTTAAGGACCATCGTACGGGCTATCAGACGACCGATTGCGACGGCGTGCTGGATGGCGATTTGGATGCATTTATCAAGGCTTACTTAATGGAAAATTAAGAATTGAGATTAAGAGTTGAGATATGAAAAAGATATTTACCATACTTGTTGTCGCTCTTTTCGGAGTGGCGAATAGCGCGAAGGCCGAGGGCTCGATCTACGATGCGCCATACAAAAATGCAGTGAAGATTACATTCCTTTCGTGGATAAGTGGAAGTACTAAGATTTCCTACGAGCGCGCTTTTCCGAAGTGTAAGCAGGCGGGCGAGATTTGCGCCAGCCTAATCGGCGCAGGACACGATAAATACAAGAACGACCCGCTCGGTTTTACACTCCGTTATGGTCACAAGTTCTTTGTTGCGGGATATAAAGAGGAGCGACCTTTGATGGGCTTCTATCTGCGCCCAGAGGTTATCTACTCGCACTACGACTATACAAGCACAGCGGGCGTGAGAGAGCCTGTTCGTATGGGCTCACTGCTCGGTACTTTTGGCTATCAGCTCTGCATAAAGCGTTTTGTTGCAGATGCTTGGGTGGGGGCAGGCTACTGCTATGGCAAGAAGGCCGAAACGGGCTACTATCACGGTTTCCAAACCTACGATTGGTTGCACGATAACCTCGCCCTCAGTTTCAGTATCCGACTTGGCGTGATGTGGTAGAATTTCGAAAATTGCAAATAGTTTTCCGTTTTCCGTTTTTCGTTTTCCGTTTTTTCTGTACCTTTGTACCCGATGATCGATAGAGATACCATAGATAGAATCTATGCCGCGGCAGATATTGTCGAGGTTATAAACGACTATGTTACGCTCAAACGCAAGGGCGTGAACTATCAGGCGTGTTGTCCGTTCCACAACGAGAAGACGCCTTCGTTTGTCGTATCTCCATCGAAGGGACTCTATAAGTGCTTCGGCTGCGGTAAGGGTGGTAATGCCGTATCGTTCGTGATGGAGCACGAGAATATCACCTATCCTGAGGCTCTTAAAATCGTTGCCAAGAAGTATGGCATCGAGGTCAAGGAGAAGGAGGAGAGCGAGGAGGATAAAATTCGCAACAACAACCGCGAGAGTATGTTTATGCTCAACTCGTGGGCGTCGGAGTACTTTGTGAATACGCTTCATAACACTGACGAGGGTATCAGCGTGGGTCTTTCGTACTTCCGCCAGGCGCGTGGCTTCTCGGAGAGTACAATCAAGAAGTTTGGACTCGGCTTCTGCCCTTCGTGGGGCGATAAGATGACACAGGATGCGCTGCGTGCGGGCTACAAGGAGGAGTTCCTGCTCTCGACGGGTCTTACTCTTAAACGCGAGGAGGATGGTCGCCTCTACGACCGCTTCCGTGAGCGCGTGATGTTCCCCGTACATAATGTTTCGGGCCGTATCGTGGCCTTTGGTGGTCGTACCCTTCGTACCGACAAGAAGGTTGCCAAGTATCAGAACTCGCCCGAGAGTGAAATTTACAGCAAGAAGAACGAGATATATGGTCTCTTCTTCGCCAAGAAGGCTATCCAGCAGCAGAACTACGCCATTATGGTCGAGGGCTACACCGATGTAATATCGATGCATCAGTCAGGCGTGGAGAATGTTGTGGCATCGTCAGGAACATCGCTAACGACCGAGCAGATACGCCTTTTGGCTCGTTTTACCAAGAATATAACCGTGATGTACGATGGCGACTCTGCAGGACAGAAGGCCTCGTTGCGCGGTATAGATATGATTTTGAAAGAGGGGTTGAATGTTCGTGTGGTGTTGTTGCCTGTCGAGCACGATCCCGACTCCTTTGCTCGCTCGCATAGCGCGGAGGAGGTGCGCAGCTATGTGGCACAAAATAGCCAGGACTTTATCTCCTACAAGGCGAAGTTGTTGCTTGCCGATGCGGGCGACGACCCGATAAAGCGCAGCGAAGTGATAAAGGATATGGTGCAGTCGATAGCCGAAATTCCCGACAGCATACAGCGTTCGCTCTTTGTCAAGGAGTGTGCGCAGTTGATGTCGATGAGTGAGAATATCCTCGTTACCGAGGTGGCAAAACATCGCGCAAATTCGTTGGGGGACAGAGAGGCCAGCGAGTTTATTCAACGCGAGAGTCGTCGTTATTGGAAGGGCCGCGAGGAGGCGAAGCCCGAGAGCGAGGAGGGTGAACACTTCGGTCACTTGACCATCGGCAGCAGCTTGGAGACTATCGAACGCGAGTTGATATACTACCTTGTGGTGCACGGCTCGAAGAATTATGAGTTCCGCGAAGGTCGCAAGATTGTTCCGCTGAATGTCGCCGATACAATTATCGATGAAATAGCGGTGGATGATATCCACTTCAACAATAGGGCCTACGATAAGATTTATGCACTCTGTCGCACGGCGCACGAGGCTGGTCGCGTGGTTATGCCCGATGAACTCGCATCGCATAGCGATATCGAGGTTTGTGATGCCGCTACCGACCTTCTCTTTATCGATGACCAATATGCGATGAGCGAGATTTGGACCAAGAAGGATGTACATACCACTACCGAGTCGGAGGTCTTGGCCAAGGGTGTTCCAAAGGCGATACAGCTCTTCAAAACGAAGGTTGTGACGGGAATGATTGCGCAGTTGCAGGCTCGACTCGCGAGTGAGGATATCAGCGAGGATGAGCAGCTGGAGATAGCAGCAGAGATGGTGCGCCTGAACCGCCTGAAAGTGATGCTTGCTCGCAAGACAAATCGTCAGACAATATAAAAAATAAAAACCTGTCTAACAGCCGATTAGACAGGTTTTTTGTTTGTGGTTCAGAGTGCGCCGTCGGTGGTTCTATTTCTGACGGAAATATATCTGAATAGGCACTCCCGAGAAGTCCCAATGCTCGCGTAAATGGTTTTCGAGGAAGCGACGGTATGTCTCGCGGATATACTGCGGAAGGTTGCAGAAGAAAACAAACTGCGGGGTAGGGGTAGGCAGCTGCATCGCATATTTGATGCGGATATACTTACCCTTTGTTGATGGTGGCGGAGTCTCCTCGATAATCGGCAACATATAGTCGTTGAACTCCGATGTAGGGATACGGCGCGAACGCGACTCGTAGACGCGAATAGCGGTCTGCAACACATCGAGAATACGCTGCTTGTTAAGAGCCGAAGTGAAGATAATCGGAATATCGTTGAACGGAGCAAGACGCTTCTCGAGAGCCTCTTTCCATTCCTTCATTGTATTGTTGCCCTTCTCGATGAGGTCCCACTTATTCACCACGATAACACAACCCTTGCGGTTGCGAACGATAAGGTTATGGATGTTCAAATCCTGCGACTCGAGACCTTGCTGTGCGTCGAGCATCAGGATACATACATCCGAAGCCTCGATAGCACGAATCGAACGCATCACAGAGTAGAACTCCAAGTCCTCCATTGTCTTACCCTTCTTACGCATACCTGCGGTATCAACCAAGTAGAAGTCCATGCCGAACTTGTTGTAGCGGGTGTGAATCGAGTCGCGTGTTGTTCCTGCGATGTTGGTTACGATGTTGCGGTCGGTGCCGAGCAATGCGTTGGTAAGCGAAGATTTACCTACATTTGGACGACCTACGATAGTGATGCGTGGAAGGTCGTCGAGCTCCTCTGCCGAGCAATCCTCAGGAAGGTGCTTCAAGATCTCGTCCATCAAGTCGCCCGTACCGCTGCCCGACATCGAAGAGATGCAGAACGGGTCGCCGAGACCGAGCGAGTAGAAGTCGTTCGACGAAAAGATAAGATCGTAGTTATCAACCTTATTGCAGACAAGGATAGTGCGCTTTTTTGCACGGCGCAATACCTCGGCCATCATCATATCCAAGTCGGTAACGCCTGTACCAACCTCAACCATAAAGAGGATTACATCGGCCTCCTCGATGGCTAACATTACCTGCTTGCGAATCTCATCCTCGAAGATGTCGTCGCTATTAACCGAGTAACCACCCGTATCAATAATCGAGAACTCACGGCCACACCAATCGGTCTTGCCGTAGTGGCGGTCACGCGTTGTTCCCGCAGTCGAATCGACAATCGCCTGACGATTACCCACCAAGCGGTTGAAGAGTGTGCTCTTGCCCACATTCGGGCGTCCTACTATTGCTACTAAACTCATAAAGTCGCTATTTTTACGGCTACAAAGGTACTATTTTTTTGATATTTTACCAAGAATGCTCGGTAATTTCAAAAATAATTACTATTTTTGGGGTTGATATGGGATGTAGAAGAGTAATTTTATTGGCAATTGCCGCATCGTTGTTGTCGGTTGCGCCCCTCTCTGCGAAGGAGAAAAAGGGGCAAGATGTTCAAAAACCGGCCACCGAAGTCGCAAGCAAAACCGTGGAGAAGAGTCTGCCGAAACAATCGATAAAGGTGAATTCGGAGTTTGGCCTCGGTGTGGGTGCCCAATACAATTTTTTTGAGGTGCAACCCATGAGTAAAAACTTCTCGCAAAGTATAGATGCGAAGGTCTCTTTCGGTGCCGCATTACAATTCCGTCTTAATATTGGCAAAACATTCGGTATCCAGCCCGAAATAGCATACTCCTACTCGGTGCTGAAATTGAAGGGTAGCGAGAGCAAAACTACAATCAAGGCGAAGGTCAATCTGGTGCAGTTCCCTCTTTTGGTTTCGTTCCGAATAGCGATGTTTCGCATCAACTTCGGCCCTGTATTTACGCTGATGGATAACCCTACCTATCAGCTCGCCGACACCATCGATGATACAATCAAGCAGATGCCTCTCGGCAAGTTGCACCCCTCGGTGACATATGCGGCGGGAGTCAGTGCGAAGCTTTCGAAGAGGGTGTTTCTCGATGTGCGATATGCGGGACAATTTACCGATGTTCAAACCGTCAATGAGTTCTATTGGACTCTCGACAAAGCCAAGCAGCCTGATGCGGAGCTCTTCCGCACACGCAACAGCAGTGTTCAGGTGCGAGTTGGCCTACTATTCTAAAACACGATTATGACCGATACGACAGGAAAAGAGATATTTATCGAGGGGGTTGATACCCGCGAGTTGTATGGAGCAAAGGAGTGCTTCCTACAGCAGATTGTGGCTATGCACCCCAAGTTGAAGATTGTGGCGCGAGGCTCGTCGCTCAAGGTGCTTGGTGCAAAGGGCGATGTGGAGCGTTTCGAGCGCCAGATGGAGGGGCTTATTGCCTATTATGACCGCTACGGACACATCTCGAAAGAGGTGGTCGAGCAGTCCTTTGCAACGGGCTTTGCCGAGGCTGCCGAGGTGGCGCATAAAAACGATAAGGAGGTTATCGTATATGGCAATAACGGTATTATCGTAAAGGCTCGTACCGACAACCAGCGCAAGCTTGTTGATCTATACGATAAGAACGACCTTATCTTTGCTACGGGTCCTGCAGGCTCGGGTAAGACCTATACGGCCATCGCTTTGGCTGTGCGTGCTCTGCGCGACAAGCAGGTGCGACGAGTAATCCTTACACGCCCTGCGGTGGAGGCGGGCGAGAAATTGGGCTTTCTGCCGGGTGATCTAAAAGATAAGTTGGATCCATATTTGCAGCCGTTGTACGATGCACTCAACGATATGATTCCCCCTGCAAAGTTGCAGAAGTTTATGGAGGATGGCACGGTGCAGATTGCTCCGCTTGCCTATATGCGTGGTCGTACCTTGGATAACGCCTTTGTAATTCTCGACGAGGCTCAGAATACCACCTTGTCGCAGATAAAGATGTTCCTCACGCGAATGGGTCGTAATGCCAAATTTATCGTTACGGGTGATGTTACGCAGGTCGATTTGCCACACAAGAGCGACAGCGGATTGGTGCGTGCAATGAATACGGTGAAGGGTATCAAGGGTATCGGATTTGTTGAGTTCAACAAGGGCGATATTGTCCGCCACGAATTGGTAAAACACATTGTCGAGGCGTTCGACAAACAGAGCGAAAACTAAAAATCATTTATCATATTTTACTAACACTAAAAAAATACAGATTATGAATTACAATTTGGAGCAATTGAAGCCGGCCTTGGTTTGGAAACATTTTAAGTCTATCTGCCAGGTTCCGCACCCTTCGCATCACGAGGAGAAGATTCGTGAGTATGTCGTAGAGTTCGCAAAGACTCACAACCTCGAGTATAAGGTTGATGAGGCGTGCAATGTATATATCTCGAAGCCTGCTACACCTGGTTATGAGAGCCGTATGGGTATCGTTTTGCAGGCTCACCTCGATATGGTTCCGCAGAAGAATAACGACAAGGTGTTCGACTTCCAGAACGACGCTATCGAGGCTTATATCGATGGCGATTGGGTAACTGCTAACGGCACAACTCTCGGCGCAGACAACGGTATCGGCGTGGCTGCTATGCTCGCAGTTTTGGAGGACAACACCATTGAGCACGGCGCTATCGAGTGTTTGTTCACTGCAACTGAGGAGGCAGGTATGGTCGGTGCTTTCGGTTTGAAGGCAGGTTTGCTCAAGGGCGATATCTTGTTGAACCTCGACTCGGAGACTGAGGGTGAGTTGTATGTTGGTTGTGCAGGTGGTTTGGATGCAAGCGCTACTATTCCTTATACTGCAGAGGCTGCTCCGCAGGAGGGCTGGAAGGCTGTGAAGTATGAGATTAAGGGCTTGAAGGGTGGTCACTCTGGTATCCAGATTGACTTGCAGCGTGGAAATGCAAACCGTCTTTTGTGCCGTCTTTTGCAGCAAACTACACAGGAGTGGTTGCTCGCTTCGATAGATGGTGGTGGATTGCGTAATGCTATCCCACGCGAGGCTCAGGCTGTCGTTCTCGTTAAGGATGTTGAGGCGTTCAAGGCTGAGGCTGCTGCATACGAGAATACTTTGCAGAAGGAGTTCGAGAATATCGAGGATTCGATTGCAGTACTCGTTGAGGAGGTTGCACTTCCTGCAGAGATGATACCTGCAACTACCGCTAAGGGTCTTGTAAATGCTGTTGTAGGTGCGCCTAACGGTGTTGTGAAGATGTCGGTTGAGATGAAGGGTTTGGTTCAGACATCGACTAACCTCGCTCGCGTGGTATCTGACGGCAAGGAGATTAAGCTCCAGTGCTTGTTGCGCTCGTCTGTTACAAGCGAGAAGATGGCTCTCGGTTACGCTATCAAGGGTATATTTGAGTTGATTGGCGGTACTGTAGTTCTCAGTGGAGGATATGACGGTTGGAAGCCAAATATGGAGTCGCCAATCTTGAAGGCGATGTTGGCATCGTACGAGGCATTGTATGGTAAGAAGCCAGCTGTAACTGCTATCCACGCAGGTTTGGAGTGCGGTCTTATCGGTGGTGTATATCCAAACCTCGATATGATTTCGTTTGGTCCGACAATCTGCTATCCACACTCACCGGATGAGAAGGTGGAGATCGCTTCGGTTGAGAAGTTCTACGACTTCTTGCTCAACACATTGAAGAACGCTCCTGCAAAATAAAATACAAAATTAATAATTCTGAATTTATATGACAGGCCGTTGGTTTGTTGTTGTAAATCCGATATCGGGCGGAGGTAAGGGTTTGGGAGATTTTCCGAAAATCTCCCACCTCTTACGCGAAAACGGCATCGAGCACGACCCTGCCTTCACCGAGCATCGCTACCACGCCACCGAATTGACGGTCGAGGCGGTAAATCGCGGCTATCGCAGGATTATTGTGGTGGGCGGCGATGGTACGCTGAACGAGGTGGTGAACGGACTCTTTATCCAGAAACAGTGCGAGCCGAAGGAGATTCTTCTGGCGGTAATTGCTGTAGGTACGGGTAATGATTGGGTCCGCACATTCGGTATTCCGCGCAACTACTCGGCGGTGGTACGAGCTATCAAGGAGGGCTACTCATACCTACAAGATGTAGGTAAGGTGACCTACACCGAGTCGAGCTACGAGCAGAGTCGCTATATGGCAAATGTTGCAGGACTCGGCTTTGATGCCTATGTCATAAAGATTTTCAACCACCTCAAGTTGAAGGGCTACAAGGGTAAATGGCTCTATCTCTACAGCCTTCTCAAGGGCTACTTCTCGGCAAAGCCCGCAGGAGCGACCATCGAGGTTGATGGGAAGACCATCTACAAGAATTTGCTCTTCTCGTTGGCGGTGGGCATCTGTCGCTACAATGGCGGAGGTATTCAGCAGTTGCCTCGTGCCGTGGCGAATGATGGATTACTCGATTTGACAATCATCCGTCCTGTGCATTGGTGGCATGTCGTATTCCGTGTAACACGACTTTTTAACGGTAAAATCTACTCTATAGGCCATGTGAATCACGCGCAGGGCAAGGTTGTGAAGATTTTATCCACCCCAAATATGCCGCTCGAAACAGACGGCGAGCTACAAGGTGGAACACCCGTTACCATATCTGTAGTGCCGCAGGCTATACGCATCGTGGTGACGAAGGAGTTTGCCCTTTCGGAGTAGTGGTCTGAGAGTTGGCACGAAGGTTGCTTTTTCATCGTGTGGTTTAACAAAATAAAATTCACACACGATGAAAAAGTTTCTTTTTTCGTTTGCCATTGTGGCACTCGTTATCGGAGGAATGTTCGCTTGCGGCGAGCAGACAAAATGGAATCGCGAGGAGCGACAAGCAATGCGCAATCTCTTGCGCGATTATCGCAAGATAGTCTATCTCAATGATTTGAGCGAGGCGGAGTATATGCTCTTTACCGATCGCGTCTTGGCCTCGATGGAGGAGGCTTATCCTGTCTACACAACACTTATCGAGATGCCTGCCGTGAACGATACGGTGCAGGTCTATGTCGTGACGACCATTGTCGAGCAGCTCGCCGCCGATGCCTCGAATATGCGACATCTCTACCCTTATCGCGACCTTGTGGCGGCAAATATTCTGCCCGATGGGCTTACTCGAGCGCAGCAGAATACCTTCTACCAATGTTTTGCAAATGCGGTGGATAATACCTATGCTGATGTGGGGCAGTTGGTGAATGCGATGATTGCCGATACGGTGCAGAATTCGCAAATTTCACAGATGCAGATGGCGTGCGCCAACGATCTGTTTGGTTGGACGGTAGAAGTGATAGAGGTGGGCAATTAACCCACCTCTAATCGTTATATCGAGAAGTCCGATACGGCGCGATAGTTGCCCTCTCGGTATTCGTAGCAGAAGATCTGCTTTCCGTTTGTCAATATGAGGAATCTCGCCTTTACTACCGCATTGTAGCGCATTGCTTGCATAAGCACCTCCTCGGTAATCTTCACATCGGGAGCTTTGCACTCGACCAGAATATGCGGCTTTGCAAAATCATCCACAACCACAATGTCGGCGCGTTGGTGCTGCCCGTTAATATTCACAGGATATTCCTGTGAAATTCTCAATTGTGGCACACCCTTCTTCGAAACGAGCCAGCCTATCACATATTGGCGCACCTCCTCTTCGGGTGTGCAGACGAGCCAACGGCGACGCAACGAATCCCAAATATGTCTTTCGCCATTAATATCCTTAATTGTGGCGGATATATTTGATAAATTTGTGGTATCGGGCATATTATTTTACCAAAATAAATAGTATCTTTGTGGCAAAGATACAAAAAAATATGAAGAGAACTCTTTTTAGCGTAATCTTACTTTCGATTATCGCCATAAATACAGCCATAGCACAAAGTACTTACGAACTCTCGGAGCGCAATGTGGAGCCTGCTCGAGCAAGGCTTGTGCCGTACAACAAAGCCGCAGATGCTGTCGGCGGAGAGGAGTCGAAATCGACTTTTGTGGCGGTGGTTGAGGAGCCCGTTCGCAAAGATGAAGGAACGACATCTACATTCACTACCCACTTCGCTTTTCCGGTTAGCTGGTTGAATCGTCAGGTTATTTTGCGCATTGGCTACGCATCGTCGGCCTATACTGTTCGAGTGAATGGTCGCGAGATGGGTTTTTCGCCAAGTGGAGTGATGGGCGCAGAGTTTAATATAACAAAAGCGAGTAAGGAGGGTCGTAACGAGGTTGTCGTTACTCTCGACAGCGCTTCATCGGCCAATAAGCTATATACCTCGAAGGAGGTTGCCCTGCAGCAAATCGAAGTGTTCTCTCAGCCGTCAATACGAATTCGCGATGTTGTGGCATTGCTTCGACTCAACGACTTGGGCGAAGGTGTTGCCGAGGTTGCTATTCCCGTCAAGTGCGATGCGCTCAATCCTAAGTCGATGCGTATGCACTACGCTTTGCGTCTGAACGATACAATACTCCTTGCGGAGGGCTATCGCGAGATGACACTCGATATGAGGCGCGAGGATTCGTTGCGCTTTAGTTGTGTTGTGCCGGCGAATGCATTGTGGAAGTCGGATGCCCCAACCCGAGTGCGTCTTGATCTGGAGAGCCGTATCGATAACCGTGTAGCAGAGTGCGTAAGTCGCAATATCGCACTGCGCCAAATCGAACTTCGCAACAAGCAGCTCTACGTCAACAATGTGCAGGTTGTTCCAAATCTAGTTGAGTACGGTGCAGTAAAGAGTCTTGACGAGGTACGAAAGTTTGGCTACAACGGAGTTGTCGTTACCCTCGACAAAGATGCTTACAAGGTTATCGAAGAGTGCGAGAAGAAAGGCTTATATGTGGTTGTTCGCACACCTATCGACACCACCTCATTGGGCGACGATATTCGCCGAGGAGGTAATCCGAGCAACGACCTTATGTGGAACGAGAGCTACTTGTGGCGCAATATGCACGCTCTCCACTCGACAAAGGGTTACGGCGCAGTTATAGGTTACGCCATAGCAAAGGGTAACACTTCGGGCATAAATATCTACGACACATACTTATTGCTCAAGTCGCTTGTGACAAGCCACATCGTAATGTACGAAGGTGCCAAGGTCGAGTGGGCAACGGATAAATAACAGAACATTTATTAAACAGCAAAAATATGAAACGAATCATTATTCTACTAAGTATTGTATGGCAGGCAGCAGTGCTTCTTGCTCAAACCCCGCAGGAGGTTCAATTACTCCAAAAGCGATTAAGTTCGTTTGCCTATGCAACAAATGTTGAGGAGATAAATGCTAATGAGTGCAAGGTATCTCTTTCGAGTGGCGAAACCTTTACATTGCGTTGTGGCAATAAGAAGGTGGCACCTTTCAAGTCTATCGATGTAAAGTCGGGTAGCG
>JAFZEY010000095.1 GCA_017560455.1 Alistipes sp. | reverse complement strand
GTAGTGATGAGCGGAAGGAAGATACCGAGAGCCTGATACAACGAAGGTGATACCTTCTTCAGGACGATCTCCACCATCTGCACCAACGCTGCAATAACGAGGATGAAGACGATAGTCTGCATATACTCGATGCTGAGTGGCACGAGGACATAGGTCTGAATCAACCATGTTACAATAGCCGACAACGCCATAACAAAGGTTACGGCTGCACCCATACCCATCGAGGTCTCAACCTTCGACGAAACACCGAGGAACGGACAGATGCCGAGGAACTGCGAAAGCACGACATTATTTACGAATATCGCACCGATGATAATTGCGAAATATGATAACTCCATAGCCCTACTTCTTTAAGAATTTGTTGAACAATACCATCAAAAAGCCCAATACCAAGAAAGCACCCGGTGCGAGGACAAATACGAGTGGTGTATAGCTGCCGATGCCGAGGTCGTAGCCGAAGATAGCACCGCTACCCAACACCTCGCGTACAGCACCGATAACGGTCAACGAGAAGGTGAAGCCCAAGCCGATACCTACACCGTCGAGTGCCGAGTCGAGTGCGCCATTCTTCGATGCGAAAGCCTCCGCACGACCGAGGATGATACAGTTCACCACGATCAACGGAATAAACACACCGAGCGATGCGTACAACGAAGGCACGAAGGCCTGCATCAACATCTGAATAACTGTTACGAACGATGCGATAACCACGATAAATGCAGGGATACGCACCTTATCGGGAATCACATTCTTGATGAGCGAGATAACGATGTTCGACATAATCAACACCGCCATAGTCGCAACACCCATACCGAAACCATTCTCGGCTGATGTGGTAGTACCGAGTGTAGGACACATACCGAGCACCAATACGAAGGTCGGATTATCCTTAATAACGCCACGCCATACGAGGAGCAGCTTATCTTTCAAGAGTTGTGTTACTTTGTTTGCCATAATTACTCCTCCTTAGTTTGTGTTGCACCCGAGGTAGCCTCAACATCGTCTGACCAACCTGCTGCAACCTTAAATACTGCGTATGCGCGCGCTACCGCATCTGCGTATGCACGCGAAGAGATTGTTGCTGCGGTCAAGGCATCGATATCGCCACCGTCCTTCTTTACAGTGAAGTTAACCTTCGCAGCATCCTTGCCCTGGACACTTGCCAAGAGAGGATTGCCCTCCTCGGTCATCTTTGCACCCAAGCCCGGAGTCTCGTTCTGCTCCAAGACATTCACATTAAGGATAGTACCCTTAGTGTCGAAGCCTACCATCATCTTAACCATACCGCTAAAGCCATTCTTTGTAGCAGTCTTAACAGCGTAACCTACAACCTCGCCATCCTTTGTAGCCTTGTAAGCCACGATAGCCAACTCGTCAGCCTCGTGCTCCGACATCTCGGTAGCATCGAATGCAGGCAATACCTGCGCCAAAGCCGCCTTCTCGGCTGCCTCCTTCGCCTTCGCGATAGGATCCACGGTAATCATATTCACCAAGCCCACGCAAGCTGCCGAAACGAGAGTGATGCAGAAAAGCACCAAAACCATATTTTTCAATGAACTCTTCATATCTCTACCCTCCTACTTTTTAGAGCCAAAACGGCGTGGTTTGATATACTTGTTGATGAGTGGCACCACGCTATTCATAATAAGGATAGCGAACGACATACCCTCTGGATATGCACCCCACAAACGGATGGTCATAGTCAAGGCACCGATACCGATACCGTAGATAACCATACCCTTGGTTGTCATCGGAGAGGTAACATAGTCGGTAGCCATAAACATTGCGCCCAATACGGCACCACCTGCGATAAGATGGAAGATAGCGAAGTTCGACACAAGGTGTGGAGTATCGAACGAGAAAGCACCGTAGATAGCAGCAAATACCGCCATAGTACCGAGTACCGATACAGGAATGTGCCAAGTGATTACGCGACGAATGAGGAGGTATGCACCACCGAGCAACAACGCCAAGGTTGCAACCTCACCGAATGAGCCTGCCATATTACCTGTGAACATACCGAGGATATCGTACTCGCCGAAGTTCAAAAGGCCAGCCTTCGCAGCTGCGAGAGGGGTAGCACCCGAATAGGCATCAGCAAAGCCCTCTGTCGAAGGCATAGCGAACGATGTCATCTGCACAGGGTATGCAATCAAGAGGAACACACGCGCAACGATAGCGGGGTTAAACGGATTCTTACCAAGACCGCCGAAAGGCATCTTCGCAACACCGATAGCCACCAACGCACCGATAGCGACAATCCACAACGGAATGTTTGCAGGCATATTCATTGCCAACAACAAACCGGTTACCACAGCCGAGAGGTTAGTCACGGTCTGCTTACCCTTAACCAAGAATTTCTGAATCAACGATTCGAAGAGCACACAGCAGCCAATCGACATTGCTGTGATACCCAAAACGCCCCAACCATAGACATAGACCGAAACTGCCAACGCAGGCAAGAGAGCGATGATAACATCACCCATCAAGCGAGTGGTAGACTGAGGGCCGTGAATATGCGGAGCCGAGGCTACAATAGTTCTGTTTGCCATATCTTATTCTCCTTTATTTCTTTGCGTTACGAGCACGGATAATACCCATTACAGTCTGCTTGCCAAGACGCACATAGTCGAGCAGTGCGATGTTTGCAGGGCAGGTGTATTGGCAGCAACCACACTCAATACAACTTACAATATCATTCTTCTCCACATCGTCCCAAGCCTTCTTCTTCGAGAGTTTCGAGAGGAGGTAAGGCTCCAAGCCCATAGGGCAAGCCTCAACACACTTGGCACACTTGATACAAGCCGAAGGCTCACCACGCAACGCCTCTGCGCCGCTCAATACTGTGATACCCGAGCATCCCTTCATCACCGGAGAATCCAAGTTTGCCATCGGACGACCCATCATAGGACCACCATTCAAGACACGGTTGTCACCCTCAGGAAGACCGCCACACTTCGCGATAAGAGCCGATACAGGAGTACCAAAACGAGTGAGGAGATTCTTTGTATCCTTTATAGACTTACCGGTAACAGTAACTACGCGCTGAACAAGCGGCTTATTCTTCTGCACAGCCTCATATACAGCCACAGCAGTCGAAGCGTTACAAACAACCGCACCCACATCGATAGGGAGTGCCGGTGGAGCAGGAACCTCACGACCTGTAACGGCTGCAATCAACTGCTTCTCACCACCCTGCGGATACATGGTCTTGAGAGGCTTAACCTCGATGCCGTTGTACGCCTTCGCCAACTTGCTGAGGTGTGCGATTGCATCAGGCTTGTTGTTCTCGACACCGATAACTGCCTTCTCAACCGATACAGCCTTCATCAAAATCGAGGTACCAATGAGCAACTCCTCGCCACGCTCCAACATTGTGCGGTAGTCCGAGGTGAGGTATGGCTCACACTCTACACCATTGATAATCAAAATCTCGGCCTTCTTGCCCTCAGGGATCGAAAGCTTTACATGTGTTGGGAATGTAGCACCACCCATACCTACGATACCCGCCTCCTTGATGCGGGCGTTAATCTCGCCTGCCGAGAGGTTGCACTCCTTAACGAGGTCGGTCGAGAGGTCGATACCCTCAGCCCACTCATCGCCTTCGCGCTTAATTGTAATCATCATCTGGCGCAAGCCCTGACCATTCAACTGCATATCGACAGATGTAACGGTACCCGAGATAGGTGCGTGGATGTTTGCCGACATAAAGCCCGTAGCCTCGGCAATCTTCTGTCCTACCTTCACTGCATCGCCCTTAGCAACGATGGCAGTAGCGGGTGCTCCGATATGCTGTGCAAGTGGAATAGTTACCACATCGGGCAACTCCATAGGCTCAATTGCTTTCGCCTTGCTCCACTTCTTATTATCTGACGGATGAACTCCGCCAATCGGAAATGTTTTCATTATATTATGTAGTGATTTTTAGTTTTTTAGTTTTCCGTTTTTGGAGGGAGTGGTGCAAGACCAATCATCTTAATAGCACCTGTTGGGCACTCTGCAACGCACTTACGGCACAAACGACACTTTGTAGAGTCGATAAATGCCAAGTTGTTCTCAACGGTGATGGCACCGAACTCGCAAACCTTCGAGCACTTGCCACAGCCGATACAGCCCGCCTTACAAGCCTTCATTGTAACTGCGCCC
>JAFZEY010000094.1 GCA_017560455.1 Alistipes sp. | reverse complement strand
GGTATAGTTAAGACCGATCGCACGGGTACGGGTACCAAGTCGGTTTTCGGACATCAGATGCGCTTTGATCTTTCGCAGGGCTTTCCGTTGCTTACGACAAAAAAGGTCTTTTTGAAGGGTGTTATTCACGAGCTGTTGTGGTTCCTGAATGGCGATACCAACATCAAGTATCTCGTCGATAACGGTGTGCATATCTGGGATAACGATGCCTATCGCTACTACAACGAGTTGTGCGTCAAAGAGGGCGTGCTTCCTGTCTCTATGGAGGAGTTCTTGCGAGCAGCGCAGGAGAGTATCGATTCGCCGATTGACGGATATAAGTTCGGTGACTTGAACCATGTCTACGGCTATCAGTGGCGTTCGTGGCCGCGACCAAATGGCAAGGCTATCGACCAGATTCAGCAGGCTGTGGATCTTATTAAGCGTAATCCCGACTCGCGCCGTATCATTGTTTCGGCGTGGAATGTTGCCGATGTCGAGAAGATGGCTCTCCCTCCGTGTCATACGCTTTTCCAATTCTATGTGGCCGATGGCAAGCTCTCTTGTATGCTCTATCAGCGCAGTGCCGACACCTTCCTTGGCGTGCCGTTTAATATTGCATCATACGCCTTGCTCACTATGATGATGGCGCAGGTGTGCGGTTTGGAGCCGGGCGAGTTTGTTCATACTACGGGCGATACTCACCTCTATCTCAACCATATGGAGCAGGTGGATGAGCAACTTTCGCGTACTCCGCGAGCATTGCCGAAGATGCGCCTTAATCCTGATGTTAAGTCGGTGTTCGACTTTAAGTATGAGGATTTTACGCTGGAAGGCTACGATCCATATCCAACTATTAAAGCCCCTATGTCATTTTAAAATCGTTCTGATTGGTAAATTTTGCACCTTGCTACGGTCGCCAAATTCCTCACATAGGCCTACTATGCTCTGCATTTGCCGCCTTGCATCGCACAAAAATAGCTCAATCATCTCCGATTTTATAAAAGGAAGAGAGAATGAAAAGTAACTTCAAATCTTTATTTCAATGATTTCAATCATTGTTGCAATAGCCGAGAATGGCGTTATCGGCGATAAGAACACCCTCTTGTGGAATCTCAAAGAGGATATGCGCCGTTTCCGTACAACCACCACGGGTCACCCCGTAATTATGGGTCGCAAAACCTTCGACTCTATAGGTCGCCCACTGCCAAAGCGCACGAATGTTGTCATCACGCGCGGAGATACAACCTACGAGGGTTGCGAGATGGCTCACTCTCTGGAGGAGGCGATATCGATGTTCCCGAAAGAGGAGGAGGTCTTCATTATCGGAGGCGCTCAGATTTACGAGCAAGCCTTGCCGTTGGCTGATAAGTTGTACCTTACGATTGTGCACCGCAATTACGAGGGCGACACTTCGTTCCCGAAGTTCGATTTGGCGGAGTGGAGAGAGCTCTCGCGCGAGGATTTTGAGCGCGGCGAGGAGTTCGATGCTCCATTCTCGTTTATAGATTTGGAGAGAAAGTAATATCGTTCTTCGATAATATTCAGAATCAAGGAGTTGTCAATTAAATTTTGATAACTCTTTTTTTGTGGGTATAAATGAAAAAAATGGAATAGACTTTGTTTATATGTAGAAAAAAGTATATATTTGCGATACATATGTATGAAAAATGCAAGGTATTTCGACCATAAACGGTGCAGATAATACCCCTCCCTATTTTTAGGGGGGGGTATTTCGTTGATTATCAATCGGTTACATGGCGATGTATTAAGATATATAATTTACACAACAATTTTATAAACTTTAAAAACAAACAATTATGAAAAAGCTTTTATTCGTAGCACTTGCAGCTGTAGGTATGACAGCGTGCGTGCAGAATGAGGAGTTGGCAGTGCCACAGAGCTCTGCAACTATCGCATTCACCAACTTTGTTGGTAATGCAACCAAGGCTGATCCAAG
>JAFZEY010000093.1 GCA_017560455.1 Alistipes sp. | reverse complement strand
GGTCGCATTAGTCGCAGTTAGGTAAAAAGTATTGGATTTTAGGGGTTTATTCCCCTCCTCCCAGGTGGCTAGGGGGGGGGTATTAATCGTTGATAATCAACGGTTTACCCATTCAAGGAGGGGCGATAAAGCGAAAAGCGGAAGATTGCCACGGCTTGAGTCAAGCCTCGCAATGACGAAATAGAGATTGCCACGAGCCTCGGGCTCTCGCAATGACGAAGAAGGATAAACGGACAAAATAGAGCGTCATTCCGAAGGAGTGAAACGACTGTGGGAATCTCCCATATTGTCATTAAACTAAAAGCGGAAGATTGCCACGGCTTGAAACAAGCCTCGCAATGACGAAAATTGAAGAAACAACAAAAACAAAAAACAATAAAAACTTACAATTATGAAGAAAATTTTATTTTCGGTTTTGGCTATCGCTGCATTCGTAGCTTGTAGCAACGAGGAGCAGATTGCAGCTCCTAAGGGCGAGGCTATCGCATTTGGCAACGCATTCGTTGACAACTCGGTGCGTGCAATTGACCCATCGTACTGCGCAACAAACAATGGTGTTACAAACGACATCACATCATTCAAGGTTTGGGGTACTGTAACTGCAAATCAGTCTCCTGTGGTTATTTATCCTGGCGTAGTGTACACTAAGGGTGATGCAGAGTATGGCGATGCTTGGACTCCTGCTGTGGGCACTCCTACTCAGTATTGGATTCCTGGTGCTGTTTACAACTTTGTAGGTATTGTGGATGGTGATAAGAGTGGTGTGACAGAAACTGCTACAGTTGATAACATGCCTGCAACTATCACTTACAAAGCAGACGGAATGACAGACCTTCTTTGCAAGGATGTGCAAGTAACAGCTGGCCCTACAAATGGTATTGTTGGCTTCTCTTTTGGTCACCTTCTTTCAAAGGTTAAGTTTACCGTTGTAAATGAGACTTCGGATGTAGAGAATTACAAGTACACTGTAACAGGTGTTAAGGTTAAAAATGCATACAACACTGGTGTATACAATGTAGCTTCTAAGACTTGGGGCAGTCTTGTGTCGAATGACGGTCAGGCATTTGATGATGTTGTGGCTGTTGCAGCATCGACAGAGTGCGCTAACGAGAAGTTGCTTTTGCCTCTCGAGAATGCAGTAGTTGTTTATACTGTAAATCTTTACTATGTAGATGGTGGCAACGAGTCTTTGATTAGCTCGGTAGATTATTCTACTGAAACAATTCAGGACTTTGACCTTGACTTTGTTGCTGGTAAGGCTTATAACATGACACTTACTGTTAAGGTTGGTGGTGTGATCGAGTTCACTGCAACTGCGTTACCAACTTGGGATTATACACCAGGCAACACTACTATTTATCCGCAGCCAGATACAACTCCAGATTCAGAGGAGAATAACTAATCCCCCCTACCGTGGCGGTAGCCCCGCCACGGCTTTAGATAAGAACAGAAAAAAAACTTACTGATATGAAGAAGATTTTTATCGCAATGATGGCTATGGCTGCATTCGCAGCTTGTGCTACCGAGGATACCCTTGTGGCTCCTAAGGGCGAGGCCATCACTTTTGGTAACGCGTTTATCGACAACGCAACCAAGGCTATCGACGGCACCTACACAAACATTGCAGGCGACGCTAACGAGCTCAAGGCATTCAATGTTTACGGTACTGTAAAGAACACTGAGAGTGTAGTAGCTAACATCTTCAACGGCTTGGAGGTAGCGAAGCAGAATGGTGCATGGGTTTACGACGAGGCTTACACTCAGTACTGGGTTGCAAATAATACTTACAACTTTGCTGCTGTAGTGAACGGCACAGTAACACCGGGCGTTGACGGTATGCCGGTTGCAATCGCATACGATGCTACTCAGGCTGCTGACGGCACACAGGACGATCTCCTCTATGCTGAGGTTTTGGGCGTAAACTACGCTAACAATGTACAGCCTGTGAAGTTTACCTTCAACCACCTCTTGTCGAAGATGAAGGTTACCGTTAAGAACCAGATGCAGAATGGCAACGGCAACTCTTACAAGGTTAAAGGCGTGAAGGTTCTCGATGCAACCAAGACTGCAACTTATGATGTTGTGAATAAGGCTTGGGGTACAGACAACACCAAACACAATGTAACTTTCGGCCATATTGTATCTGTTGGTGCTAACAGTGTTGAGGATGCAAAGAAGTTGGAGATGGGTGCTACAGGCGAGTCGAACTACGAGCGTCTCTTCATCCCAGAGGAGGGTGCTGCATTGAAGATCTCGATCGATGTTGAGTACTATGTACAGAACAAGGTTGCGAATGCAGATGGCACTCACACCGATGTTTTGAATGACTCTTACAACAAGGTTCTCGACGCTACTCACACTTTCGTAGCAGGTCGCGCTTATAACTTCGTTATCACACTCGGCAACCCTGGCGAGCCTATCACATTCGCTGTTGAGGATATCACCGACTGGGTAGAGGAGGATGTAATCGTTGGTGTAAAGGTTGTTGACGAGACAAATATTGAGATCTACAGCGAGGAGGGTCTTCGTTGGTTTGCAGATCAGGTAAATAGCGGTGCTGATACTTTCGCAGGTAAGACCATTAAGTTGACAAATGACATTACATTGACTAACCTCTGGACTCCAATCGGTGTTGAGCGTGTTGCTAAGTCGTTCCATGGTACTTTCGATGGTCAGGACCACACTATCAGCAACCTCAAGGTTAACTCTACAGATGAGGCTGGTTTCTTCGGTTACAACTGGAAGGGTAACATCAAGAATGTTAAGTTCGATAACGCGAATATCGTAGGTGCTCACTATGCAGGTGTTGTTGTTGGTTGGGCTGACGGTGCTCAGAACGGTGGTGAAAACACTCGTTGGAGCGTAGAGAACTGCCATGTGACAAACTCTACAGTGACCGTTGCGGCTGTAAATAACGACTTGGGTGATAAGGCCGGTGCAATCGTTGGTTATGCTTACGCTATCGATGTACTCGGTTGCTCGGTTGCAACAACAACTATTAAGGCTTATCGTGACCTCGGTGGTATCGTAGGTATACTCAATACGAAAAATTTACACACAGCCCTTGTTGACAACTGCGTTGTAGGCAATGATGTAACTCTCATTGTTGATAATAGTGTAAACTACAACAACTATACCGCTCAGAGTCAGTATAATGTAAACCACTATGCTGGTCGTGTTGGTGGTACAAAGGCTACAGTAGGAAGCGGTAACAGCGGTGAAGCTACTATCGTTTTCTAATCCCGAAAGGTTAATGAGTAAATAAATTAAAAGACAAACTTAAAAGATATGAAAAAGATTATTCTTGCGACTTTGGCTGCTGCATCGTTGGTAGCTTGCGCACAGGAGGATGTAGTAGTAGCTCCAAAGGGCGAGGCTATCGCTTTCGATAACGCTTTCGTTGATAACACAACCAAGGCTATCGACCCAAGTATCACAACAAAGACTTTGACAAGCTTTGTTGTTTACGGTACAACTCAGGGTGACCACGCTGATAATGCACCTATCGTGCGTATTTTCGATGGAGTAGAGGTTACCGGTGCTGTAACTGAAACAGATGGTGAGGGTAAAGCAACAGCTGGTAGCTGGAGCTATGCAGACAGCTATACTCAGTATTGGATTGATGGCAACAAGTACAACTTTGCGGCTATTGCAAATGGTAATGTTGAATCGCATGAGAACGAGTTGCCTAAGACTATTAGCTATAATGCAGCAGGTCAGAAAGACCTTCTCTATGCAGAGGCTAAGAATATTGAGGGTAAGAATACCGGTAATGGTCCTGTTGCTTTCACCTTCGATCACCTCTTGTCAAAGGCTGTGTTCACTTTCACAAACACAACTCCTGCATCTCCTGCAACTGCTTACACTTACAAGGTAACAGATATCGAAATTTCTGGTGTTGCAAGTGAGGGTATTTATGATGTTGTAGACGGTTGGGGTTCTTTCACTATTGCAACAAATCCTCTTGAATTTAAGAATATTGTAGATCTTGATACAGATGGTAATGTTCTGAATAGTGGTGAAGCTGTTGCTGTTGGTGCTCAAAATACTTACAAGTCGCACTACGAGCGTCTTTTGATTCCTGGTACTCGCGATGTAACAATTTCTTGTACTATCACTTTGTACTATGGTAACGCTATTGTTGATGTTATCAACTACGAGAAGAACTTCTCTCTTACATTGGTTAAGGGTACTGCTTATAGCTTCAACCTCGAGGTAGGTTTGAACGAGACTATTAAGTTCACAGTTACTAAGGTTGAGGGTTGGAAGAATCCTGTTGTTGCTCCTGATGTTCTAGAGCCAGACCACGACAATATCCTCCCTGATACAAACAACTAATCGGTAGATATTTTGGTTATCGTGGGTTGAATGTTCCCGCGATAACCCCTAAGAAAAAAAGATTGCCACGAGCCGACGGCTCTCGCAATGACGAAAAGGAAGATTGCCACGGCTTGAAACAAGCCTCGCAATGACGAAAATAGAGATTGCCACGAGCCTACGGCTCTCGCAATGACGAGGAGGAAAAAACGAAAAAAATAGAGCGTCATTCCGAAGGAGTGAAACGACTGTGGGAGCGCTGCGATTAAGCCGAAAACAAAGGGTGCTTGTACACTATGTTGAGGCGGAGCAGCGAAGATTGAAAATCAATCTCCCATATTGGCATTAAATAGAAAAGCGGAAGATTGCCACGGCTTGAAACAAGCCTCGCAATGAAGAAGAATAGAAAACAAATAAACAAATTAAATATTAACTCTTTAAAATTTTACTAAAATGAAGAAGATTTTTATCGCAATGATGGCTATGGCTGCATTCGCAGCTTGTGCTACCGAGGACACCCTTGTGGCTCCTAAGGGCAATGCCATCGCTTTCGGCGACGCTTTCGTTGACAACTCTACTAAGGCGATTTATGAGAATGGCACAGTGCCAACTCAGTTCAAGGTTTGGGGTAATGTTGCAGGTAAGGTTGCACAGGGTCAAGCTCAAAGTTTTGTAGCTCTCTATGGCGAGGAGGGTGCAACAGTTAAAGGTAGTGGCGTAGAAAAACTCTACACTTGCGACAAGATTCGTTACTGGACACCTTCGTGTGATTTCAACTTTGCAGCTATCGTAAATGGTTCGGCTAAGACTGTTGTTAATGGTATGCCAACAGTTATTTCTTACACTGCAGAGGGTGATAATGATTTGCTTTATGCTTCTGCAACTGCAGCGACTAATGAGCAGGGAACTCCTTCTGGAGCAGGCACTACTACAATTGAAGGTGAAGCTACACCTGTTGTTGCGTTTACTTTCAAGCACCTCTTGTCGCGTATCGCATTTAAGTTTACAGTGGCAGCTAGTCTTAATGAGGATTACAGCTACGATGTAACAGATGTTAAGGTTGCAGGTGCTTTTGCAACTGGTGAGTGTACTCCGGCTGGTGTTTGGAGCGAGCAGAAAGGAATAATGGTAAATCCTCTCACTTTTGGAAATGTAACAAATGTTGCAACTGCAGGATCTTCTGCGACGGGTGCTTATGTGATTATCCCTGGTACTCCTACATTGACAATCACTTTCAATGCAGTATGCAAACTTAATGGTGATACTATTAAAACATATAACTATACCAAGACTGTTGATACTCAGGAATTCTTGGCTAATAACGCTTACACATTCGTAGCAGAGCTTCCTGTTCCTGGTAAGGAGATTAAGTTTACTGTTGTTGAGGTTGATGGCTTTACAACTCCAGCAGACGGTAATGTTACCGTTCAGTAATCAATAAAAACTTTTGGCTATAAGGGCTTGAGTGTCCCTTATAGTCGCAAATGGGCCTGGGGGCTCGCAATGGTTAGATTTCAACAAGGTGACCAAACCCTTGTTTAGGTTATGAAGAGACTTTTTTGGGGAATTTTTGCATTACTTACTATCGTTGCTTGTAGCGACGATAGTTTGTTTTATACTCCAAAGGTTTCAGCCATAAAATTCGGCAATGTAGCCACCCGTGCCGAGGTGAGCTCAGCAAGCGAGATAACATCTTTCAAGCTCTTCGGCGAGATGAATCTCGGCGAGGAGAACACTCCCGAGGCAGCGCAGTGGGTTGCCTTGTTTGATGGTGGTGAGCTCGTGTGCGTTGCGTGAGAAAGAGGTAATAGAATATCAACAACAAAAATAGATAGGGGTGTTCGAGAGAGTCTCGACACCCCTATCTTCGGTTGATGGCCCGAAGGCGATCACTATTTCATCTTTATCATCTCGATAGCTGCGCAGAGGAATGCTCCGACACCATACATCTCGGAATTCTCAGCCTTTACCTTCTTTGGAGATGCGCCGATAGGTTGAACATAGCCCAACTTACCATCCTTATTTACATGGCTCTTCAACGCCTTCCAGCCCTTCTTTGCAGCCTTCTTATAGACCGCATCTGTGAGGATGCCGTTGTTTACACCCCACGCCAAGCCATAGACAAAGAAGCCCGATGCGCTATTCTCAGGTACAGGGTAGCTCTTGGTGTCGAGCATACTTGCGTGCCATGAGCCTGCAGAGTCCTGGCACTTGATAATGGCAGCCGACATCTTCTTATAGAGGCGCAAATAGAAATCGTAGGTAGGCCAATCCTTAGGACAACTCTCCAAGATCATAGGGAGTGCTGCATATACCCAACCATTGCCACGGCCCCAAAATACAGGCTTTCCGTTAGCCTCGAGGCGGGTGACAAAGTTGCAGTCGCGATACCACAAGTCGTAATCGAAGTCGTAGAGATGGCGATAGGTTGCGTAGAACTCCTCGTCCATAAAGGTCAGATACTTCTTGTCGTTGGTCAATCGAGTGAGCTCTGTATAGACAGGAGGTGCCATATAGAGTGCATCGCACCAGGTCCAACGGCTACGGCCATCCTTGACGATGTAGGAGATCTTGATCTTCGACGGATTGGCTATGATATAGTCTGCGCGCTCCTTGGTGGCGGTGAGCATCTCCTCTCTCTTGTACTTCTCGTAGAGCTTGAGGTAGGTCCAACCTGCGCAGATGTCGTCAGCGTGATAGACGCGGTCGAGCAGAGTCCAATTGTTCTTCTCGCCCAAGGCAATCAAGAAGTCGAAGCAAGATTGATTGCCCGTAAATTCGCCCCACTTGAACAGACCGCGGAAGAGAGTTCCGTTTGCCCAGTGCATATCGCCACGCGGTTTCTTCAATGGTGCCGAGTAGTTGTCCATTTGCCATTTAGCCACTTTGTTAGCCAACTCCATATCCTTGTTGCGTTTCTGAGCCGATGCTCCGAAGGCAAAAGCGGATACCAAGAGTACCAATAGTAATTTCTTCATATCTTCAATAAGTTTTAAAGTTTTTCAATTCAAAGTTACTCGTCTTGCCCTGTGCGATTATTTAACTCTTACGGGCTTCTCCCACTCCTTCTTCATATTGTAAGGCATGCGGAATACCTTACCCTTGGCGTTGCAGAAGTAGAGGTACGAGATACTATTTCTATCGGCATTTCCATCTGCCCAGAATGCGTAGAAGTCGTCATTTACATACAACGGACGGCGTGCGTAGGAGTGGTTGCGAGGGCTGTTGTCGGTGAGCTGCTTAACTATCTCCCAGCTCTTGCCCTTATCCTTGCTGCGCCACATTACCATCTCGCCTCCTGTTCCCCAATATTGAGGTCCTGGCTCTGTAGGTGCTATGACGGTCCAAACATCGTTCTCAATCCAGATGCTGCCCGAATCGTAGCAGTGGGTAGACTCGGTAATTTTGTTTTGAACCCACTCCTTGCCATCCCAATGGATGGTGAACCACTCGCGCTTTCCGCCCTTAGGGCCTGTGTAGAAGTTGTCGCTCGTGAGGTAGAGGATAACAGGGTTGCCATCCGAGCCGTAGCTTATATCCTTGATATAGCAGTTCTTTCCTACTGACTGATAATCTCGTACAAGGCACTTGTCCTGCCAATCAGTGACAGGAACCTTTACCTCCTGACCATCGGCTGTAGTCCAAGTTTTACCCCAATCTTTCGACTCTATATAGTAGATATTTGTACGGTAGTCGCACTGACCGTTCGGGTGGCGGTTGAAGCAGGTCATAATCTTCTCGCCGCAGAGGTTCGAGAACTGATAGTGTCCCGATCGCTTGTCATTCTTGCTCTTGTCCTTGATGTCGGCAATAGCCTGGTATGGGGTCCAATTCACGCCATCCTTACTTGTCTGGAAGAACAATTTGCGTTTTCCGTCATAGCGAGTGAATAGGAGTGCAAAACCCTTTTCGGGGTGGTAGTGAACCTGCGGATAGGCCATAATGCTCTCGTTGATATACTCAAACTTCGAGATGTCGTATGGCTTTACGCTACGATAGCGGATGCCAGCGCGCTTGTTGCCTCGGCCGGCAACGAATACCCAGATATATCCATCTTTGTCCAACTGAATGGTAGGGTCATCGTGCGGATCATCGACATTGAACACACCCTTGTCATACACAACAACAGGCTTCTGCAACTTCTTTGTCTTGTGGTCGTAGCAACCAACCATGCAGAGTAGATACTTCTCGTTCTCGGCAGGAGCTCCTCCATAGACGAAGTAGGTTCTGTTCACCTCCTTGGAATATACCGCCATCGGGATATGCTTCATTGTGTATGTTCCCAAGCCGCCCGAATACTTTGGGCCGTAGCCTGAACGGCTCTGTTTCAAATTGAACCAAATGCCACGATAGCCATCGATCTTCTGGCCATCCATACTTGTGGAATAGGCTCTTTTTGTGCTACTCTTCGCAGATTTAGACGCATTCTGCGCCATGGTGCTGTTTGTGATACCAATGATAGACACTACCACCATCAACAGATATACCAATCTTCTTTGTTTCATAAGAATTATGATTTTGTAGTTTGTAATGTCACAAAGTTATAAAAAAATTTAGAATAAAAATAGTGTTGCAAGGCTGATTAGGTAGAAAATGTCGAAAAATTTCGAGTAAATGACGCTGCCATATAGAGGTTGCGTTTGTTATCAAAGAAACATCCCTACTTTTTGTTATATTGCAAAAAATTATTTAATTTTACTACAAATTTATTACAGATATGTTCGGAATTAAAGGTAGAGTCGCTGTAATTACGGGTGGTTATGGCGTGTTGGGAGCCTCGATGGCTCGTTGTTTAGCCAAGTTGGGTGCCCACGTGGCAATCGTGGGACGCAAACCAGAAAAGGGCGAGCTTTTGGCCGCTGAGTTGAGCGCGATAGGCGCCGAGGCAATCTTCTGTCAGGCCGATGTACTCGATCGTGAGGCCCTTATTGCTGCGCGTGAGACGATTGTGGCAAAGTGGGGTAGTGTGGATGTGCTGATTAATGCCGCAGGAGGCAATATGCCGGGTGCTACGATTATGCCCGACAAGAGCTTCCTCGATATAGACTTTGCGGCGTTCAATGGTGTTATGAACCTCAATCTTATGGGCACCGTTATCCCTACCGTCGTATTTGGTGAGCAGATGGCCAAGCAGAAGAAGGGTTCGATTATAAATATCTCGTCGATGACGGCGCAGAGTGTTGTAACCCGCGTGGTAGGATACTCGGCATCGAAGGCTGCAATCGACAACTTCACCCGCTGGATGGCTGTCGAGATGGCAAAGAAGGTGGGCGAGGGCGTGAGAGTAAACGCTATCGCTCCTGGTTTCTTCATCACCGAGCAGAATCGCACCCTTATGACCAACCCTGATGGCTCACTCAGCGACAGAGCAAAAGATGTGGTGCGCGCTACGCCATTTGGTCGATTGGGCGAGGCTGACGAGTTACACGGTGCGGTGGTCTTCTACGCCAGCGATGCATCGAAATTCATCACAGGTACGGTTCTACCCGTAGATGGAGGTTTTAGCATATTTAGTGGCGTTTAATTATGGGTAAGGCATATAAATGTGAGCAGTGCTGGCGATGGTATGGCCCGAATGACCCCGTATCGTTGCAGGATATCCGTCAGGCAGGTGCTACGGGCATAGTGAATGCGTTGCACCACATCCCAAATGGCGAGGTTTGGACAATCGAGGAGATCGAGAAGCGCAAGCAGATTATCGAGGAGGCGGGACTCGTATGGTCGGTGGTCGAGAGCGTACCCGTTCACGAACATATCAAGACCCGCACGGGCGACTACAAACGATATATCGAGAACTACAAGCAGAGCATTCGTAATTTGGCGGCGTGCGGCATTAAGGTTATTACCTACAACTTTATGCCTGTGCTCGATTGGACTCGTACCGACTTGGAGTACCGTATGCCCGACGGAAGTCAGGCACTGCGATTTGAGCGTGCGGCATTTGTGGCCTTCGACCTCTTCTTATTGCAACGCCCGGGTGCCGAGAACGACTATACCGAGGAGGAGAAGAGCAAGGCGAAGGCTCGTTTCGAGCAGATGAGCGACGAGGAGCGCAAGACTTTGGTGCGTAATATGATTGCCGGTCTTCCGGGTTCGGAGGAGAGCTTCACGCTGGAGCAGTTCCAGGCGGAACTCGACCGCTATAAGGATATCTCGGCAGAGGTATTGCGTGCCAACTTGGTGGCATTCCTTGCCGAGATATGCCCTGTTGCCGACGAAGTGGGTGCGGTGATGGTCATCCATCCTGATGATCCGCCAATGTCGATACTCGGCCTGCCACGCATTATGAGCTGTGCCGAGGATTTCGAGGCTATTATCAAGGCTGTGCCGAACAAGAGTAACGGATTGTGCCTCTGTACAGGTTCGCTTGGCGTGAGCAGTGCCAACGACTGCGCCGATATGATGCGCCGCTTTGGCGACCGTGTGGGCTTTGTTCATCTGCGAAGTACCGAGCGCGATGCGGAGGGCAACTTCCACGAGGCGAATCACCTCGAGGGCGATGTCGATATGTATGGCGTGATGAAGGCTCTGCTCGAGTTACAGCAGCGTCGAGGAGTCTCGATTCCTATGCGTCCCGATCACGGCCATCGTATGATTGACGACCTCCACAAAAAGAGTAACCCGGGATATAGTTGCATAGGCCGTCTGCGTGGTTTGGCCGAGTTGCGTGGCTTGGAAATGGGTATAGCAAAATCACTCTTTGAAAACTAAAACACCTAAATACGATGAAACCATTTATTCATGATGAGTTTTTACTCGAGAACGACTATGCTCGTCAGCTCTATCACGATTATGCCGAGCAGATGCCTATTATCGACTATCATAACCACCTTTCGCCAAAGATGATTGCCGAGGATTACCAATTCGGCACAATCACCGAGTTGTGGCTTGGTGGCGACCACTACAAGTGGCGCGCACTGCGTGCTAATGGCGTTGCCGAAGAGTATATCACGGGCCGTGCTCCCGACCGCGAGAAGTTCCGTGCGTGGGCTTGCACTCTGCCCAAGACGATGCGTAATCCGCTATACCATTGGACCCAACTCGAACTTAAACGCTACTTCGGTATCGATGAGCTCCTCTGCGAGGAAAATGCTGACGAGATTTATGACAAGTGTAATGCGATGTTGGGACAACCCGAATTTAGTGTCAGGAATCTCTTGTTGAGGATGAATGTTGAGGTACTCTGCACCACTGACGACCCGATAGATTCGCTCGAATACCATAAGCAGATTGCCGAGAGTGGCTTTGCCGTTAAGGTGTTGCCGACATGGCGACCCGATAAACTGCTAAATACAAACAATACAGCCGCTTTTAATGGCTATGTCGATGCTTTGGTCGAGGTTAGCGGTGTGGCTATCACCGATTTCGACTCGCTCGTAGAGGCTCTGCGTCTGCGTCAAAAGTTCTTCGCCGAGTGCGGTTGCCGGCTCTCGGACCACGGCGTGTCGTATGTCCCAAATACCGAGTTCGATGCAGATAGCACCACTCGCCTGTTTAAGAAGTTGCGCTCGGGAGAGGACTTGAGCGATGGTGAGAGCGAGAGCCTGCGTGGTGGCATCCTTCATAAGCTCCTGAGCCTAAATGCTGAGATGGGTTGGTCACAACAGCTTCATATCGGTGCAATTCGCAACAATAATCTGCGTCTCTTCCGCTCTTTTGGGCCCGATGCGGGCTGCGACTCGATAGCTGATGGTAATGTAGCAGAGGGCCTTTCGCGTATTTTGGGCCGCTTGGACGAGCAGGGTGCGCTGGCACGTACAATTCTCTACAACCTCAACCCGAAAGATAGCGAGGTGTTAGCAACGATGGCCTACAACTTCAACGATGGTTCTGAGGAGGGTAAGATGCAGTATGGCGCGGCGTGGTGGTTCCTCGACCAGATGGATGGTATGATTAAGCAGTTGAACGCCATTTCATCACTTGGCCTGCTTTCGCAGTTTGTCGGTATGCTGACCGACTCGCGCAGTTTTGTTTCCTACCCTCGCCATGAGTATTTCCGTCGCATACTCTGTAACCTCGTGGGCCAGGACATCGAACGAGGATTGTTACCTGCTTCGGAGATGGATTACATCGGCAAGATGGTTGCCGACATCTCCTACAACAACGCCAAACGATACTTCGGCTTTTAGGTCTATCCATTGAAATAACGACAAAGGAGTGTTCATCGCACTCCTTTGTCGTTATCTTTTTCTGTTATCTCGACTTACCGCCAAACATTGTATGGACTCGCGAGGTGGATATATGTTGCGAAGTAGGGTGATACTACGACTCGGCAACATTCACCTTCTCGAATTTGTAGCCGAGGCGGTGGAGCTCCATTGCTGCGCCTATGCGGAACATCGAGCGTGTGGTGCGGGCAAAGATATAGAATGCCTTGGTGCTTTGTGCCTCGGTCTCCTCGCGGCGGATGTAGGTGATAGCTGTATTGGCACAACGGCGCATCATCTCCTCGATCTTCTGCGCGGCTTCATCCTCGAGTGACAATCCCAAGATATTCTGCACGATATACTCGTCCATATCGTCAAAGCCCTGCTCACCGTGCAACTTATCGTATGGTTCGGTGGCGTACTCCGCCCAATTCTCGTCCCAACGATGCGCTACAGCCATACCGACATAGCCTGCCCATGCAATAGCGGCTGCCGGAAAGGCATTCACCTGTGGCACGGCATCGGCCATATACTCTGGAGCATACTCCTTCCAACGCTCGTCGATATCGTCAGATGCGAGGAGCGTACCCTCCAACATCTTATGCGAGGTGCAGAGCTTCATCAGCTCCTGCAACAAATTATTCTCGAATATATCGAAATACTCTAAATTCTCCATAATCTCAGTTTTATGGCACAAAGGTAGTAAAACTTTATCGACAATAAAAAAGTGGAGCAGATAATGTTATCTGCCCCACACTTTGTTTGTAGTTTTTCTACTAATGTGCAGCCTTCTGGGTGAAGTGGATCTCCTCCGAAGACGAGCCTACATAGATTGTTACATCCTTCGATGCATCGGCCCAATTATTCGAGATGATATCGAAATAAGAGAGGTTGCTATAAGGCACCTCGATTGCGAAGTGGTGGGTTGCACCCTTCTTGATCATAGCCTTGTCGTAGCCCTTCAACTCCTTGACAGGGTGCGGAACACTCTTCTCGTTCAAGCCCACATAGACCTGTGCAACCTCGGCAGCGTCCATTGCGCCCGTATTTGTAACATCGAACTCAACGAGGTAGCCCTTCTCCGAGTTTGTAACCTTGAAGTTGTCGTACTTGAAGGTAGTGTAGCTCAAGCCGTATCCGAATGGGAAGAGAGGCTTAACCTCCTTGCGATCGTAGCCACGATAACCTACAAAGATACCCTCCTTATAGTTTACACGCAAATAAGGGTTTCTGCGAACCTTTACATCGAGGTTGTGATAGTAGCTACCCCAGGTAGGGTTATCCTCCAACTTACGCTCGATAGAGATTGGAAGGTGTCCGCTTGGCGAGAGCTTACCCGAGATAATCTCGGCGATAGCCTGACCACCCTTCTGTCCCGGATACCAAGCCAACAAAACCGCCTTTGCGTCGTTAATCCAGCTCTCCATCTCGAAACCGCCACCCGCATTTACAACAGCAATCACATTTGGATTAACGGTTGCAATACTGCTTATCAGCTTACTTTGATTGTATGGAAGCTCGAATGTGCGATCCTTATTCTCCTTCTCGGTTGTATTGTCGAAACCTACACAAACAACCACTGCATCTACCGACTTCAACGCCTTGGCATGCTGCTTTACGAACTCTTTATTCTCAACCTTGAAGTATATCTCCGCATCGCTCGAATTGTCGAAATACTCGATACGAATATTGTAGGCACGACCAGCCTCGGCATTCAAGATATAAGAGCGGGTTGTTACGCTATGGTTGCGCCAATCCGACATTACCAACTCATCATCGATATACATTCTGTAACCATCGTCACCCGAGAGTCTGAAGGTAATCGATTCTCCCTCCTTGCTGTAGAATACACCACTCCAACGAGCCGAGAAGCGATCGCTATTCACCACGCCCGACTTTGGCGACTCCAACCACTTGTGGTCGATGCTCTTTGCCGTATAGCTCCATACAGCCTCGCCCGAAAGCTTCTTGTTGTTGAAGAACTCGGCCTTCAAACCCTGCGTTTTGAGGTCTGCCGAGGTGAAGAACTTACCACCAAACGATGTGGTAAACATATCCTCGTCAATGCTTATACATTTGTAAGATTCTACCTGCGAGAGTCCCTCCTCTACCGAGCAGGTCTCAAACGGGTGAACAAAACCGCTACCACCACCTGTAGGTATCTTCTTCGACTGCATACCCGTAATAGCCACCTTGCCTTTTTTGAGAGGGAGAATACCGTCATTTTTGAGCATTACGATACCGTTGCGGGCGAGCTCGAGCGAAGCATTGTCCGAGAATGGGTTGCGCTCGCCAATCTTCTCGTCCTTCTGTGGGCGATCAAAGAATCCGAATGAGATGAGGGATTGAAGGATGTGCTGCACCTTCTCATCGATTACACGAACATCCACAACACCGTTTGCGATAGGGTCGGCAAGGTGCTTATGGTTCATCACACGGCCAGCAGGCATCTCGAGGTCGAGACCACCGTTGGCGGCATTGATAGCCGAATAGGTAGAGACCCAGTCTGACATCAAAATACCCTCAAAGCCCCACATATTACGCAATACATCGATATTGAGGTATGTATGCTCCGAGGCGTGTACATTGTTAATCATGTTGTACGACGCCATCAACGAACCAACCTGAGCCTCATCAATGGCTGCGCGGAAGGCAGGAAGGTAGATCTCGTGCAAGGTACGCTTGTCAACATCTGACGACACATGGTGACGATCCCACTCCTGGTTGTTGGCTGCATAGTGCTTGATACAAGCCATTACACCCTGGCTCTGCACACCCTTGATATACTGAACTGCGGTCTGCGATGCGAGGTAAGGGTCCTCGCCGAAGTACTCAAAGTTACGACCGCAAAGTGGCGAACGATAGATATTCACACCCGGGCCGAGCAAGATATGCACACCGCGTGCGCGACAATCCTGACCAAGGCCTACGCCCATGTTGTAGACCGCACTCTTGTTCCAGGTAGCAGCTACGGCGATACCCGATGCAAACATCGTACTCTTTGTCTTGTTTCGAACACCCTGAGGGCCGTCAGCCATACGAATCTCAGGAATTCCAAGACGCTCGATAGGGCGAATGTAAAAACCCTTGTAACCTCCGATGTAGTCAAGCTTCTCTTCGAGGGTCATCTTCGATACAAGCTCTGCGGCACGCTTCTTTGCCTCCTCGGTAATCTGCTGAGCAGAGAGAGTTGCCACAATCAGCAATCCGCACAATAAAAGTGATAATTTTTTCATAGTTCGATATGTTAATTATTGGTTTTTCCGACCATTGTTACTTTCGCTCGGAGGATTCAATCGACATATCTCCGTTCGACACGGCGCAAAGGTAGTGAAATTTTTGCGAAAAAAAAGTGGAGCAGATAGATTATCTGCCCCACTCGTAATAGATGAAGAGGATTACAACTCTGTCTTCCAGAGCCCGTGGAGATTGCAGTACTCGTACACCGCAATCGGTTTGTCTGTGCAGACGCAGATAACGGCTTCGGGTTTATCTGTCAAATCTACACGAATACCGCCCTTTTCGGTCTCGACATATATAAAGCAGATGTGGTGCTCGGGAGTCATCGGGTGTGCTACGCTACCCACCTCGACCTTAATGTGGCAATCATCCACGCGGGTTACCACAGGGAGATGCTTCTCGTTGCTGGCATCAACGGTATTTGGCACCAACTCCTTCATCTTCTCGCCACAACAAACAACAGGGACCTTCGAGTCCACAACCTTCTGAATAACATTGCCGCAATGAGGGCAAAGATAAAATTTTACAGCCATAGTATTATAGTCTTTTTGGTTTAATTTTTCTGTTTGTCAAGAACAAAGTTAATACCATTCTACGGTATTTGCAAATCATATTTTCCTATCGCGCCATAGGCAAAATTTATATTTTGGAGCAAAAGCGCGATAATATCTTTGCAAAAACGATTAAATAGACTACCTTTGTATGGAATATTAAAGAGTTGGAGGATGGATATAGTTATTACATATGTCAATGGCTTGGACCCCGTATGGCAGAGCGACTACGAGAAGTATAACAATCAACCCGTAGTTGAAAAGCGCTTTCGCGATTGGGGTACATTGCGCTATCTGTTTCGCGGAATAGCCGAGAATATGCCATTCATCCGCAAGGTGCATCTTGTAGTGTCGCACGAAAGTCAGGTGCCCGAATGGTTGGACCGCAACGAGGTAAATGTAGTCCTCCACAAGGATATTATCCCTGCTGATTTTTTGCCGACATTCAACTGCAACCCTATCGAAATGCACCTCCATCGCATCGAGGGGCTCGCCGAGGAGTATCTCTACTTCAACGACGATGTCTTTCCGATGAAGCCGTGCAAGGCAACCGATTTCTTCGATAAGGGAAGATGTTTTTTGGGTATGACACACCACCTCTTCGTATGGGATATGTTCAAGAGCATCTGCCGCAATTCGGACCGCACTGCGCGTAAGGCTTTGGGGTTGAAACCTTCGCTCCTCTTCCTACGACCACAGCATGTATGTACTCCGATGTTCAAGAGCGCTTGCGAGGAGGTCTATAGCCGTGTGCCCGCCGAGATCGCAAAGACTTCGAGCGCGCGTACCCGCAATGGCGAGAACCTCAACCAATACCTCTTCCTCGACTATATGTATTTGAAGGGACAGCTTATAAACAAACGCCTCTCGAAGAAGCACTTCTCGGTGGGTATTGTCTCGGTGGCAAAGCTCCACAAGTTTATCACTAAGCCGTCACACAAGTTGGTATGTATCAACGATGTGCAACTCTCGGAGGAGCGTTATGCCGAGCTTCGTGAGGTACAACTCCGCGCCTTTGAGGAGCGTTTTCCTCAAAAATCAAAGTACGAAATCTAATGGAGAAGATAGATGCCGTAATCACCTGGGTTGACGGTGACGATCCGCGCCATAAAGCCAAGCGTCAAGCCTTCACCTCGCCCGAGATGGTGGCCGAGGAGCATGTGGCAAGCCCTACACGATTCAGTAGTCTCGGCGAGATATTCTACTGCGTGGCATCTATCAACCGTTTTGCTCCGTGGATCAACAAGATATATATCGTTACCGACGAGCAGAATCCAAGCCTCGAGCCCTTCTTAGAAGAAAACTTCCCCGAGGGTTATATTCCAATCGAGATTATCGACCATAAAACCATCTTCCGAGGTTACGAGGAGCACCTGCCGACCTTCAATTCGATATCTATCGAGTCGATGACCTGGCGTATTCCGGGGTTGAGCGACAGATTTATAGAGTTCAACGACGACTTTATCTTGACAGCGCCCGTAACGCCTGAAGATTTCTTTACGAATGAGGGCGTGGTGTGTTACGCCACAAAGGAGTGTTACCTCCTCACAGCCTTCACTCGCTGGTTCAAACGCCGCAAGGATGGTTCGCAGGAGGTGTCGTTCAAGGGTACGATGCTCAACGCTGCGGCACAAGCCGGCAATAAACGATACTACCTAAAGATAGACCACACGCCACGAGGTCTGCTTCGCACCCTCTACGAGGAGTACTTCACCACAAATCCCGAGGCTTTACTGCGCAATATCTCGCACCGTTTCCGTCACGCAGCGCAATACAACCCGCAGGAGTTGCAATATATCATACTCTACAAGCAGGGGTTGTGCGACCTACGCCCCGTAAAGGGGAATCTGCTCTACCTGAAACCTAAAAAGGGGTTGGAGTATATCGAGAAGAAGCTCGCGAAGTTCTCGCAGAGCACCACAGCCCGTTTTGGCTGTTTCAACTCGCTCGATATGGCATGCGAAGAGGGACGCAACAAGGCTGTTGCGTGGATAAAGGAGCGAATCTCTCTACGCGATTAAATCACAAACATTCGGATATACCATCTTATTGCTCGTGCCCTCAACGGAAGGCGCACGGCATTTGGTATGAGTTCCATTTTACGGCACCACGACAGAGCCTCTTCGCGCTCTTCCGCCGTTGAGGCGAGGCGTAGAAGGTGGCGCAACTTGCGCAGATACTGCTCGGCACATCGCTCTGCGGCGTAGGCACGCTCCTCATCGGTGAAGATTGGAGTGGTATTCACAAACTCCAAGCGGCAGGAGTTTGCCCATACGAAGTCGCGCATACGCTTGAAGTTATCGTTGTTGTGCATACGACTGCCCTTGCGCGAGAAGTAACCATAGTAGGCCTTGTTTATCACGCCGGCACGCTCGGCACGAGACATCAGCAGATGGGTTGTGGCTCTATCTTCGAAATAGACACCCGAAGGGAACTCGAAGTCGTTGAGCAGCTCGCGCTTGATGAGCATCGTAGGTATCACTCTCGATATCTTCTCGTGGAGGTTTAGCAGAACTATCTCCTTACCCGATACAATTCGTACCGAGCCGTCATTCGGCAGGGCGCATCGCGTTGTACCATCGTCATACTCCATTCGGAAGGTGCAAGCCACAACGCCCAAGTCGTGCTCGGCTGCCAGATTGTACATATCGCCATACATCTCCTTGTCGACAAAATCATCGCTGTCGACAAATCCCACATAGTCGCCCTCGGCCACCTTGATACCCGCATTGCGAGCTGCCGAAGGGTGCCCTACGGGGATGGAGATGACCTTTATGCGCGAGTCCTTCTCGGCAAGGGTGTGACACATCGCCAACGAATTGTCGGTCGAGCAGTTTTCGACCAGCACAACCTCGATATCGGAGAGAGTCTGCGATGTGAGCGAATCAACACACGCTTGGAGATACTTTTCGGTATTATGCACCGGGACTATGATAGATACTTTTGGCATAATTGCAGTTTGCTGTTTCGGTTTTCGCCGTAAAACTATTTCACGAGACAAATATACAAAAAAGGTTTGGTTTTTGCTACAAAAGGGGCGTAATCAAAATCGAAAACAGTATGAAACGAAAACTATTTACCCTTCTGTCGGCTATGGTGGCCATGCTGCTTATGTCGTGCAACAACGATGACAAAATAGATGACGAGCTGACTCCGCAGGAGGCCAAAAAGGTCGCCTTCGTGGGGCAGTTAGCCGAGGTGTTCATCAGTAGCGACCTTTGCGAAATGGCCGATGTGGCGGTCTCCTGTGTGGGTGTCAACCACGAATCTATGGACCTCTCAATGGCGATGGTCACCAACGGCGCAAAGGCCTACGCCGAGATTCCCATAAACGAGGTATCCTACCCATGCGCCCTAACCATAACAATAACCATAACGCCAAATCCAAATTTCGTGCCTGAGTTGCAACGAGTATATAACTTTAAATATTGGGCAAAGGGCGCGGTGCAACTTGTGGATAAGGACAAAAAGGTTATGGCTATGGGTGGCGATATCGAGGCAGCCGACTATAGCATAACGGCCGAGGAGGATACGCAGTGGAACACACTGCTCAACATCTCTCCAATAGTGCTCTCGGTAAGAGTTATCGAACAGGCCGACGGCTCGTTGGATATTGAGGATTAAATATTCGACAGACTTGCACAGCCCCAAAAGAGGTAACAAACTTTTGGGACTTTTTTATGTGCTTGACAGCAAAGCGGTTTCGGAGAGGGCCTATATTGGTGCTACAAAACGACAAGTGTAGGATAAACCTGCGATGAAATGGCTCTATATTTTGCGAATTGAGAAATTTGTATTACTTTTGCGCAGTTTTGGAGATTGGAGTAGTCCATTGGACTAATTTTCAATATCTAAAACAGGATTGGTTCCGTAGCTCAGTTGGATAGAGCAGCAGCCTTCTAAGCTGCGGGTCGTGGGTTCGAATCCCGCCGGGATCACTGAAAGGGAAAATCGAAAGGTTTTCCCTTTTTTGTTTTATATCAACAAGTTACAAGCGCAACGCGCATAACTCTCTGAAACAGCGCGATTTAATTTGTCGCTCTTTTGTCGTGCTTCTGTCGCCTTT
>JAFZEY010000092.1 GCA_017560455.1 Alistipes sp. | reverse complement strand
GAGAGGACCGAGTTGGACGAACCTCCGGTGTATCGGTTATGCTGCCAAGTGTACCGCCGAGTAGCCGCGTTCGGATTAGATAAGCGCTGAAAGCATCTAAGCGCGAAGCTAGCCCCAAGATAAGTCTTCCCTTGAGGGGCGTAGGAGACTACTACGTTGATAGGCTGCAGATGTAAAGACAGTAATGTCAAAGTCGAGCAGTACTAATTACCCGAACGGCTTTTTTATACAAATCTTTATCTCATTTCCTGTTGAGTGTCAAATTTAGCAGATAGGCCACTGCTTCAACAAAGGTCGGGTTCTTGAAAATAAAGACCTAAGATAGAATTAGGTGGTTATAGCGGTGAGGTTCCACCTCTTCCCATTCCGAACAGAGAAGTTAAGCTCACTCGCGCCGATGGTACTGCGGTTTTCCCGTGGGAGAGTAGGTAGCCGCCTCTTTAAGCCAAACCAAATAGGTTTGGCTTTTTTTTGTGCTATGCACAAGCCAAACCTATTTGGATAGCCCGACAAATGTCGGGCTTTTTGGCTTAAAGAGGCGGCAGGCCGCCACCATTTGTGTTACCTATCCCCCAAACCCCCTTTCTGTAATATTATTATATCATCTGCTCACTAAAAAATAATTTGGATGTTCTACCTATGCAGCAACTTTTCTTGCCTTATTCAGCATTAAATTGTTCTTTATTTGGCACATATCACCAGCAATACAATCAAAGATGTTCTTAACCTTTCTATGATTGAACTTCCAGACAAACTCATTAAGATACATCTGCAAATACTCACTCTTGATACAATGGTGGATGTTCCTTATCATTGCTTTTGAGTTACCTATGCAAATATGAACATATGGTAGTATGTTACATAGTTCTTCTTTTGGAATGACATTGCCTATATACTCTTTGAAGATAAGTGGAAAATCCTTGTGAGATCCTGTTCCATCACTCCATACAGTAGAATTGAAATCAACTCTACCATCTACTACTTGATTAAGTGTTTCTCTCTTGATGTTTGGCACTACTACCATTTTGAGATTTCCACACACTCTCTTTAATTGATATCCTTTCTTTGCCTTTGGAAGTGGTTTGCTCTCTGCCATCACTACCACCTTTGTCTTTGTAAACATATAAGGTGTCTTCTGACTTCTCTTTCTACCATGTTTATTCCTTTCTGGCAATTCAAATCTTCTAATTTGTGTAGAGTAATATGCCTCATCTATCTCAACATCACCAGATAGTATTCTCTTATCTTCTGCTATTCCAAGTGCTACTCTAATCTTGTGCATACACTGCCAGATTGGTCTATAATACTTGAGTCCAAGTTGTCTTTGAAGTTCAGCAGCAGAGAATGAGTTATTAGTTGAGGTTATCAAGTGAAATGCTATATACCAAGTCCTGTAAGATAGTTTGGACTTGTGCATAATAGTGTTTGCTTTCACTGATTGCTGGTGACCACATTCTTTGCATTGAAACTTTGGAAATTTGCCATCAGAAAAGTAATGAGTAGTGCAACCACACTTTGGACATTTAATGCCTAATTTAAGTCTTAAATGGGCAAAATGGAGCATACATGACCTGTTGCTTGGAAACTTGTGTAGAAAAGTTGTCAGTTTCATAGTGACTTTTTTCTTTACAAGATAGTGATTATCTGTGAGTTATGCAAGTTTACAAGAGCGAAAATGAAGGTGGAAAGGTGACTTTTTTATAGTAAGAAGATGATATAATAATATTCTGTAAAGGGGGCTTATTGTTGCTTGTGAGTAGCTCTTCAGAAAAACTAAGAGTAGCAATCCTCGGCAACGATTGTGCAAACCGAGTGCAGAGTGCATATGGGAATGTACTATGCCGAGGTGTAGCCAATCGAAACGGCACAACGAGCCGAAGGCTCGTGCCGTAAGTTAAGCTCTATTTGCCGGTTCGAGCGGTAGTAGGATGGATAGGATCAGTAGGATAAATAGGAGTAAAAAAGCACGAAGCGTAAAAAAAACTTCGTGCTGTTATATAATACTATCGTTCTATTTCTTCATCTCAATCTGGTAGTAATTGTTTGCTGGTTTAGTAATAGCACCGGTTGCCGCATCAATAGCCCAACCAAGTACATCACAAAGATTGATAATAGAAACAGGGTTAAAAGTTTTGTCAATAACAAGTGTTTCAGGTTTGTAGTTTTCTGCCTCAGCCTTTACAATCGTATCATCAAAGCCTCGTTTTACCTTTGTTGTGAAAGGAAACTCTACATTATGATGTTTGATACCATCAATAGTGAGATTGACGCCACTTTTTACATTACAGTCAAAAGTTACTTTCGCTTTTGTACCGCAGAATATTGAAGCACAAGAGGTTGTTGTACATAATAAAATGCTACATACGCCCAATTTCATAATTTGTTTAATCATAAATTTACTGTTGTTGTTTTGCAACCGGCACCGAGTTGCGATTACAAATAAAGAAAGCGTGGTGCCGTATGCCACACTCTAAGTCGAAGGTCCTAGGAAAACCTATGTGCACGAATATGGATAAACAGCCCACGCAAGTATGCGTGAAGCCGATTATGCAATCCTTGTGCAATGTCTTTGAATTTCCTAGGTTCTCGACTTACAAGATAAGCATAACGCCTCTTTTTAATATGTCCGCCAAAGTTTTTACCCTTTGGCACTACAAATATAACAAAAAAATCTTGAAATCCAAATCCTCGCAAAAATAGAGATGCCCGACATCTATCGAGCATCTCATAGTAAATAGTAGTGTGAGATGGGGTGTTAGTTGTGCTTTGCTAACGCTCTGCGCACCTGTTTCTCATATTTTGAATACTTCTTGTCGATACTCTTATTGAATGCCTTGATATTTGCAGGCATCTCCTTAGGCATCACAATCTCAGGCTGTTTGATCTTCAATACATCGCGTACAACCTGCTTGTTCAAGCGGTGGTACTTACCCTTCTTTGTGTAGGCAAGGCTGCGGAAATCCTCCGACAAAAGGCGCATTTTGTCGCCCTTAACACACATAGGAATCTCCTGCTTAGCCTTAACATATACAGGTACTGCAAGGCTCGATACCGGGTGGCCGTTCATAACGAGCATTCGTGGGTTGTTGCCATCGCATACCAACACGATTGAAGCTACGCTCGAATAGCGAGGTACGGTGTGGCTGCTGCAGGTATAGGTCTTATCGGTGTCGAGAACATTACCGAACTTACAGCTGTTGTACGAACGCGAATAGTTGATGAGGTCCTGCGGCGAGAAGGTACCGTTGTGGGCGTTCATATGCTGCATTGTGATGTCGTAGCGGCGAGTGCTCAATCCCTTCTTCTCGGGATCACCTGCGTGCGAGTAGTTTGTGCGCACATCGAAACCCTCGTTGTTTGTTACATCGTAGCGGCGATAGCCGATATCCCAAATCTCGAAGTACGAAACAACGCCTGTAGCATCTGCAATGCCGAGGTTGGTCATATAACCGCGTCTGCGCTTGGTGCTGCGTACCAACTCCTCGAACTCATCGACAGTGGCGCAGTTCTGCAACGAAAGTCTATGGATAGATGACTTCAAACGAGGGAGAGTACAAGCATCCCACTCCTCCTGTGAGGATACCGGAAGGTTCTTTGTGTTGGTGCTGATGGAGCCAACGCCCACCTCGTTGATGCCGGCATACATACCACGCTTGTAGTTCTCGTTGTTCGCAACGATTCCGGTGTAAGCATACTTGCCACCGGTGATGTAATCCACGCGTGTATTGCTGAATTTAGAGTCGCGGTGCTTCCAGAGCAATGGAGCTCCCTCGCTCGAACGCTGGGCTGTAACAATTGCCGATGTGCAGGCAAAACTTGTGCCATATATTGCAAATATGGCAGATAAAATTAATGTTAATCGTTTCATAGTTTTAGGCCTATTTAGGTTAATTATTGAGATACTCTTTGATGTTATTTGCGATACACTGAATAAGCACCTTGCGTGCCTCGTCAGCAGCCCACGCAGTGTGAGGTGCAGCTACGAGTGCGTAGTTGTCGGTAAGTTCGTAGAGAGGCGATTCGTGGAGTGGCTCGCGCGAGAATACATCAAGGCCTGCACCTGCGATAACCTTGTCGTTCAAAGCCTTAGCAAGTGCCTCCTCGTCGATGATGCCACCGCGTGCAACATTTATAATTATAGATGTTGGCTTCATTTTATGCAACTCCTTCTCGCCGATAAGACCCTTTGTTGTAGGTGTCAGAGGGCAGTGAATCGACACTATATCGGCCCAGCCGAGCAACTCCTCCAATGGCATATGCGGATACTCCTCCTTGCGCACAATGCCCGAAGTGGAGGTGTAGGCAACCTCGCAACCCAAAGCTGTTGCAAGTCGTGCCATCTCGCGACCTATTGCACCAAGTCCTATAACGCCCCACTTGGAGCCGCGCATCTGGCGTACCGGGCGACCGAAGTGGAAGATATCCTCTGTAGCGGCGTAAGCGCCACTCTTGAAGTAGTTGTCGAAGTATGCGGTATTCTTGAATAACGAGAGGGCGAATGTCAGCGTGGCCTCTGCTACCGAAGAGGTCGAGTAGCCCGCTACATTCTTAACTCCGATGCCCAACTCGGCTGCAACATCCAAATCGACATTATTCATTCCCGTAGCGGCAATCGCTATAAAGCGCAAATCGGGTAGTGCGCGAAGTGTCTCGGCTCTCAGTACCGTCTTATTCGCAATAACAACCTCTGCGCCATTACAACGCTCCAAAACCTGATCCTTCGATGTTCTGTCGTAGCCTACATACTCGCCCAACTCCTTGATTGGAGTCAAGTCCATATCGCCTAATGAGTATTCATCAAGAAACACTATTTTTTTCATAATCGCCTCCGATTTTAGATTATATAGTAATTTTTAATTCTGCATTCTGCAATTCATTAGTGATGAGCCCTCTCACAACGACCGAGGCGCACGCAATGCCGAAGGTAGCGGGCATATACGATACCGTACCCACTTGCGACTTGTGGTTTTGCTCCTCGCACAATATCATTGCACCCTCCACAGGTGGCTCTGCCGAGAAGACTGCCTTAAAGCCTTTGCGTATACCTATCTTATGTAATCGCTTGCGCAACATATGCGCCAAAGGGCAGTGGTGAGTCTTAGAGATATCGGCAATTTCGACCTTCGTAGGGTCCAATTTTGCACCCGCACCCATCGAACTTACAATTGGGTATCCGCGGTCGATACACCCCTTTATAAGGGCGAGCTTTGGCGATAGAGTATCGATTGCATCTACCACATAATCAAAGCGTTCGCTATCGAGTAGAAGGTCTGTTTTTTCATCTTTTATATAGTCATTTACAACCCTCAGATCTATCTCGGGATTGATGTCGCGCAGTCGCTCGGCCAGGACCTCGCTCTTCGGGCGACCGATGGTGGAGTGGAGTGCTATGAGCTGGCGGTTGATGTTGCTCTCTCCCACGCAGTCTGAGTCGGCGATGGTCATCTTGCCCACACCGCTACGCACAAGCATTTCGGCGGCGTAAGCTCCCACGCCACCCAAACCTACGATTAGCACATTCGCCTCGCGTAGGGCCTTCATCTTCTCCTCGCCAAAGAGAAGTATGCTGCGTTCCAACCACATAATAGATATAACCTTTACGCAAAGATAATAAAATAATGTTAAAATCGGTCATAAATATAGAAAAATGGAGTTGTTTGAGTAAAAATACCTATCTATAAATGGAAATGTTTATCTATATTTGCCTCGAAACAAATACTATTTTTACTATGAGAAAGCTATTTATGGGAGTGGTGCTTGTACTCGCTCCGCTTGCGACAGCGTTTGCGCAAGATGTAATCGGAAAGTGGAAGTTGAACACCGGAACGGCTATCGTGGAGGTTTATCAGGAGGGGGATCTCTATAACGGAAAGATCGTTTGGTTGAAAAACCCTACACGCCCTGACGGCTCGCCCGCAGTCGATCACAATAATCCCGACGAGAAGCTCCGCAGCCGTGAGTTGATGGGTCTTAATATGTTGAGCAACCTGAAGAAGAACGGTAAGGAGTATTCGGGCGGAATAATCTACGACCCTGCAAACGGAAAGACCTACTACTGCTCGATGGAGGTCGAGGGAGATCTTCTCAAGGTGCGAGGCTCGCTCGATAAGCGAGGATTTCTCGGACGAACAATGGAGTGGTTCCGCGTTAAGTAGTCGAGTAATGAGCTTATCCTTCGGGATAGGCTCATTTTTTTTTAATGCGATTTTTGTATAACTTTGCGCAAGTGGTTTGATATAGAGATAGTATGAAAAAACTGATTCTTGCCGCCTTGATGTTTGTGGCTTGCACCACAACACCAAAACAGGGCAAATCGAATATTGAAAAGGAACTCGAATCTATTGGTTTGCAGAGTGTTACCGAGCAGATTCCGGGTGTCGAGGTCTATATGGTTTATGCCACACCCTATAACTTTATGGGCAGAGTGCTCTACGAGGGGCTCGATGACGCATACCTTGTGCCTGAGGCGATTGAGAAGCTGAAAAAGGCGAACGAGCTATTGCGTAAAAAGCGCCTTGATCTTCATCTTGTAGTCTATGATGCTGCCCGCCCACGCTCTATCCAAGAGTTGATGTGGAAGGTGGTGGAAAATACTGAACTTCAAGACTTTGTAGCCAATCCTTACAAGAGTGGCGGAGGTGCTCACAACTATGGTGTTGCGGTTGATGTATCGCTTGTCGATTGCACGGGATACCCTATTCCGATGGGCTCCGAATATGACTATTTTGGCGACCGCTCGCGCGTAGATTTAGAGCCACAACTGCTCGCAAACGGCGATATAAATCAGCGCGAATTCCAAAATCGCAGACTCTTGCGTGAGGTGATGACCAAGGCCGGTTGGCTT
>JAFZEY010000015.1 GCA_017560455.1 Alistipes sp. | reverse complement strand
TTTATTCTTGTTATAAATCGTTAATCTCTTCTTTGATTGTCGTGTTGTAACATTCTTCTCAACCATAAAGTTCCCATTTCGGAGTAGTTTCGGCGTATAAGAGTGGTAGTTGGAGATATTACTTCGGATATAGTTCGTAATACTTGAAGTATCTTTACAGTACACATCTTGGGTTACATCACATTTTACGACAACAGCATCTTTCATTATCTCCTCAACGCCGAGAGTGCAGACTCCGAGGGAATTTATATTTTCAAAACATTGTCTGATAGTTTCGGCAGAGATTAATTTCTTATAGTCTATACCTAAAATCTTGCCTGAAAATTCTATTACCAATTCATTCTCTAAGAAGTCTATCTCAATGTATAAGAGATAAGGTGTTATTCTATTAAATTTCAAAGAAGTTATAACATCATTTTTAACTATCTTTTCAAAGGCATTTTCTTTTATTACATTAATGTTATCTATTGATGATATTAATTTTATTTTATCAAACTTTAACACTCTATTTAATTATTTTTGTCTTTATTATTTTACCCAAAATGAAGACATCTTCACCTTGATAAGTGGTTATTCGGTTATTCATCGGTGTTTTCTTCTTCATCGTCTTGGGGTGGTTGAGGTTTGTTCGGGATTCCCTGCCAATACTTCAACATTGCTTGGGATATATGCTGTCTATGACTCGCAGATTTTTGTTTCCCTTGACTTGATTTGCTGATTTTCTCTTTTGTTGCATCGTCCAATTCACGATAAATTCTTTTTCTATTTTCCATATCTATATAAGGGTGTTTTTGTGTCCCTACATAATAAATATGTTAAGCGTAGTAAAAAAGTCAAGTTTAGTAAACTAATTTTCGATATTTTTTTCAATTAGAACATTCGGAGCGGACAGCAGTATGCCTACTTAACCTCCCACTTCGGGGGTAATTTAGAGGTGGAATACGGCATTGTAAACCGCTAATAGGGAGTCCTATACAACGATATAGTTCTCCCTATTTTTTAGAATAGACTTTTGCGATTAAGGGGGGGACTTTGTGTGGTATTTTTTATCCAATTAGCAAATTCAACCACCAATTCGTAGTCAAGTAAGAAGGGGTTAGATAAGTTGATTGTTTGTTCAACTAAACGAGAGATAATCGAAAGGTTATCTCTCGTTTCTTTTTGCGGTCGTAGGCTCGTTCAGTCGTAGGCGTTTCGGATGACTAATCTGCGTATGGCTGTTGTTTGCTGTCGCAAATCATTGTCTTTGTCAAATGAATGTTCTTGAAAATAGATTTTCAGCCATCATTCGCCAAAGCCAACAATCTTCGATTGCAACAGCCCTACTTCGGTCACCTCTCAACTGCTGCGACCGTTCGAGTCCTGTCGTAGAGAAAGAGGATGGTTTTAGGTGATAAAATCACTTAAAGTAAAGAGAAGAGAGCAAATTTTCTGCTCTCTTCTCTTATGAGGTACAATATTACACCAACCTATTTTATTATTAAATCTTCGGTTTTTATCTTTGGAACGAAGTGTGTGCCGTTCTCGCGGTAGTAGGCCTGCGATTCGCCCTCGTTGATATCGACCACCTCAATTGTTTCGATCGAGCGACCTATCGCAATGATGAGTTGTGGCGTGAGGGGTAGCTGCAGATTCTTTGTTATCGCATCGCGGTCGAAGCCGGCAATACAAACACCATTAAGCCCCATCTCCACTGCGCGGAGCAGAATGGTCTGGGTGGCGATGCCCAAGTCGATATCGACATTTCGACTCTCCTTGGTTGAGCAGATTACAACAAATGACTGCGGTTCGGTGCCCTTGAAGGGGAGGTTTAATTCGCGCAATGCCGCTCCGAGTCGAATGTGAGGTGCTACGAGATGAGCCTCCTCTTCTGTTACAAGACGGTAGCGTAGAACTTGCTGATTCATCGCTGTAGGTGCCAATCGTGCAGCATCTACGAGCGATACAAGTTGGTCGTGGCGCACCTTAAATGAGTGGTCGTAGCCGCGTACCGAGCGGTTTTTGGTGAGGAGCGACATCAGCGATACTCTGCGAGTACGCACGGAGGCACTTTTTTGTGCCTCGTACTCCTCCATCTTGCGACCGAGATAGTTGTCTGCCATTATTTCTGAGATTTTTTAGCCTTGCGAACCAATTCGCCCAAAACCTCTATGCTGTCGCAAACAAGGTGTGGCTGCTTTGGTGCTGCGTCGCAAACCTCCAAAGTGGTCTCGCCCGAGAGGACCAATACACCGAAGGCCCCTGCGTTGTGAGCCATCTCGATATCGGTGTAGATGCGGTCGCCAACCATCGCTACCTCGTCAGACTTGTAGCCGAAGCGGCCGAGAATACCCGAGAGCATATTTGGATCCGGCTTGCCGAGTGTGATGTCGGGACGACGGCCTGTGGCGTGAGCGATACACTCGCAGATAGAGCCGCAGTCAACCAATACTACAGGCTGGTCGGTAGGGCATACGCGGTCAGGGTTTGTTGCGATGTAAGGTACATTCTGCGATACCCACCAAGCTGCACGGCAAAGACGCTCGTACTGCAAAGTCTTGTCGAAAGCAACAACCACTACATCAGGCACATCCTCTGCAGAATCGGAGGTTGAGATGAAGCCCGCCTTCTCGAACTCGGCAATCATCGAAGGGGTGCCGAGGAGGAAGAGTCGCTTCGCCTCAGGGTAGTGGGTCTTGATATAGTCGATGGTTGCGATAGAGGTGGTGTACATCTCCTCGCGAGTAGCCTCGATACCGAGCTTTGCCAACTTAGCAAGGTAGTCCGAGATACCTGCCGAAGGGTTGTTTGTGAGGAATGAGTAGTTCAAGCCCATCTCCTTTACGCCACCCAAAAAGCCCTTTGTGTAGGGGAAGAGAGTCGCTCCGAGATAGATTGTACCGTCCATATCGAGTGCAAAGTGTTTCAATTTACGAAGACGCTCCATCAACTCCTCCTCAGAGTAGATCGAGCGATACTTATTGAAATTTTCCATATTTTTCTGTTTTTGTAATTTTTAATGGGCGAAGGTAACTATTTTTTTATCATTTACCAAAACTTTGCACCTTCTTGTTATAAAATAACAATGCCCCGAAATTTCGGAGCGTTGCCGTATCTGCATTTTCCCCTGTTTAGAAGATGTAGTTGAGTCCGATATTTACACCCGGCTTGTACGATCTCTTGGTTACAAGTTCCGAAACCGGAACATTCAAGTTCGTATTCGTATAGACCGTAGTGTTGAGCGGTACTGCAACCTCGGCCGAGAGGATAAAGTTGCGGTTCATCGCGAGCTTTAAGCCCACACCTGCACTCATATGCAGTTTCTCCTTCTGGCCTGTGTAGAGGAGGTTCTTCTCCGCCTGCGACAGTTCGTTGTTTGTGAGTACGGCCTTCATCTCCTCAAGACGATAAGGTTGCACGCACGCACCCATATCGAAGAATGGGTTTGTTGCGAGGTAGAAGTTCTGCTTGATAAAGCGAAATGACACGAGCTTAAAGCGCATCTCGAAGTTAGCCCAGGCGTAGCCATCGCCAATCACGCTGTTGTATGGCACACCGCGCACGGTGTTGATGCTTCCCAAGCCGTCAGAGATAATCTGGCGGAGGTAGAGAGTGTTGATATTCTGCAAGGTGTAATAAGGTGCCTTGCCTGCCAACAATCCCTGATATGCGAGGTGGTAGGCGAATACAATCTTATCCTTCCAAAGAGGAATATATTGACGGAAGTGGGCGGCTAACTTAAGGTAGTTGTAACCCTCCTTTCCGAGACCATTCAGGAAATCGGGCGAGCCGTAGGCATAAACCTCTCCCCAGATGCCGCGTGTAGGGTCCGCCTCGTGCTCACGACTGTCGTATACCAAACCCGCTTTGAACTCGAGGTGGTGACCACCATTCGCCTCATTGGCGTGGATGAGGCCTGCACGCTGGTACAGCTGCCAGAGCGATGCCGAGTTTATATCTTGTGCGGTGAGATAGTCGTTTGGAGTGGTGTCGTATGCGGGCTTACCCTTCTTCTTTATGGTTATGTCCTCAATGTCGTACCACCAATATGAGATACCTGCAGCCCAACGGAATTTGTTCGATGTAATATCACCCTGGAAGTCCGCCATTACGCGCATCGAATTGCGACGAATGTTGTACATCGCTACGCGGTTTTCCTGCTTCTTGCCGCTTGCAAAGTGGTCATAGTAGGGCGAAGCCGAGCCATTGAAGCCCATAAACGGATACATCTGCGCCAAGATATATGTCGCAGCCGCCGTGAGGCGCACCTTCGGGATAAGATACTTCGAGTCGTAGAAGAAGTGGAGCTTTACCTGATCCTTGGTAGTCCACGACAAGTCGATGTTGAACTTGTGCTTGTAGGCCGGGTAGGTCGAGCCGTCACCATAGTCGAATATTTCGCACAATGCACCAATCTGGAAACCTGTGTCGCTGTTGTAGCCGATTGATGGGAACGGAGCGAAGTTCCAGCCCTTCTTTACGGTCTGCTTCTTTGTGTCGGCAGAGGTCTCTGTACTCTCCTTTTTCTCTTTTTTACTCTCTGCCGAGGCGTTGAACGATACCAACATTATGGCAGCAAATGTCAAAACGAAAAACCTCTTCATAAGCATAAATTTTAGAGTAGATGAAGTAACCTTGTTATCAATATTCCGAGGTAGTTTCCTACGGCATATCCTATAAGTCCTGCGCTGATACCCGTAACGAGCGCGGCGCGATTCTTCATGGCATTCGAAATCATCGGTACGAATGGCGGCGAGTTGATAAATGCCACCGAGGAGATGACCATCGAGTCGGCATTAACCTTCATAAAACGGCAGAGGATGGCGTGGATGAAGAGCGATACAAAGATTGCAAATGTGAGGTATGCAATCATATTGAGATTCTCCATAATCTGCAAGTTCGAGAGGTCCGCCATTGATGCAATAGCCAACGAGAAGATGTAGATAAGGTACATTCCGAGATCGTAGCTGCGATCGAATTTTTGGATAGGTTTATAGAACGACAATCCGATGCCTATGGTGGTGAGCATCAAGATGAAAGGAGCCATAAACCAACCGCCCTTCTTCTCGTTCATAAAGTTTGCCAAATCGGCACCGAAGATCCAACCAATCAGGTATGACATACCTGTTGCCACAATCACTACGGCAATTGTTGTGGCGAGCACTTTGCCAATCTGGGATAAGCCTGCTTTCGACCACAATCCCTTGTATGGATTAGCCTTTACGGCTGCCATCTCGTGCTTGATCTCGGCTGCATCCTCGGCCGATATATCGAGGCGTGTCTTCTCGCCATAGAACCAGCGGAACAGACGAATTCCACCGCCCAAGAGGAAGATGAAGTAGAAGAAGCATATGACAATATCATAGATTGTAATCAGCATATAGTTTTTGTCGCTGACACGCAATCCCTCCTTCAATGCTGCGGCATTGAGAGTTCCGCCGGTACATTTTCCGGCCAACATACCGCCCAACTCGGCACCCTGCTCTATATGGCAGCCGAAGAGGAGATATCCGCCAACCACGGCCAAGCAAACCGAGATGACGCCGCTTGTGATGAGTCGCAACTGCAACGATACCTCGCTTGTCTTGAAGGTGCAGCCGAAGAGCATCATCGGTATCGCCAACGGAATCATAATGGTAGGGATAATGCCTTGGAGCTTTACAATCTCGGCCGGCATTGGGATATTCGCAATAACTACGCCTACGGCGTATAGAATCATAACGGGTCCAATCTTGTCGAATATTGGATACTTTCGGCACAACCACAGCACGCCCGCAGGGACGGTGCAGAACATAATGGTCAGCCACACATAGTTGAAAATTGTCATAAAAATCTTTTTAAAAAGAGAATCGTGTTTTGTAACACAAATGTAAACAAAAGTTCTGTTGCAGCAAAGGAAAGCACCATTTTTAGGGCCAAAATAGGTATTTATACCTACTGAAATTGTGGCAGGGCAGAGGGTGTGGCGACCCGTTGAGTGACAACTCACAACTATAGAAGCCTTTGCGGCCTTGTTTTTAGGCAATATTTCTTTTTTGTAAATAAAAAATGATTATCTTTGCGGGTGCAAAAAGAGTTCGAGATATGTACTGTGTACAAAATAGAATGGTTGCAATGATGCGAATGTGCCGATAGGCACTATCTTTTACTGTGGCGGTTACGCACCGCCCGAAGCTCGAACATGAAATACCACAACAGATAATTTTTGATTAACACAATAAAGGACTTTTCATACTATGGAAGGTAAAAAACTTCGTTTTGAAACATTGCAGATACATGGCGGTTACTCTACCGACCACACTCTGTCACGCGGTTTGGCAATCTATCCAACCGCAGCTTATCACTTTAAGAGTTGCGACTATGCGGCTAACCTCTTCGAGTTGAGCGAGGCCGGAAATATATATACACGCATCCACAATCCGACAACTGCAAATTACGAGAATCGCGTAGCGGCGTTGTATGGTGGTGTCGGAGCGTTGGCTACCTCATCGGGTATGTCGGCAATTTTGCTCACCGTGACAGCTCTCGCAAAGGCGGGCGACAATATCGTAACTGCCCCTTATGTCTATGGTGGTACTCACAACCAATTTACAATCTCGTTGCGTAACCTCGGTGTTGAGGTGCGCTTTGCTAAGGATGCATCGCCCGAGGCTATCGAGGCTTTGATTGACGAGAAGACTCGCTTCGTATTCGTGGAGTCGATGTCGAATCCGGGCTGTATCGTAGCCGATATGGAGGCTTTGGCAAAGGTTGCACACGCTCACCAGATGCCACTCGTTGTGGATAACACCTTTGGTGCTTGTGGTTACCTTTGCAACCCATTCGAGTGGGGTGCGGATATCATCTGCGACTCGGCTACAAAGTGGATAAATGGTCACGGTACGGCTATGGGCGGTATCATCGTTGATGGCGGAACATTCGATTGGGGCAATGGTCGCTATCCTGAGATTGACGGTCCGTCGGAGGGTTACCACGGCTTAAACTTGTGGAAGACCTTCGGCAATCAGGCATTTATCGTAAAGTGTCGTGTGGATGGCTTGCGTGACTTCGGTTGCTGCCCTTCGCCATTCGACACCTACTTGATGATGCTCGGCCTCGAGACCCTCTCGTTGCGTGTTCGCCACGAGGCGGAGTCTACTGCAAAGTTGGCAGAGTTCTTCCGTTCGAACAAGAATGTTAAGTCGGTAAGCTATGTAGGCTTCGAGGATAATCCAAGCTATGCTTTGGCACAAAAGTACTTCCGCAAGGGTGCTGCGTGCGTTATCTCGGTGGAGTTGGAGGGTACCTTGGAGGGTACAGTTCGCTTTGTTGAGGGATTGAAGCTCGCTGCCAATATGACTATGATTGGCGACTCGATAACCGTAGTTACTCACCCTGCATCGACCACTCACAAGCAGTTGAGCGACGATGCAAAGGTGCGTGCAGGCATTGCACCAACCTTGCTCCGTATCTCGGCAGGCTTGGAGGCTGTTGAGGATATTATCGAGGACTTTGAGGCAGGCTTCCAAAGAATGGAGGAGTAATGGCTAAGTTTTTTCACGATACAACGCCTTTGCACTTGGAGTCGGGCGAGATGTTGCCTGAGGTGACAATCGCATACGACACCTATGGCGAGCGCAACGAGGACGATTCGAATATTATCTGGGTGTGTCACGCCTTGACCGCATCTTCGGATGTGGAGTCGTGGTGGCCCGAGATGATTGGCGAGGGTAAACTCCTTGACGCTTCGCGCTACTTTATCATCTGCGCAAACTTCCTCGGCTCGCACTACGGCACAACAGGCCCACTATCGATTAACCCAGCTACGGGCGAGAAGTGGTATGGCGACTTCCCGAAGATTACCGTGCGCGATATGGCAGAGTGTCATCGCCGTTTGGCGGAGCACCTCGGCATCAAGCGCGTGAAACTCCTTATCGGTAGCTCGATTGGCGGTTTCCAGTGCTTGGAGATGTCGTTGGCAAATCCCGACTTGGCGGAGAACTTGGTGTTGATTGCTACCGGAGCGACCACTACGCCGTGGATTTCGGCTTTCAACGAGTCGCAGCGTTGGATTTTGGAGAACGATCCTACCTATGGCGAGCGTCGTGATGATGCTGGCGAGGCGGGTATGGCAGCCGCTCGCAGTGTGGCGTTGTTGAGCTATCGCGGAGGCCCCGCGTACTGCCTTACACAGCAGGATAACGAGGAGTTGAAGGAGGATTTGTTCAAGCGCCGAGTACATTCGTACCAGCGTTACCAGGGTGAGAAGCTGCGCCGCAGATTTAATGCCTACTCCTATGCTATCGTTTCGCACGCTGTCGATTCGCACGATATCGGTCGTGGTCGCGGAGGTGTTGTCGAGGCTCTCAAAGCTATCAAGAGCCGTACATTTGTGGTGGGCATCACAAGCGATATTCTCTTTACCGAGATTGAAAATCGCTACCTCGCCGATAATATCAAGGGTTCGCACTACCACCTAATCGACTCTTCGTTCGGTCACGATGGTTTCTTGGTAGAGGCAGATTCTCTCAATAAACTTATTTTGGAATTTATAAACTAAACAAAAATATGGGACAGAAACAACTTGTAATCGGAATGTTCGGCTTTGGTAATGTGGGCCGAGGTCTTTACGATGTACTTAATACCATCACCTCGAAGGAGGCGGTTATTAAGCGCGTGTGCGTACGCGATATAAATAAGGAGCGCGGCGTAGAGGATGACTTCTTTACTAACAATGCCGAGGATATTTTTAACGATAAGGATATCAACCTTATCGTAGAGCTTATTGACGATGCCGAGGCGGCATACCATATCGTTAAGCGTGCCCTCACCAGCGGTCTTTCGGTGGTTTCGGGCAACAAGAAGATGTTGGCGCACCACTTGCCAGAGTTGATCGAGTTGCAGCAGAAGCACAACGTGGCTATGCTCTACGACGCATCGGCTTGCGGTTCGATTCCTGTTATCCGCAACCTCGAGGAGTACTACGATAACGACCTCCTCGTATCGGTTAAAGGAATCTTGAACGGCTCGTCAAACTTTATCTTGTCGAAGATTTTCAACGAGAACTACTCTTACGATGTAGCTTTGCGCCGCGCGCAGGAACTTGGCTTTGCAGAGAGCGATCCTACCCTCGACATCGGTGGTTGGGACTCGTTGTTCAAGCTTATCATTATCACCGTTCACGCCTTTGGTTGCTATGTATCGCCTGAGAATATCTTTACTTATGGTATCTCTTCGATGAACGACAACGATATCCGCTTCGCAAACGAGAAGGAGCGCCGCTACAAGTTGGTGGCTCATGTCGAGAAGTTGGAGAATGGCAAGATTATTATGAGCGGTATGCCGCAGCTCATCTCGCGCGAGAAGTATATCTACTCGGTGGAGGATGAGTTCAACGGTGTAGTTATCAAGGGTAAGTTCTACGACAAGCAGTTTATGTTCGGTCGTGGTGCTGGTGGTCACCCGACAGGCTCGGCTGTGTTGAGCGATATCATGGCTTGCTTCTACAACTATCGTTACGAGTATAAGCGTATGTTCGACCACGCTCCGGTGGAGTTTACAAACGATGTGCTTGTACGAGTATATCTTCGCTACTCGAATGTCGAGGATCGAGCATTGTTCGAGTTCAATAGCGTAGAGGAGCAGTATGTGAGCGATGACTACAAGTATGTTGTAGGTCACATCTCGTTGGCAAATCTCCACAATATTGCTGCACAGATTCGTGAGCGCGATCTCTTCATCGCAGCCTATCCGACAAAGTAGGGCATAGAAGATTCTAAATAGATAGAGGTTGTCGATATCGGCAACCTCTATTATTATAATGTATTATAGACTATTTCTCGAAGATGTTGAACTTGCGGAGTCGCGGGTTGCGACGGTCGAGGAGCAAGCCTTCGACCAAAAGCAGACCGAGTACCACCCACAAAATCCAATAGAACTGCTCGTTGTATTCGTCGAATCGGAGTGTCGAGAGCTCCGACTTCTCCATCTTCTCAATCTCGCTGACAATCTCCGAAAGTCCGAACTCGGCATTCGATGCGCGGATATATGCACCATTTCCCTTCTCGGTGATATTTTGTAGGAGCTCCTCGTTAAGGCGCGAAACAACCATCTCGCCCTTCTCGTCTTTGATAAATTCGCCACCAATCTTTATCGGAGCACCATGCGGAGAGCCTATACCTATCGCGAAGATGCGTATTCCTCGCTCGGCGGCACGCTCGGCAGCAGCCAAAGCATCGGCATCGTGCGCCTCGCCATCGGTTATGAGAATCATCACTCTACTCGCTCCATCTCGCTGTGAGAAGGAGAGCGATGCGAGGTCTATCGCATCCGAAACATCGGTACCCTGCACCTCTACCAACGACGGTGAGAGTCGCTTTGCGAAGTTGCGAGCCATGCGATAGTCGGTCGTGATAGGCAACTGCACCTTCGCCTCGCCGGCAAAGACAACAACGCCGACACGATCCTGGTTGAGCGATGCAAAGAGTTTATCTATGGCGTAGCGGGTGCGGTCGAGTCGATTAGGCGAGAAATCCTCGGCCAACATCGAATTCGATACATCGACTACGAACATCATCTCCACACCCTCGCGCTTCTCCTCGCGGAGCTTTGCACCGAACTGTGGTCGTGCAGCGGCAAAGACGAGTGCCGTAAAGGCGAGTGTAAAGAGGATGAATTTTGTGTGTACTCGCCACGATGATACATCGCGCAGCAGGCTCTTTACAACCTCCAAGTTACCGAAATTGCTCAGATTGCGCTTGCGCAAGCGGAGGAGTATCGCAAAGACGATAATCATCACAGGCACCATCAGAAGGAGCCATAAGAGATGCGGATTTGCAAAACGGAACATTACGGTATGCGTTTTAATACTATATATCTAACAATAAATTCGAGCAAGAGAAGTGCTATTGCCCACAGAACAAAGATGAGGTACTCCTCGTTGATGTGGGTAAGCTCCACCTTCTCGATTTTCGACTTCTCCATCGAGTTGATCTCGTTGTAGATCTGCTCCAGCGATCTCTTGTCGGTTGCACGGAAGTACTCTCCACCTGTCTTTTCGGCTATCTCGCGGAGAATCTTCTCGTCGATCTCGACCTTCATATCAACGGTATAGAGTTCGCGACCACGCTCGTCGAATACGGGGTAGGGGGCTGTGCCGTTGCGACCTACACCTATGGTGTAGACCTTGATGCCCTGCTCCTTTGCAATGTCGGCAACGGTGAGCGGAGCAATCTGTCCGCGGTTATTTACTCCATCGGTCAATAGAATGATGACCTTCGACTTCGAGTCGCTCTCGCGCAGACGATTGACTGCCGTAGCCAAGCCGTTACCTATGGCCGTTCCATCCTCCACTACGCCACTGCGCAGACGACCGAGAAGTGTCTGCAACGATGTTTGGTCGGTTGTGAGCGGTGTCTGCGTGAAGGCTTCACCCGCAAAGACCACCAAGCCGATGCGGTCGCCTTGTCGTGCTGCGACAAATTGCGCTGCCACCTCCTTTGCGGCCGAGAGGCGGTCGGGTTGGAAATCGCGTGCAAGCATCGAACCTGAGATATCGACCGCCAAAACGATGTCGATTCCCTCGGTATTTATCTTTGTTTCGTGCTCTACGGATTGAGGTCGAGCCGATGCTACGATAATCAATGACAGGGCTGCAACACGCAGTGCTATCGGCAGATGGCGCAGATAGTAACGCACCGTGCGCGGAGCCTTGCGCAACGAGTCGGTTGTTGAGATTACGATAGAGGCACCTCCCTGTGTTGCTCTCCATATATAGTAGGCAACAACGAGTGGCACAACCACCAATAACCACAATATTTTAGGGTTTGCAAACTCCATAAATCCTCCGTTTTACCAATTCTTCGAGCCACGAATAAGTACGCCTGCCTTCTCTTTTAGCTTATCCTGCGTCTTATCCTCCTCGGCTTGTATTGCCTTCAAGAGCGCCTCCTGTTGCTCGGGAGTCATAGAACCCTCGGGGCGTTGGTTGCCATTCTGCTCCTTGTTCTCACCCTCCTTGTTCTGCTCCTGCTGCTGTTGATCTTTATTCTGCTCCTTCTGCTCCTTCTGCTGGTCTTTATTATCTTGATTGTCCTTGTTCTGGTCTTGATTCTGGTTTTGGTCCTGATTCTGATCCTGGTTTTGCTGTTGTTGCTCCTGCTCCTGAATCAGTCGCTTTGTGAAGGCGTAGTTAAACTTGGCATCCTCATCAGCAGGGTTGCAGCGCATCGCGTGACGATAAGAGGAGAGAGCCTCCTTATACTTCTGCTGTGCAAACTGGGTATTTCCAAGATTGTATGCCACCTCTCCGCGCTCCAATTCTGTGCGTGTTGTGTCGCTTACGATGGCCTGTAAGGTCTGCTCCGCCTTCTCGTATCGCTCGGTGCGGTAGAGAGCCGAGGCAAGGTCGTACTTCGCCTCGAAGGAGTTTGGATCATGCTTTAATGCCTCCTGGTAGCTATCGACGCTCTTCTCAAACTTCTCGCGCTTGAACTCGCGGTTTCCTTTGCGCACCAAGCCGCGCTCGCGCATCTGTTGTGCCGAGAGCTCCGAGCAAAGGAGCAACGCCACGATAACAGCCATATATCTAACTATCGCTCTCATCGTTTCTCCTCCTTTCTGTTCTTGGTTGGTGCATCTTCCTCCTCCTCGACCACCTCGATAGGCTTTGTGTTCTCCACAAAGTAGTATGCCTTGTTGTAGGCGAGTTCATTCTCCTCAGCCTCGGGTGTTGCCTTCGCAAACTTAACAAGGTCGGCATCGCGCAATACGGATAAGAGGTCCATCTTCGACTTCTGCTCCATCTCCATCGAGCGTAAGGCGTCGGCAATTTCGTCGGTAGTCATCTCCATCGCTCCCACCTCGAAACGACCGGCTAAATATGTGCGCAGAATGTCGCTCAACTCCGAGTAATAGAGTTTGTGCTTGTTGTTTTGCCACAACTTCTCGGCGTGCAACTTCTCGAGTGCTCGGATTGCTATTATATGTGCCGGCACGGGTGGTGCAGGCTTGAAGAGGTCGCCTATTCGCTTGCCCTGCTTTGTCAGGTGGCGTATTAAAAGGTATAGAGCCAATGCCAACAGCAACAACACTCCCAATCCGATACCGAGATAACCACCAAACTCTGCAAAGCGCAACTTTAAAGTCATCTGCGGCTTCAAGTCGCGCACGGTGGTCATCGTGGAGTCTATCTGGAAGGTCTTGACAAAGAACTTCTCCTCATGGTCGGCAAAGAGCGTGTCGAGAATGTTTTTGTCGGCGTACAACACTTGCGCGCGCTCCAACTTGTAGATACCCTCATCGTAGACCGCCATCTCGTAGCGTTTGCGGAGCACTACTCGACGACCCTCCTGCGGAATGGTGTCGGGTGCGAAGTCGTGAATAACCTCGATGCTCGGCTCTTTGCTCTTGTTCTCCTCCTCGTTCGATGTTTTGAAGTCGAATGAAGGGAATACGATGTGTTGCATCATATCCTTCTCGACCTCGATGGTGAGGGTTATGCGATCGCCAATCATTATGGTATCGGCCGAAAGGTGTGACGAGATGGTTGGTGCAGAATTCTGCGCCACCACAGGCATAACCAAAAGTGCCGATACGAGGATTAATATGTAGCGCAATAATTTCATCGCTTCTTAAAGAGTTTTATCAATTCTGCCACATAGTCCGAGTCGGTCGATATGTCGGCAATGTCGATGCGGTTGTGCAACAACATCTCGCGTGTTCTCTCCTCGCGCTCGGCCCACGATGCAGCGTAGTGGTCGCGCACCGCCTTCGATGCGGTATCCACCCACACCTTGCGTGCCGTCTCGGCATCTTGCAACTCCACGATACCAACATCGGGCATCTCCTTCTCGCGAGGGTCCGACACCTTCAAGGCGATAATGTCGTGGCGCGAAGTAGCAATTTTTAGGGCGTCGTTCAATGCCTCGTCATCTTTTTTCGAATTGAGGAAGTCCGACAACAGAAAGGCTGTGCAGCGTTTCTTATTTACGCCCGTAAGGTAGCGCACCGCCTCCGAAATGGCTGTTCCGTTCGACTCGGGCACAAAGCCTACAAGTTCACGAATAATCATCAGGATATGGCTGCGCCCCTTCTTTGGCGGGATAAACTTCTCGACCTTATCCGAGAAGAAGATGCAACCCACCTTGTCGCCCGTCTGCGAAGCCGAAAAGGCGAGCACAGCGGCCAACTCGGTGATGATGCTCTTTTTGAGCGAGTCGGTTGTTCCGAATAGACGCGAGCCGCTGACATCGACCATAAGCATCATTGTCAGCTCGCGCTCCTCCTCGTATACCTTGATGTGTGGTTTGTGCGAGCGGGCCGTAACATTCCAATCGATATCGCGCACATCATCGCCAATGCGATATTCGCGCACCTCGGCAAAGGACATACCGCGTCCCTTGAATGCCGTATGGTACTTTCCTGCGAAAATCTCATTCGACAATCCTCGCGTCTTAATCTCGATTTTGCGAACGCGCTTTAGGATATCGTTTTCGGTCTGCTCTATCATTTTTTTTTTCGTTACGAAAGCGGAACGATTAAGGTACGATTACATTGTTAAGAATCTCGGTGATGATATCCTCCGAGGTGATATTCTCGGCCTCGGCCTCGTAGGTCAAGCCGATGCGGTGGCGCAATACATCGTGGCATACGGCACGCACATCCTCAGGAATAACATATCCGCGACGGCGAATAAAGGCGTAAGCACGAGCAGCCTTTGCCAACGAGATACTTGCACGCGGCGAACCTCCGTAGGCAATCAACGACTGCAACTTTTCGAGGTTGTATGCCGCAGGCTCACGGGTTGCAAAGATGATATCGACGATATACTTCTCGATCTTCTCGTCCATATATACATCCTCTACTACCTTGCGTGCCTTTACGATATCCTCAGGCGAGATAACCTTGTTAGGCTCGGGCATGCCTGCACCCGAGAGATTCATGCGCACGATGTCGCGCTCCTCCTCGCGCTTCGGGTAGGTAATCTTTGCCTTCAACATAAAACGGTCCACCTGTGCCTCTGGGAGAGGGTAGGTACCCTCCTGCTCCAATGGGTTCTGGGTTGCCAATACAAGGAATGGCTCGGGCAACTTGTAGGTGTTATCTCCAATAGTCACCTGACGCTCCTGCATCGCCTCCAAGAGAGCCGACTGCACCTTTGCAGGCGAACGGTTGATCTCATCGGCCAATACGAAGTTGGCGAATACGGGGCCCTTCTTTACGGTGAAGTCCTCAGCCTTCTGCGAGTAGATCAAAGTACCCACGATATCGGCAGGGAGCAAGTCCGGCGTAAACTGAATACGCGAGAAATCGGCATCCACGGCCTTTGCCAATGTGGTAATTGCCAAGGTCTTTGCCAAGCCCGGAACACCCTCCAACAGGATGTGTCCGTTCGAGAGCAAGCCAATCAAAAGCGTATCGACAAGGTGCTGCTGTCCGACAATCACCTTGCCCATCTCTGTACGAAGTGTATCCACAAAGAGGCTCTCGCGCTCAATGCGCTCGTTTAGCTCTTTGATGTTGATAATGTTATCACTCATATCTCTTTTCGGTTAATTTTTGTCGAATATCTAAACGAATGTTTTTGGAAATTATTGTGCGTTCTCCTCGTTGCGCAGACGGAGGAAGCAGTGACGGCATACAGGCTCGTAGGTATCCTTCTCGCCAAGCATAACGAGCTTCTCGCTCTTTGCCAGACGGTGTGAGTGTTGTGCCGGGTTACCACAATGTACGCAAATAGCGTGCACCTTATCCACATACTCGGCAATGGCCATCAACGCAGGCATAGGTCCGAAAGGCTTGCCGAGGAAGTCCATATCGAGACCCGCTACAATCACTCGTACACCACGATTAGCCAACTCGCGACATACATCAACGATACTCTCGTCGAAGAATTGAGCCTCATCCACACCTACTACATCGACCTCCGACGACATCAGCAATATCTGCTGTGGCGACTCTACGGGTGTAGAGCGAATCGAAGAGTGGTTGTGCGATACCACCTCATCCTCCGAGTAGCGAACATCGATTTGTGGTTTGAAAATCTCAACTCGCTGATGTGCAAACTCTGCGCGGCGCAAACGGCGAATCAACTCCTCGGTCTTGCCCGAGAACATCGAGCCGCATACTACCTCAATCCATCCCTTTTGTGTACTATTCTCCAAAAACATTGTTACTAAATTTTTTCGTATTCGTATTTCGTGCAAAGATAATAAAACAAAAGGAAATCTCAAAACACTACAAAAACGGTCTGTTCTTTGCACTCTCCTGCGTCAAAAATTGTTCGATCATGAAAAAGTTTTTCGCCTATTTTATCCCCATTCTTCTTGCCTTCACCATAGGTGCTCTTGGCTCCTATATCCAGGGTGAGGCTCTTGTGGAGTGGTATCCCTACCTCATAAAATCGCCCGCAACACCTCCGTCGATTGTCTTTCCCATTGCCTGGAGTGTGCTCTATCTGCTGATAGGTATCTCGGCAGGAACGATGCTTGCTAGGGGCGATATGAGCGTACTGCGATTGTGGCTGTTGCAACTCCTCTTGAACTTCTTGTGGAGTGTCTGCTTCTTCGCTCTGCGAAGTCCGTTTATCGGTCTGCTTGTTATTCTCGCGCTCGATGTTGCGGTCTTTGCCTATATAATCTATGCGGCGGGTCGCCGTGCAGTTGCCGCGTGGCTCTTTGTGCCCTATATGCTATGGCTTATCTTTGCGACATACCTGAACGGATATATCTACATCCACAACCACGGTCCAAAGGCAACCACAGCCACGGCTGCGGCTATGGCGATAGCGATACCGAAGTTCTCGTTGCCGGTGCTCCCTTATGCCGATGATGCACTCGCTCCGATAATGAGCAAGGAGACGATGCACTACCACTATGGTAAACACTACAAGGCTTATATCGACAATACCAACCGCCTTATTATGGGTACTCCGTACGAAAATATGGGGCTCGAAGAGATTGTCGAGAAATCGGAAGGCGCACTCTTTAACAATGCGGCGCAGGCTCTCAACCATCAAATCTATTTCGAGGGTATTACACCTACTCAGAAGGTTATGCCGAAGGAGTTGGAGCGCCGCATAGTTCGCGATTTCGGCTCGGTGGAGAATTTTAACCGAGAGTTTGCCAATACGGCGGCAGGGCTCTTTGGCTCGGGGTGGGTATGGCTCTGCGAAGATGACGGAGGAAGACTCTCTGTCGTGCCGACAAAAGATGCCGATAACCCTATTCGCCACAATCTCAATCCGTTGATGTGTATCGATGTTTGGGAACATGCCTACTATCTTGACTATCAAAATCGTAGGCCCGATTTTATAAGGGAGTATATGAAAATTGTCGATTGGGATAAGGCTGCGAGTCGATTGACAGAATAGCTGTTGTGCCAAAATATGTGGTCAAGTGTGCTTTTTCTATATAATTTCAGATATTAGTTGCATATATCGAATATTTTGCATAAATTTGAAATGTGAAAGCACTATTAAAGATACACTACTGCACCGAAGGTGGTGCTAAATTGCAAATTGTGCCTGTCGAAGGCTCTCCTATCGATATGCGCAGTGGCGAGGGCGGCTTTTGGAGTGCCGAGATTGAACTCCATTCGAATAGACCATTCCATTATAACTATCGCCTTGTTAAGGGACGACAAATTCTCCGTGCCGAGCAGGGTGGAACCCACTCTTTGACCGAGATTGAGGGTGTGCCCGTTGTTGAGGTTTCGGACCATTGGTACGATGCTCCGGAGAACAGACCGCTCTACTCCTCTATGTTCAAGCAACGAATCTTTGCGCGTGCTACGGAGCCAATGCCGACGCTTGTCGGTGCGACTCACTATGTAGAGGTTGAGGCTGCGCTGCTTCCGAGTGAGAGATTGGCTGTTGTCGGCTCTTCGAAGGGGTTGGGCGAGTGGCAGACGGAGAGGGCTCTCCCGATGAACTATCTCGGCAACTACCGTTGGGGTGTCGCTCTGCGAGAGTTGGAGGGTGCCGAGTATAAATTCGTCGTAAATGGCTCTGATGGTAGATTTCTGCGCTGGGAGAGGGGCGAAAATCGTGTGCTCCCTACGGCAGATAAGTTGCAGCTTATCCTCGGATTGCGATTGTGTGATAGTGCTATGTGGCGCGGTGCGGGTGTTGCGGTGCCACTCTTCTCGTTGCGCTCGGAGCAGAGCTTCGGTGTAGGAGAGTTCGCCGATTTGCAGCTTCTGGGCGATTGGTGCCACGCAACGGGTCAAAGCATAATACAGATACTTCCTATCAACGATACCACAATGACTATGTCGTGGGAGGATTCCTATCCTTATAATGCCGTGTCGAGTTTTGCGCTCAATCCGCTCTATATCCGTTTGAGCGATGTGGGCTACCTGCGTGGTGAGGCCGAGCGTGCCGAGATGGAGGCGTTGCAGGCGGAGCTGAATGCTCTGCCCGATGTCGATTACGAGCGCGTTATCAAGGCAAAGATGACCTATCTGCGCAAACTCTACGAGCAGCTCGGTGCACGCTGTATGGATAGCAAGTCGTTCCGCGATTTTGAGAAACGCAATCGTGAGTGGCTGATGCCGTATGCCGTATTCTCGGTCTTGCGAGATAAATATCATACGGCCGATTTCGAGAAGTGGAAGACCTTTACAAAGTATGCCGAGAAGCGTTGTGCTGCTTTTGCCGAGCGCAACGAGAAGGCTGTCGGCTTCTACTATTATGTGCAGTATCATCTCGACAGACAGCTACGCAAGGCGTGCGACTATCTCCACTCGAAGGGGGTGGTGCTGAAGGGTGATATCCCGATTGGCGTAGCGAGAACGAGTGTCGATGTGTGGCAGAATCCTGCGCTCTTCGATACCAAATCTTCGGCGGGTGCTCCGCCTGACGCCTTCTCGACAGAGGGACAGAATTGGGGCTTCCCTCTCTATAATTGTGAGGAGATGGCGAAGGATAACTATGCTTGGTGGCGTGCCCGATTTACCAAGATGGCTGACTACTTCGACGCCTATCGCATAGACCACATTCTCGGTTTTTTCCGTATCTGGGGTGTGCCACAAGGAGCAAAGAGTGCCTTGCTCGGAACATTCTCGCCGTCGTTGCCATATTCGGCTACGGAGATTAGATGCGAGGGTTTCGATTTCGATGCCGAGCGCGATGTGGCGCATGACCTGGAGAGCAACGATGTGCTGTGGTTGGCGTGTGGTGAGGGGTATGCGCCGCGAATATCACCATTCGACACCGAGCCATTCAAGGCTCTTTCGAAGTCGCAGCAGAGGATATTTAAGATCCTTCACAATAACTTCTATCACCATCGTCACAACATCTTCTGGGGTGCTACGGGTGTCGAGCGACTCTCTGCTATTACATCGGCAACCACAATGTTGGCGTGTGGAGAGGATTTGGGAATGATACCTTCGTGCGTGCCGCAGGTGATGCACGAACAGCAGATACTATCTCTCGAAATAGAGCGTATGCCTAAGACCTACGGTGTTGCCGTGGATGATGTGATGCGCTACCCGTACCTCTCGGTCTGCACAACCTCTACGCACGATATGTCGCCACTGCGCTTGTGGTGGAGAGATGAGGCCGAGAAGAGCTTCTACTATAAGGAGGTGCTTGGCTTGGAGGGAGATGCTCCCGTGGAGGCTACGGCAGAGTTGTGCGAGAAGATCGTATCGCGCCATCTTGCTTCGCCTTCGATGTTGGCTATTTTGCCTTTACAGGATTGGTTGTCGCTGTCGGAGGAGTTGCGTAGTGATGATATCGAGCGCGAACGCATAAATCTTCCTGCCGTGTCGCGCCACTATTGGAGATACAGAATGCACCTTTCGCTCGAAGAGTTGCTCTCGAACGAAAAGTTTAACGAGGTGTTGAAGAGATTGATAATCTCGAATAAGAGATAATCCTAATCGCGATATTCGTAGAGCTGGTTGCGTAGTCGAGGTGTGAATCCCGCCTCTCGTATTGCGCGACAGATGCCCTCTTGGTCGAATCGGTTGTTTGCGCCAGCCGAGGAGACGACATTCTCCTCAATCATTATCGAACCCATATCGTTTGCTCCGCAGTGGAGTGCCATCTGTGCCGTCTGCTTACCTACGGTGAGCCACGATGCCTGGATGTTGCGGATATTGTTCAGCACCAATCGCGCTACGGCAATCAGTCGCAGATACTCGATAGGAGAGAAGTGGGTCGAGTAGCCCATCTTTTCAAGCTGTGTGCCCTCCGAGCGGAAAATCCACGGGATGAAGGCGGTGAAGCCGTAGTTGCCCTCAGGACACTCGGCCTGCAAATCGCGCAGACGGAGGAGGTGCTCGATGCGCTCCTCGATCGTTTCGATGTGGCCATACATCATCGTAGCCGTGGTCGGAATATTCATCTCGTGCGCCTCGTGCATCACGCGCAACCACTCCTCGGCACTCGGCTTTGCGGGCGATATAATCTTGCGTACTCGGTCTACCAAAATCTCGGCTCCGGCACCGGGCAGAGATGATAACCCCGCAGTGCGCAGTCGCACCAATACCTCGCGCGTGGTAATCTTGCTTATTTTTGCTATATGAGCCACCTCGGGCGCACCGAGTGCATTCAGACGCAGGGTAGGGAAGTGCTCTTTCAAGGCGCGAAACAGCTCCTCGTAGTATTCGATGCCGAGCGCAGGATGCATACCGCCCTGTAAAAGGAGCTGGTCGCCACCGAGGGCGAACATCTCCTCGGTCTTACGGATATACTCCTCCATCGACGTTATGAAGTGCTTGTCGGTCTGGTGGGGTTTGCAGTGGAAGTTGCAGAAACGACACCCCGATACGCATACATTCGTGGTGTTGATGTTTCGGTCTATCTGCCAGGTCACAACCTCTCTGTCGCGCACCTTCTCGGCGCGAAGAGTATCTGCCTGCTCGGCAAGAAGGTACAAGGGTGCTTCGTGCCACAATCGTAGAGCCTCCTCGTGCGAAATTCGCTCATCGGCGAACGCCTTATCGAATATATATTGCAACTTCATGGTGCAAAGATAGTGAAAAGTTTGCTATTCACTCCATATAGGTAGCGGCATATTGCTAAAAGAGCCCCACTCAGCGCCATTGCGGAAGTAGTCGTAATCCGGATTTCGCTTCTGACTTATAGGCATCATAATAAAGCGGCCCTCGTAGCTACCTGAGCTCTTGTTTATACTGTGAACATCCATCTGCAATGGGTGTGGCTCCTCCTCGCTGCCAAAGAGGAACTCGAAGTATGCACGCAACATCGGACCTGTGTGCTCGCCATTCATCAGCGTCTCGGCATTCTTGTAGTATTTCGAGGTGCTGCTAATGGTCGGATAGTTGGCCTCTTTGTATGCCATATCGGTACAGATAATCTGTCCGTTGGCCTGATTGGTCTTGACCTTCCAACC
>JAFZEY010000091.1 GCA_017560455.1 Alistipes sp. | reverse complement strand
AATTTGCGTCTTAACGATAGCTTCATACTCTAATCTTTTTATTGAAAGAGTAGAAGAATCAGAATGTAAAAGTTTATATAAATACTACTACATAATGTTTGAAAAAAGACTCATTGTGTAAAGTAATATACTGGGAATATATAGGTTCCAATAAAGGAGTACGAATGTTGCTAATCAATTGAAAATGTGAATAGTTTAGATTATGAGAGCTAAAATATCTAAACAATTATAGTTTATTTTTATCTTTTAAATTGCAAGTAAACATCAGCAACTATGCTACGACTAATAGAAGGTGCAATTAATAACTATTTGACTACTAATCGCTTTAATAACATTACTAAAAGTTGGCGTATAGCAAAATAACCTGAGAGAAACAGGCCCGATTTGGACTTTTTATATTATCTTTGCATATTAAATAGGTGTTCTTTCTTAGAACTATAACATAAAAGCAGTAGATGGGTGTATGCAAATTATTGATAATGTTAACAGGACATTAAAGGCAGATTTCGAGGTAGAGATTAAGCGTGGCAGTAGGATTGCCATCGCCGCCTCATGCTTTTCAATATATGCTTTTGAAGAACTGAAAACACAACTCAAAGACATTGAGGAGTTGCGTTTTATCTTCACTTCACCCACATTTGTTACCGAGAAGGCAAGCAAGCAAAAGCGAGAGTTCTATATACCTCGTCTGAATCGTGAACGCAATCTTTACGGCTCCGAGTTCGAGATCAAACTTCGCAATGAATTGTCGCAGCGAGCTATTGCCAAGGAGTGTGCTGAATGGATTCGCAAGAAGGCTTGCTTCAAGTCTAATCGCACCAACGAGAATATGATGGGTTTTATCAATGTCGACCAGACAAGCTATATGCCTGTGAATGGTTTCACCACCGTGGACTTGGGTTGCGATAGAGGTAATAACGCATACACCTGTATTCAGAAAACCGAGGCTCCAATATCACGACACTTCCTTACACTCTTTGATCAGCTATGGAATGATACATCCCGTATGCAGGTAGTTACTGAGGAGGTGCTGGATAACATTACCAACGCTTATAAGGAGAATGCCCCGGACTTTTTGTATTTCGTAACTCTCTATAATATCTTCAATGAGTTTTTGGAGGATATTTCAGAGGATGTATTACCTAATGAGGCAACAGGATTCAAGGATAGTGTAATTTGGAATAAGCTCTACAACTTCCAGAAGGATGCCTGCCTTGCGATTATCAATAAACTCGAAAAATATAACGGTTGCATTCTTGCAGATAGCGTTGGTTTGGGTAAGACCTTCACGGCTCTATCCGTAATCAAGTATTACGAGAACCGTAATAAATCGGTCTTGGTACTTTGTCCGAAGAAACTTAACGACAACTGGGTTACATATAAGAGCAATTATATCAACAATCCAATTGTTAGAGATCGTCTTCGCTATGATGTGCTTTACCATACAGACCTATCTCGTAACAATGGTTTCTCCAATGGTATTGACCTTTCGCATATCAACTGGAGTACATATGATCTGGTTGTGATTGATGAGTCTCACAACTTCCGTAACGGTGGTAAAGTAACAACTGACGAAAACGATGAAAACCCACGCGAGAATCGTTATTTGCAGTTGCTCAATAAGGTTATCCGCAAAGGTGTTAAGACAAAGGTTTTGATGCTGTCGGCCACACCGGTAAACAACCGTTTCAACGACCTCAAAAATCAGATTGCCCTTGCTTACGAAGGTGATACTGACAATATTGATGGACTTCTCAATACACAGCGAGGCATTGATGATATATTCCGTCAGGCGCAGGCAGAGTATAACCTATGGTCAAAACTTCCGCCTGCAGAGCGAACAACAAAACGACTGCTTGAACGCTTGAGTTTTGATTTCTTTGAGGTGTTGGATAGCGTAACCATTGCCCGTAGCCGAAAGCATATCGAGCAGTATTACGATACTACAGACATCGGCAAGTTCCCAACTCGCCTTGCTCCAATCTCGCGTAGACCACATCTCACGGATCTTAAAAAGACGATAACATACAACGATATCTATTCACAGTTGATGGCGTTGAACCTTGCCATATATACACCTTCTGATTTTATTCAGAAGAGCAAGTTGTATAAATACACCAACATCACAAGTGAAGAGGACTACTCGAACTTGACGATGAAGGGTCGAGAGATGGGTATCCGCAAGTTGATGAGCATTAACCTGCTCAAACGACTTGAAAGTTCGGTTAACTCATTCCGACTTTCGCTTGACCGTATTCTCACCTTCATATCATCTACCGTTGCCAAGATTGATAATCTGGAAAGCGGTAAGGAAGGCGCCACCGTTGATGAATATGACTTTGGTTCAGGCTTAGACTACGAGGAGCAGGAGGATATCTTTATCGGAGGTAAAAAGTCGCAGATTGCTCTT
>JAFZEY010000090.1 GCA_017560455.1 Alistipes sp. | reverse complement strand
TCTATAGTCTGGACGATTGCTTATCCCCGAACCAGGAACAGCGTTATCGTGGATAAACTTGTAATCGGGAAATATTTCCGCAAGACACTGTCCCATTTTTTTTTCGTCAAGATAACCATCGTAAGAAATTGTTCGTTTCGTATGCATAACGTCATTCATTTTATCTTTTGCTATAACTTCTCTAATTCGTGCAATTGACAGCTGTTTTGCAATCTCTAATGGTATGTATCCATCGTTCCGCAGTTTAGTATCTTCCATCTCTACTCCTCCCATTTACTGTTTTCGTAGTCCCAATGTCTTGTGTCGTGGAAGTATAACCCAACATCAAAGCCCAAAAGTCCCAACCATAGACTAACTCCGGCGTGGTCTGTCTTCCATGCGATTCTAAATTCAAAGTGCAACAAGGCATAAAATATAGATAAATCAAAATATATTTCTCGTCTACCAAGCAGTATGGATATCTTATTTGAGAGGCCAATAAGACCGCTATATGCTTCTACTTCTGCACTTTTATGCTTAAAAAAGCGTTTGCACCAGTGATAGTTTAAGTTGCAAAATATATGTTTCAACTTATTCATAATAGAATATTCAGGGGTTAAACTAAAGTTCCTTCTCTTCACCACAAATACCGAAAACAGTATCCATCCTTGCCATATTCCATAAAAAATAGTCAGGATGGCACTGATGATCTGCAAGAGACATAATATCATGGAGGTTAAAGATTACGAACTCAATCAAACCTTCAGGTACGAGCAAATCATACATTAAGTGCTCATACTCCTCCCACATCAGCGTAATATCCGATGAAACAGTAATAGGCAATAATACTGTTTTGTTTTCAACCGGATGTGCTACATAGAACCACATAGGGTGCATATTCTTTCGATATGCAGCGTTGCAGTCAAAGAACATATCATATTTAAAGCCTGAGAAAGCTGCCGGGATGAAAAGGTAGTCATTCATATCCTCGGCATACTTTGATTCTACAGGATAAGGAACGCCAAGAACTGGAGTCAACTCATCGTGCTCGAGTGCATAGTATCTTTCAGCCTTGGAGCGTAATGCCTCGGCATACGCATCGGAAACTGGCAGCGAGCAAGGCATCATATCGGTCAAATAGTTCCAGCTGTGATTATAGTCGCTACGCAGTATAATATGCTCACATCTATATTCATCTGTTGACTCATTCTCCACGATGCACAAACTAACACTCTTTCCCCCTGAAACTAGCAGGGTTAAATGTTCGTAAATTTTACCTACCTCCACAACTCCTTTTTCGCCTTTGCTTATCCAGCGAGTACCATCAGGAAGGTAAATCTTTGCATCTAATGCATCTCGTTCATTATAGTCTTCCTGTATCTCTTTTCCGAGCTCATAGGTGTAAATCTCGTACCTATAAACCCTAAACCACTCTTTTGCCTTATTCTCCTGAACCAAACGCCTTACAGCCGCTTCCGCATCGGCAAATGTTGAGAATAGATATCGAGACTGCGTGTATACGGTGAACGGATATTTTTCCTCGTCACCACTTCGGCAAACCACCCGAAGTTCGTATATTATATTCGTGTTCATAGTCGTCTTATAATCAATATACACTCAACATTGTAGGAGGATCTACCATCTCCAATATACCATAAGGTGAAAATGACTGGATAACCTTTAGCTGCCCTAAAACCCTCTTGCCATCCTCTATTGTGCATTGCATCTCCCCCTTCTGTTCTGGTAGATACTCTCCATTAGCAAATCGCTTCTCCATCCAAGAGATTTGTTCAGCGAGGATATCAATATTGTTTTGGTTCATCTGCCTTATCCCATCGGCATATCCTATTAGAAACCTTCTTATGTATTTTCTGTGATACTCAATCGACTTATCTTTGCCATCCATTGTAATGAGCTTCTTAAGTCTTGGTAAACGCCGACTAAATCCTATAGGAAATCCGCTTTGAATAATCTTTTCAACTCGGTGAATCGGCACATTGTCAAAGGTGAAAATATTCTTATACCCCCACAGCATTCTTTCTTCTTTGCTCTCATCTCCAGCAATGCGATAATGCCAACCATCTTCGGAGAGTTCGACTCCCTTGCCAAGAATGTTTGCAGCGTGAGAGCAAGGAATTGGTACAGTATATACCATCATCCCAAACTCCTCTGCTTTACAGGTGGTTTCAAAGAACCGCCAGTCTAACCATATCGGTATTTTCGTATCAGCAGGAGCATCATTGAGGTTATATAGTTGCTTCTTTAGTTTGTAGGCAGCCTCCACATCAATATGCTCGAGTATATCACGATATTTAAGGACTCGTGAGATAGGTACTTGTTCCTCGTGGCATTCGCCATCCACATCAAGCATTAACATCGGATACGACATCGAATCAACCGAATTGGTAATGACAACACCAATAGTCAAGCTGTCGTCTTTTAGCACAAATACCAATTCACCAGGGATAAATTGTTTCTGGATTTTGGATATAGACTCATCTTCAATCTCGCTATAATCGCTTATAAACTTGCAGAAATTATAAACTCTTTCCCTTATTGGCTTGGAACTAACACCAATCGGAATAGTCTGCACAATGTGGCACAAGCAATGTATGTTGGTCTCGCCAAGACTTTCATATCTCTCCTCAAGTTCCCATTTCAAACATTGCTCGTCATCCATAATGAAGTAGTCATAGTGCGTAAAGCACCTAACGGGATAGTGACCATCTGTGTTACGTTCACAGCACACCTCTTGAATTCGCAGCATTGTCGGGAAGAAGCATCCCTGCTGATAAGCAGTGCGTGTTTTAAGTTCGCATTCGCCTGAATATTTTACCTTCTCCATACTCTAAAAACCTATTCTTCTTCGATTACTACCATACTTGTCCATTGCTTCGGTATCGCAATGTCCGATGAGCGAGTTAAGCGTAAAATCCTCCCCGGTGATAATTTTGCTTACAACGCTCTTGCGTGCGATGTTCTCAATCTGACCGCCACTGAAGTCGTACTTCGATGCCAATACCGCAGCATCCTCATCAGATAAACCCGCAAGCATTGTTTGCCAGATAGCGCTCTTAACCTGTACGGTGGGCTTTTCAAACTCTATTTTATAGAGGAATCGGCGTTCAAACGCAGGGTCCATATTGCATGTAAGGTTGGTGGTAGCGATAAGGATACCATCGAGTTTCTCAATCTCCTCGAGGATGATGTTCTGCATCGAGTTCTCCATCTTGTCGACCGAGCGTTGCACATTCTCCAGACGCTTGCCGATGATGGCATCCGCCTCATTGAACAGCAGTATCGGAGCAACCTCTGACTCCTCGACAAGTCGGCGGTAACGAGTGAATATAGCCTTTATGTTCTTCTCGCTCTCTCCAACCCACATACTCTTGATATCGGAGATATTGACCTGCATCAGGTTTCTGCCCGTAGCACGCGCCAACTGCAACACGGTCTCGGTCTTACCCGTACCAGGTGCTCCGTGAAACAGACAGGCAAAACCTTTTCGGAAGCCTTGATTGACAAGTTCGTTACGCACCTCATCAAATCGATCAGGTTGCAACAACGCTGCAAGTTGGTCGATAGCAACCTTCTCCTTCTCGTTGTAGTACAACTGCTTCGCTGTAATCGAGGTGTGGTCGATGATATCCTGAGTTGAGGAGATTGCAGTCTCCAACTCCAGCTCGCCGAGCATAACATTGACTACCCAGGGCGTTAGTTCGTAACTATCCTTTGTCCTCTGCTCACCTGACCTTGCAATACGAAGCAGACCATTCTTAATAAGGCCGTTTGTACCCAATGCCAGCGCCTTGCGTTGAGTGCGATAAACAGCGAGGTCGCCATACAACTTTCTGAAGTTGTCAGGAACCATTGTTTCGTATCCTGAGCATACTACCATACAGCATACCCAAAAGAATAGCATCTTCTCTTCTGTAGAAAGACGACCCTCTTTGCTCTTCCATCTTTTTATCATCGGGAGTTTATCATTCTGTTTTATAAGGTCGTCAACGCGCATACATAGTGTATCGTAATCTATGCGTCGATTACAACGAGCTGAGACGATTTTATTGAGGGCACTAAACCAATCCTCTGCACTCTCTACGGTTGAGTTACGATAGCAAATAGCGCAATCTTGCTGCAATGAAGCAATAGCCTCTTTTGTTACGCTATAACTTTTGTCTGTAGCATCCTCATCGAAATTTTCAACCAAATAGTTTCGGCGACAAAGTTCTTCGAGGTCTGCACGAAATGTCATCGCCTTAAGAGGTGTTACATCAAGATAACGAGCAATATCGAAAGTTGATATTTGATTGTCGTAATACATATCCATCACGATAGCATATGCAACAACCTGCTTTTCTGTCAAGCATAGCAAATCCTTGATATAAGCAATAGGGCGAGCTGCGGCTTCATAGATGCGTGGGTCGTTGTGTGAGTTTTTTACAACTTCAACGACCTGGCATACAGCACTGAGTAGAGTAAGCTGCTCGTCATTATCAATCTCTACTGGTATCCAATCCATGTCATCCATAACATCGTTTCTCATTGCTACTCTTCTTTTTGAAATTCTCGCCATAATCTACTCCTCCTTTTCTTTATAATGCATTAACTTTCTTGCCTGACTCAAGAAAATATCGTAAATTTCCTCTGCTGTCAGCTTCCCATCGCGACATTCCCAAGCTATATGCTCCATATTGCGGAATGTTCCAAGAGGCTTCGGTTTTTCCTCCATATACTTAACCGCCAACTCTATATCATAAGGAACCATACACCTCAGATGCATCTCAATAATATCGAGAGCGATCTCTCGAAATATCTGAACGACTTTGGCGTAACACCGATCTAATTCGTCTGCCTGCTTGTCACTGAAGCCGTGCCATCGAACCTTATCTATATCATGCATAGTATCGATGTGACCACCCATATTGAAGATGAAGCCTACAACATCGCCATATAACTCCATACCAGCAATCGCATTACTAACACTTCGCCACATCGAGTTTACAACCAGCTCGCAGAAGTAACCGATATATCTCTCTGGAATCTGATGTTCTGCATCTGTATTCACGGCAGCATTGAGGATGTCGGCAATGGCTGATATGCGAGTGTCAAATATGGTAGTACGCGTTTTCATGTGTGTATGAAGTAAAAAGTTTTTGAGAGTTAGATGCTGCTATAAAGCAAGTCCATCTTCTTTATGCGGTTTATTAAGCTATCTTTCAAAGTAGCAGGTTCTAGCACTACAAGCTGGTTCATCTTTGACATTAGTAACTGTTCAAGCTCGTAATTCAAGATGCACTGCAACCGGAAAAAACGACCTCCCTGTAATGCAGGATACTTCTCACGCATCGTTTTGTCCTCCTCGCCTTTGACATCGCGCTGTGAGCCATGCAGAGGTTTGGTTTTGACATACTGGTATCCCTCTTCATTGACCCATAAAAGAATGTCTTCTGTTGGTTTATTCTTAAACAGGGTGACGCCTACAATGTCATCGAAGCGACTTTCAAGATCCTCATCTGGCTCAATGTAGTCAATATGAGGCATTGGCTTAAAATCATCGATGCGGTCCAGCGCAAAATTGAGAATAGTTCCATCCTCAACACCTACAATTAAGAACCAACGGTTGTTGTACTCCTTTAATAAGTAAGGATATACTACGACCTCTTTCACCTGGGGATCCTTGAAGGTGTGATATTTCAATGCTAGTACCTGCTTGTTTGAGATGGCAGTAAACAGCGAACCGATGAGATTTCTACCCTCAAAATAGGGATTACTATCAAACTGAATGATTCGCCTGTGTTCTTTGATATCCAATCGTTTCTTTAAGCTATCCAGCCACTCGAAAGTGTCCAGGCCATCAAACTGGCCGATCGTGTTAAGTACCTCGGAGAGTAGGTTCTCCTCCTCTTCGGTGAGCTTCTTTGTGAAGATAGAAAAGCCCTCTTCTGCATATCGAATACATTTTTTGCCGTGATACCATACGCGCTCTATTGCTGCTTCGTATGGAGCGCACTCCAGGGTGTTAAGATCTTTCTCGATACAGCGGCGAGATACCGGTTCCATACCGTCAAGTTCTAAAGCCTCGTTAACCTTTTCTAAAAGTTCCGAGATTGAGTAATAGCGATTTCTGTTGGACAACAAACTGTCCAAGATCTTGTATCGCATAATAGCGTTCTTCTTTACCATATTATATAAGTTTTAGTGTTTGTTCTACTGTTTGCTGTGCAAAGATAGATTACGAGTACGCACTCTATGTTCGCAACGAAGTTAGTCATATTTTTCCTATCGACCAAACATTATGCGAACATAGTGTGCGTAATGTTTTAAAACCTTTGCAGTCACAAAACAAGAGAATAGATTAACACCACCATATTACTTTAATCTTATGAACCATGGTGCAAAGCAAATAAAAGATTGCGCAATCAATGTTCGCAACCAGTCGCCAAAATAACGAAGATAAAATTTTATCCTATTGCGAACATAGTATTCGTAAACCATACATACTTTTGCACCAGTAAATCTGAGAAAGCAAATATTAACATTTAATACTTATAACATTATGACTACAATCAATCCTGCATTCATCACCTTGGCACAGAACTATTTGGCAACTAAGGAGCGTACACCTCACTATGAGATTCGTAGCATTTCAGACTGCTGTCCGGCAGATGGCTGGTGCAATCTGCAATCATTCTCTAAGGAGGAAATGGCACAGCTTCTGGCTCTGCGAGAGAAGTATGGCAAGGAGGAGTTCTACAACCACCTTGACGAGGTGTTTGATGAGGATACCTTGCACGATATGATTTATGGTTCGGAGACGATAGGCTTTGACCTTGACACCGAATACTATATGTATAGCTTTACATATCACCAAGTGACACCGAAGGGCCTGGTAACGGGTAAGGTGAAAATCAATCTCCTGGATGAGACCTACGCACGATTAGTTGCTCTTCACCTGGAGAACAAGGACTTGACTATAAACAGTCTAAGATATGCGGACAAGAACCTATACGACATAGTAACACGAGGAGTCGACCAGAATTTCTGCTACGATGATATCTACGAGGTCTGCGACCCTTATACCATAACAATGGATGAGGCAAGAGAAGATGCGCAGAAGATACGCGAACAGCATCCGGAGAAGTTTGCTAATATGCACGGTACAGTTGGTTACTTTATTTAAGTTCATGGTATGGATAAGTTCTTATGTTCAAAGCTTGCCTTCGATCACTTTTCAGGTAAGGAGCATATAGTAGAATTCGAAACATTTGCTGGCAATAAGTTCGAGTTCAAGACTTACGAGGTTAAGGTGGCTGTTTTCGGAGACAACTTCAACCAGCCACCGGTGATTGAGTCTGTTCGAGTCAGATTATCTGATGATGAGTACCTGCTACTACTACAATGGCAACTCCAGAATCCTGATACGGGTTTTAATGCTTGCGATGGAGAACTATGCGAAATCATTGGCTCAATTGAGTACCAGGTAGAGGATAAGATATTTGGCGACAATGAGATTGGAACCTATGCTATATATCTTTCAGAAATCAGGCAGGATGTAGCTATCATCCTGCACAACCTGGAACAGGCAAAGTAAATAACTACCCTACAGATAAGCAAACAACGATAAATTGAGGTTTTAACAAATAAACAATATAGATATGAAGGAAGTAATCTGCCCACAGTGCCACACCGCATTCACAATTGACGAGAACAACTATGCATCTATCGTAAAGCAAATCCGAGACGCCGAGTTTGAATCAGAGCTCACTCGTCGCCTTGAAGAGATTAGCGCACGCTTTGCCGAGAAGGTAGAGAATGTGAAACTACTCTGCAAGGAGGAGTATGAGAGCGAACTTGCAAAGCAGCGAGTAGCTATCAGTGAGCGCGA
>JAFZEY010000089.1 GCA_017560455.1 Alistipes sp. | reverse complement strand
TGCTACATCGTCGCCCAAGTCGTGGAATACGATAACGCCCTCAGCATTGCGCTCAATTTTTGTACGCTCAACCATCGAAGTAAGGAAACGGTTCTCATCAACGGTGCATACACCGCGTGATACGGTACCATTCTCCGATAATGTCTTATTTACCTCGTAGCCAACCATCGCATATTTGCCCTCCGCACCGTCGAGCTGTGCGAGGTAGTCGCCCATAACGCGATATGCATCTGTTCCGTAGAAGTCGTCAGCGTTGATAACGGCAAATGGCTCGTTTACAGCCTTTGCACCCATCATAACGGCGTGGTTTGTACCCCAAGGTTTCTCGCGTCTCTCGGGTACCGAAAACCCCTCGGGCAGATAGTCGAGCTCCTGGAATACGAAGTCGACCTCGATGCGGCCACCAAAACGCTCAGGTGAGAACATCTCCTTAAACTCCTTCTCGAATGAGTGGCGTATAACGAATACCACTTTGCCAAATCCGGCGCGGATGGCATCGTAAATCGAGTAGTCGATGATAGCCTCTCCGTTAGGACCTACTCCGTCCATCTGCTTCAATGAACCGTAGCGCGAACCCATACCTGCGGCAAGTACTAAAAGTGTAGGTTTTACCATGATTTTTTTCTGTTTTTTATTTTATTAAATAAATATTTTCAATCGTCGTATGTGTAAAATACGGACAAAGGTATAAAAAAGTTATGAACTTTTCAAAAAAAATATTTTGTTGCGATGAAGAGGTTGGGTGGGTAAAAAACAAGGAGATTGGCCGTGGTGCGTCAATCTCCTTGTTTTTGCGAAAAAGTATCGATAAACAGCACTCTTTTAAAAGCCCTGAAACGGCTTGAAAAATATGCCTGATATTCAAAGAAAAAGAGCGAGGAATTTTCCTCACTCTCAGATTGTTAGATGTCGAAATCCGAATTGTCGTCAGCAGGCTCGTCATCCGAGTCGTCATTGGCCAATTCGTCGGCTCCCTTCAAGTCTTCATCGTAGTAATCCTTATCATCGTCTTCGTTCGAGAGATCGTCGATCTTAACATCGATTTTTACGAGATAGCTGATCTCCTCGGTCTCGAATGGAACGGCGAAGAAAAAGTCGCCATTAGGTTTGTCGATACGCATCATATAGTCGGTGTAGCCGAGTGGATACGCCGCCTTTATAGCCTCCTGCAACTCGATGGGCAAATTGTTAAAGCTGACAACTAATCGTTTTTTTGCGCTTGGTGCCATATATCTTATTTCTGTTTGGTTTTGTATTAATTTCGGCGCAAATATATGGTAAGGAAATGAGTGTGGCAAATTTTCTCAATCTTTTTTTTCAACAATTCAAAAATTCTCCGTACCTTTACGCAAATAATATATAAGTGTAGGTATGACTTTATCGATATACGATGAAATAGCTGCTTTGCGAGAGGCGTTGCACCACCACAATCGTAAATACTATGTGGAAAATGCGCCCGAGATATCGGACTTCGAGTTCGATAAGATGATGCATCGTCTTATCGAGTTAGAACAGGCTCATCCCGAGTTCGCCGACGAGAACTCGCCAACTATGCGTGTGGGTAGCGACAAGACCTCCGAGTTTCAGAATGTCCGCCACCGCTATCCTATGCTCTCGCTCTCGAATACCTACTCGTTGGAGGAGTTGAATGACTTTATCAACCGCATCGAGAAGGAGGAGGGCGAAACGGAGTTTGTCTGCGAGCTGAAGTTCGACGGCACGGCGATATCGCTTACCTACGAAGAGGGTCGTCTTGTGCGTGCCGTTACGCGAGGAGACGGCGAGAGTGGCGATGATGTTACGGCAAATGTTCGTACCATCGGCTCGATACCGCTGACTCTTACGGGCGACTATCCTACCGAGTTCGAGATTAGGGGCGAGATATTTATGCCTTATGCATCGTTCGACCGCTTGAATGCCGAGCGCGAGGCGGCGGGCGAACAACTCTTTGCAAATCCTCGAAATGCTGCGGCAGGAACACTCAAACAGCAGCAGTCGGCAATCGTGGCAAAGCGAGGTTTGGATTGTACTCTCTACCAGATTGCGTCGCGTGAGCTACCGTTCTCAACCCATTGGGAGGCGTTGGAGTCGGCTCGAAGCTGGGGCTTTAAGGTGTCGAAACACGCCCGTATATGTCGTTCGGCCGATGAGGTAAAGGCATTCATCGAGTATTGGGATACCGCACGCAAGGAGTTGCCATATCCGACCGACGGAATAGTTGTCAAGGTGAACGACTTTGCAAAACGCCGTCGCTTGGGCTTTACGAGCAAGTCGCCGCGTTGGGCTGTGGCATATAAGTTCAAGGCAGAGCAAGCCTTGACACGCCTTGTAAGTGTCGATTTTCAGGTCGGCAGAACGGGTGCTATAACTCCTGTGGCAAACCTCGAACCCGTATTGTTGGCGGGCACGGTGGTTAAGCGTGCCACACTCCACAATGCCGAGCAGATCGAGTTGCTCGATATCCGTTTGGGTGATATGGTCTATGTGGAGAAGGGAGGAGAGATTATTCCGAAGATTACAGAGGTGGAACTTTCGGAACGCAAGGCCGACAGCAAACCTTTCGAGTATATTACCGAGTGTCCCGAGTGCGGAGCAGAACTTGTACGCTATGAGGGTGAGGCAAAGCACTATTGCCCTAATCAGGGCGGTTGCCGACCTCAGATACTTGGTCGCATAGTTCATTTTATTCGTCGCAAGGCGCTCGATATCGACGGCTTGGGTAGCGAAACAGTGGAGTTGCTTCACGAGAGCGGTCTGTTGAATAATATCGCCGATATCTACGACTTGAAGGCGGTGGATTTAGCGGTACTTCCGCGTCTTGGCGAGAAGTCGGCCGACAATATAATACGCAGTGTCAATAACTCGAAGAGTGTCCCTTTTGCGCGAGTATTGTTCGGCTTGGGTATCCGCTTTGTGGGCGAAACAACGGCAAAATATCTGGCTGCGCACTTCAAAACGCTCGAGGCCGTGATGTCGGCAACGAAGGAGCAGTTGCTCGAGGCCGAGGAGGTAGGCGATAAGATTGCCGATGCAATTATCGAATACTTTGCCGACGAGAAGAATGTTGCAATCATCGAGCGACTCCGTGCTGCAGGTTTGCAGTTTGAGGAGGAGGCGAAGGTGTTGCACTCGAACTGTCTGGAGGGCAAGAATGTGGTTATCTCGGGTAAGTTTATCGATCATACTCGCGATGAGTTGAAGGAGTTAATCGAGTTGCACGGAGGAAAGAATCAGTCGGGCGTATCGGCCAATACCGATTTTATCGTTGCGGGCGAGAATATGGGCCCGGCCAAGTTGCAGAAGGCTGAGAAACTCGGTGTTAAGATTCTTTCGGAGAGCGATTTTATTGCGCTTATTGGTGGCGAGAAGGATAATAAAGATGCGAAGATTGTCGTTGCAAATACGGAGGAGAAAAAGGAAGATACAGTTGTACAGGGTAGCCTGTTTTAGCGATACAAAGAGATTATGATGAATAGAGATGTTTTCAAGGGCTTGGGTGTTGCACTTGTAACGCCATTTATGGAGAATGGAGCGATTGACTTTGCTGCCGTAGCGAAGGTGGTAGATTCCCTCATTAACGGGGGCGTGGATTATATCCTCGTGCTCGGTACTACGGGCGAAACTCCAACTCTGTCGGCAGATGAGCGTAAGGCTCTTATTCGTTTTGTTCGCGATCGTGTGGCAGGACGAGTACCTCTGATGCTGGGTGTGGGTGGAAACTGCACTAAGGATGTTGTTACTACTCTTCGCAAGTGGGATTTGAGTGGTTATAATGCTGTTTTGAGCGTCAATCCATACTACAACAAACCTACCCAAGAGGGCTTGTATCAGCACTTCAAGGCGATAGCCGAGGCTTCGCCACTCCCTATTATGCTCTATAATATTCCCGGTAGAACAGGTGTAAATATGGCACCTGAAACTGTAGCTCGTCTGGCTGCCGACTTCGATAATATCATAGGCATAAAGGAGGCATCGGGCAACTTGGAGCAGGTGGAGCGCATAAAGGCCCTTGTCGAGGATGATTTTCTCGTAGTGTCGGGCGATGACGGCTTGAATGTAGAGGTTATAAAGCGAGGTGGCTGTGGTGCAATCTCCGTTTTGGCAAATCTCTATCCTGCTGCTATGGCCGATATAATTCATCTTGCACTCAGCGGAAATACCGAGGAGGCTGCATCTCGTTTGGAAAAGCTCGAAAATATCATCTCGGCCCTCTTCGAGGAGGGTAATCCTGTCGGCGTTAAGACTGCAATGGCGCTCAAGGGTATCTGCACCGATACTGTACGCCTACCACTTGTTGCGGGCAGTGGTGCATTGCGCGAGAAGATGAAAACATTGATAGCAGAGTACGAAAAGTAGGGTGTCGGGCGTTATAGGTCGAAAAGAGGAGATATGAATAGAGCTGTTGCAATACTATTATCACTATTTGTTGCGGTGTCGGCATTTGCTGCTACACCTGACAACGATCGCATCTTCGCCGCTATAAACGATGTTAATTCGCCATTCTACTATCCGAATCTGATGTTGCGCTACAAGGAGGGTAAGCCGATGTCAGAGGAGGAGTATCACCATCTCTACTACGGATACGCCTTTCAGCCATCATATAAGCCGCTTGATGCGAATCCTTCGATGACTCGCGTGCAGGAGATTATGGCGCGTATATCGATTGATACACCTTCGGTGCACGATATTGACGAGTTGATTGCTGCAGGTATTGCTGCTATGGAGCAAGATCCATTCTCTCCAACACTCATAAATATCTTGGTCTATGCCTATGGTGCCTCGGGAGATAAGGTGCGTGAATTGGCCTACTCGGAGCATCTGCGAGGTATCTTGAAGACTATTGAGCAGTCGGGTGACGGTTTGAAGGAGAAGAGTCCGATGCATATAATAATGTTCTCGCACGGGACTGACTATATCGCATCGAAGAATATAGGATACCGCAAGGGTCAGATTATGAGTCGTACGGTTGAGTTTGTGCCGTTTGCTGCTCCGCAAAATAGGGTTAAGGGCTACTATTTCGACTATAGTCGAGTATATTGGAATAAGCCTGAGAACTACACATTCAAGCGCGAGAGAACTTGGCAATTTAACAATCTCAAACCGCGAGAGTATAAATAGAGATAATATAGTCAGAAATGAGAAAAATATATTTTCAGATAGTTGTATCCGCGATAGCCCTGCTCTTTTGTGGGTGCCTTAATGGTAATTTTGGCCAAAGTGCCAAAGCCGAGGATTTGACCATTAACGGTATCCCCAATCGACAGTTACTGCTTGATGGCACCGAGGGTAGCAGCTCCGTCTTTTCGCTGATGGCAAAGCATGATTGGAAGATAGTCGATTATAAGGGCTTTTCGTGCGTTCCTTCGAGTGGAACGATGACACCAGCAAACGAGAGTGTAACCATAACGGCTACGCCTTTGCGTACTAACAATACCGGTGATACGATACGATTGAGCGAACTTAATTTTAAGATGCTTTCGACTCGCTTTGTCGGTATCTCGGCATATCAGCTTCCTCAGGTTATTGTCGAAAACAGAGAGGTCAATATTGAGGCCACCGATGGTGCTGCGACTACATTTACATTCAAGACAAAACTCGATGTCGAGGATATTGAATTGACGGTGGATGGAGATAAACTATCCGCTGAGATCTTTCATGTAGACAAATCGAGCAAATATACGCGATGCGATGTGAAGGTCATTTCGCTCAATAGCAATATCACTGCGAGCAAGACGCTTCTGGGAGAGATTGGTTTTAAGGTAAATGGCGTTAAGCAGCAGCGACTCGCCGTGAAGGTGTATCAGAATGCAGCACTATCATTCGACCGCAGCATAGTCCTTCTGCCGGGCCATTGTGGCGGCGAGAATATCTTTGTCATCAACTCGAAGTATAACCTTGTGGCAAAGTGCAATGGGGATAAGTTTACGGTAACGGCCGATAAGGATAATACCTATGTTGTTCGCGCCCTTGCCGATAATAACAGTTCTAACGAACTCTATCTCGGCGATGTTGAGGTTTCGCTTGCAGATGCTCCCGATAGCAAAATCTCTATCGAGGTATATCAGCGCAAGGCCCTTGCTTCGCAGACCGTGATGATACACTTTGTGGGTACATCGTTGAGTTCGTACTATCTCGACAATATGTCGAATATGCTCAAAGCCCTGAGTGCCGATATCCAGGGCGAAGCTCGTATCTTGGCTACCTTTACAAATTCGACTTCCGATGCCACCTTCTATGAGTTGCGCTACGATAAGAACTTGGGCAAGGCCGTGAAGGAGAAGGTTAAGGATATTCAATTGTCGCATCCTTATACTACCTCTACTTTTGAAGAGGTTATTCGTGCG
>JAFZEY010000014.1 GCA_017560455.1 Alistipes sp. | reverse complement strand
TTATATAATACTATCGTTCTATTTCTTCATCTCAATCTGGTAGTAATTGTTTGCTGGTTTAGTAATAGCACCGGTTGCCGCATCAATAGCCCAACCAAGCACATCACAAAGAATGGCGTAAAAAATAAAAAGATGCGTTACAGTATATTGTAACGCATCTTTTTGAGGTCTGAAGCGGATTCGAACCGCTGTACGAGGTTTTGCAGACCTCTGCCTAGCCACTCGGCCATCAGACCAATTTCTCCCCTTTCGGTCTGCAAATATACAAACTTTTATCCAATCTGCAAAATTTTATATCGTTTTCCACAAAATAATTTTGCGAATTGAAAAAATAATACCTACAACTCAACTTGCAGGTGCTTTATGAGCCGATTTCGGGATTTGAACCCGAGACCCCTTCATTACGAGTGAAGTGCTCTACCGCTGAGCTAAATCGGCAATGAGCTTGCTATTTCTTTATGCAAATATCGTAAAAAATTCTCTACTTGTTCAACTTTTCGGCCATTTTTAGGTTTCTACTTGTTATTTTTTGTATCTTCGCATAACTAAACCCAAAATTAGCTTCGTATGAATACTTTTATCTGTTGTTTGGTATTGCTTGTTGCGGCATATTTCACCTATGGAAAGTACCTTGAAAAGGTGTGTGAAATAGACTCTGAGGCGCAAGTGCCAAGCTCTAAACTCTACGATGGCGTGGATTATGTGCCGATGCCTCGTTGGCGCACATTCCTTATACAACTGCTCAATATTGCTGGTACAGGCCCGATTTTCGGTGCAATTCTCGGTGCTTGCTATGGTCCGGTGGCATTCCTCTGGATCACCTTTGGTGGTATATTTATGGGAGCTATGCACGACTATCTTTCGGGCGTTATTTTGGTGCGTAACGACGGCTTGAGCATCACCGAGATTGTCGCTCGCTACCTCGGCAAGGGTGCCGGAGCCTTTATGCGTGTCTTCTCGGTTGTACTCCTCTTATTGGTGGGCGTGGTCTTTGTTGTGAGCCCTGCGGATATCCTATCGGCAAAGTTCGAACTTATATCCAAGAATTGGTGGCTGGGAATAATCATTGCCTACTACTTTATCGCAACCCTATTGCCTGTCGATAAGCTTATCGGTAAGATCTATCCTCTTTTTGGCATGGCATTGGTGGCTATGGCTCTCGGTTTGTTGGGTGTGTTGATTTTCGGTGACTATACAATTCCGAGTATGACACTCGAGAATCTCCACATAAACAAGGCTAATTTACCATTGGTGCCTACGCTCTTTATCACAATTGCCTGTGGTGCAATTTCGGGCTTTCACGCTACGCAGTCGCCACTGATGGCTCGCTGTGTAAACAATGAGCGCGAGTGCCGCTTTGTATTCTATGGCTCGATGATCTCCGAGTCGGTTATTGCGCTGATTTGGGCAGCTATAGCTATGGCATTCTTCTACGAGGAGGGTGGTGTTGCAACGGCTCTGGCGGGGCACACTCCTGCGTGGGCAGTAAATGAAATTTCGAACACTACACTCGGCGTTGTGGGAGGTATTCTTGCGATTTTGGGCGTTGTGGCAGCACCTATAACATCGGGTGATACGGCATTCCGTTCGGCGCGATTGATTATTGCCGATGTGTTCCATATCGAGCAGCGCACAAAGTGGAAGCGACTCGTTATTTGCGTACCACTCTTTGCTGCAGGTATAGCCCTTACATTCGTGAATTTCGATGTCGTTTGGCGCTACTTCGCCTGGACAAATCAGGCCTTGGCATCGGTGGTTTTGTGGTGCATCGTGGTCTATCTCCACAAGGAGAATCGTAACTATTGGGTGGCACTTATCCCGGCTATATTTATGACCTATATCTGCTCTTCGTTTGTCTTTGTGTCGAAGCAGTTTGTGGGTATGGGAACAGCTCCTATGGCCTATGTTTGGGGTGGTGTGGCAACCGTGGTTTTGACGGCAATAGTCGTGCTGAAAATGGTGCGCAGCCGTAAGGTGTTGCAATAAAAAATAGATGAAATATATGGGAAAACTAACTCTGAAACCGACTGAAAATCAGAATTATATAATTCTTGGTGGAGACTTCTCGTCGCTTCTCGAAAAGGCCTACAAGTTGGAGTCTGATGGTGACTTCGAGGGTGCGTGCAATACGCGTTACAAGGCCTTTCAGCAGATTGTCGACCTATTGCCTGAAGAGGTCGTTGAACTCGACTTCTCGCACCAAAATACGCGAGCAGCGATAGAGATTGTCTATGGCTCGGCGGTGGATAATTTCCTGACCAGTGATGTGGAACTTGCGGCTGCACAACTCGAGATGTTGTTGGAGTGCGATAGCGAGGATCATATCGAAGCTACGCCGCAGTTGGCGTTGTGCTACATTGCATTGGAGGAGTGGGAGTGCCTTGATGAGATTGTTCCGGATTTGGGCGATAAGAGCGCCTTCCGACCACTTGTCGAGGCGTTGGCAGATTATGCCCGCACGGGTGATGTGTCGAGCGAGAAGCTCGCCTCATTGCGCCGTCATCGCCATCTGTGCGAGGAACTTTGCGCTGTGGAACACGCGGCAGACGAGAAGTACCTGAAAGATATCTCTTCGGAGCGTCCTACACAGCAGGCTCTCGCACGCGAGATCTATCTGCGATGTGAGCCTTTGTTGTTTAAGTACGAGGGATTTACCGCTAAAATTAAAGCACTCTAATAGGGGGGTACATCAATTCCCGTTTGTTACAACTCTTAACGAGGTTATAATAAAAAAGGGCGTGTTCCATTACGGACACGCCCTTGAATTGTTTCTAACAATCCGTTTATACGGTCATAATCTCCTTCTCCTTCTTCTCGAAAGCGGTGTCTACGGCCTTATTGAACTTGTCAACAAGCTTCTGTGCCTGTGCCTCGCCGTCCTTGCCTTCATCCTCAGGCATACCCTCTTTAACGGCCTTCTTGAATGCCTCGACAGCATCGCGACGAGCATTACGCAACGAAACGCGAGCGTTCTCGGCCTCAGCCTTCGACTGCTTTACAAGCTCCTTACGGCGCTCCTCGGTGAGCGGTGGCATCGAAAGACGAATGCTCTCGCCGTTGTTCGATGGAGTAAGGCCGATATTCGAGTCGATAATTGCCTTCTCGATAGGGCGAATCATATTCTTGTCCCAAGGCTGAATGAGAATGGTCTTTGCATCAGGTACGGTAACACTTGCTACGCCCGAAACAGGGGTCTGCGAACCGTAGTACTCCACAAATACACCATTCAAGACATTTACCGATGCCTTGCCTGCACGAATACTTGCCAAAGATTCCTCCAAGAAATCTACCGCCTTCTGCATGCGTGCGGTTGCGTCATTAAGAATTGTTTTAGTATCCATATTTACTGCTTTTATTTTAATTGTTTCTCAATCAACTTTACGAGCTCGGCGAACTCCTCCTCGCTGTAGCCTACGCTTGCCTTTACGACCTTGCCGTTCTTGTCGATAAGGAAGTTGCGCGGGATATAGGTCTCTGCATACTCCTTATATACACGGCTGTCAGTGTCGAGGCCCATAGGGAACGAGTATCCCATCTTCTCGCGGAATGCCGCTACGGTCTCCTTCTTCTCGCCACGCGAAACAGGGAGGAAGACAAACTCCTGACCCTTGAACTTCTCGATGATATCCTTCTCTACGCGGGCCAACTCGGCGCGGCATGGAGGGCACCAGGTAGCCCAGAAGTTCAACAATACAACCTTACCCTTTAAGTCGGCAAGTTTTACGGTCGAGCCATCGAACATCTCCACCTCGAAAGCGGGAGCCTTCTGGCCCTCTTTTACGAGTGTAGCCTGCTCGGGTGTAGGGCGGTTATTTTGAGCCTTGGCGGTAAATGAATTGCCAAACAATAGTGCGGCACAGAGAACGATTGCAAGGATAGCCATTACAACCATACTCAAAGTACTCTTCTTCTGATGTCTTCTTTTCATAGTTCTAAACGCTTATTTGTGTACTAATGTTCCGATATTCTCGCCCTTCAATACCTTCATCAGGTTGCCCGGAGTATCCATATCGAAAACGATGATATTCAATCCGTTCTCCTTGCAGAGGGTGAAGGCTGTCATATCCATAATCTTCAAATTTCGTGCATAAATCTCGTCGAACGAAATCTCGTCGAACTTTGTTGCGGTAGGGTCCTTCTCGGGGTCTGCGGTGTAGACGCCATCTACGCGAGTGCCCTTGAAGAAGCCGTCAGCCTCGATCTCGATACCGCGCAATGCCGAAGCCGAGTCGGTCGAGAAGTAAGGGTTCGATGTTCCACCACCGATAATTACGACATATCCCTGGCTCAAATATTCGAGCGCCTTATCCTTCGAGTAGTACTCGCCGATAGGCTCCATGCGGATAGATGTCAAGACCTTGCACTTCACGCCCTCGTCAACCAACACAGCCTGCAAAGCCAACGAGTTGATGATTGTGGCCAACATACCCATTTGGTCGCCCTTCACGCGGTCGAAACCCTTCTTTGCACCCTGCAAACCGCGGAAGATGTTGCCGCCGCCGATTACGATGCCGATTTCGGTGCCGAGCTCTTGAGCCTCCTTGATCTGTTGAGCATAGACACGCGCCTGCTCCATCGAGATGCCATATTTCTGCTCGCCCTGCAACGATTCGCCACTCAATTTGAGAAGTATTCTTTTGTATTTCATATCTTAAAATTATCTTTTCTACCCACAAATATAGTAAGAATTTTGAAAACTGCGAACATTTGCACCTATGTTTATATAAAAAAGTTGCCGACTTTTCGGGTCGGCAACTTGTGTATTAATCCGATAGGACAAATTCGTTACTCGATTGTCTTTGCGAGAACGATTACACCCCACTTGTTCTTAATCTGTGGAATCTCAACTACTTCGCCGGCCTTAACCTCGCGTTCGTAGATGTAGAATATTGCGGTTCTCTTGCCGTTTACACCGATATGAGAGTAGGTCTGTGTAAGGGTATTCCAGCCGTGCTTGCGGAGAACACCATTGTTGTATTGGAGGATATAAACCTTACCATCTCCCTTAGCCACGATCTGGCCACCGGTGCTTGTCTGACCCTTCTCGACAGGGGTTGGAACCATCATCTCGAAACCGTCGAATGCCGAAGGAAGCTCTCCGATGAATGTATAAGGATTCTCAGGCCAAATTACAGACCCCTTTGTGTAGACATTACGAGTGAAACCCTCACCCTTAACCTCAACAGCAATCTCAGATGGCTTCTCGACATATGGACGAGCACTTGGTGACTCGTTCTTGTCGCTACGGAATGCTCTGAGTGGAAGACCTTCAGCCGAGAATACATTACCCATATCCTCGTTGAAGCAGTAACGAACAGACACAGGATTCTCTACACCCTCAGCCGATACGACCACTGTCTTACCCTCGATCTTAGCCTCTGCCACCGAGAAGATCAACTTCTTTGGATTCTCAGCGTCATTAACACCGAGTTGGAAGCCGTTGATGCGGCCCTCGCCCTTCTGTACGAGTGTTGTAGGAACATTGTCGAACTCAACGCGGATAGTGTTGCCCTCAATGGTCATCGACTTGTATGCAGGCGAACGGAACTCCTTGTCCGACTTATTGTAGTGAGCACCGAGAGCACACTGTGCCAAGCGGTGAGCAACATCCCACTTCTTTGGAGGGTGGATATCGCCAGGAATGTGGTTCTGGTCGTTGGTTACAACCAACTCGCAGTTTGAGTTGCTAGCAGCAACACGAGCCTGAGCCTCGCGGAGATGAGCACCTCGTGTACCGAGATAGGTGTGAGGAGCAATCTCTACGATGTAGAACGGCATATTAGGATTGCGGAACTCCTCTCTCCACGACTTGATAAGGCCGTTGAGCAATCTGCGGTATGTGTTATAGTAGTTTACATTCGAGCAACCCTGATACCAGATAACACCTGCGATGGTGGTGTGGCGGATAGGGTAGATGTTTGCATTGTGGAGGTGCGAAATCTTCTTACCCCACTTTCTGTTCTTCGATTTCTTTGCAAGTGCAGCGAGCTTTGCATCCTTGAGAAGAGCATCGGCGCTCAACCAACCCTCAACAGGAGTACCGCCATAAGATGCATCGATAAGGCCGATAGGTACATTGAGAGCCTCCTGCAAATCCTTACCGAAGCCATATCCTACAGCCGAGAAGCTCTTCAACGAATTAGCATCGCAAACGCTCCACTTGGTTTTGTGGCCCTTCTGCTTTGGAACCTCGTTCTGAGGGGTTGCAGATGCAATACGGCCTGTGCTATAGAGACGAATGTTGTTGTTTGTGTCTGCCTCCAACTCACTACGCATATCAGGGGTCTTGCGTACCGGCCACTCCATATTCGACTGACCTGCGCAGAGCCAAACCTCACCGAAGAGGATGTTCTCCAATACCTCGGTATCCTTGCCTGCCTTGATGGTGATTGTGTGAGCATCAAAGCCTGCTGCGAGAGTCTGTACCTGGGTGATCCAGAAGCCTTCGCTGTCAGCCTTTACGGTAATGCCCTTCTTGTTGTTGAGCCAGCTTGGAACAACCTTAACCTTGCCATTTGGCTTTGCCCAACCCCAAATATTTACAGTGGTTGAGTGCTGAAGCACCATGTTGCTACCTACGACTGAAGGGAGCTTCAATGTGGTACTCTCTTGTGCCTCTACGGTTGCCGTCGAGAACAACATCGCAACAATCGCAATCAAGATAAATTTGAAGTTTTTCATAAAATTTTAATTTAAAAGATTTGTTGTTTTGTGTTTTTACATCACAAAGATAATATTTTATTTGAAATAATTGTATCGAGGTGTCAGCAATTTAGAAAAATTTCTTTGCTCCTATGATTGTGCAAAAAAAAGTTGCCGACATATTTTGCCGGCAACCCTTTTTCTGTAATGAAACAGTTGTTACTCGATTGTCTTTGCAAGAACAACCGGACCGCCCCATCTGGTTTTGAGCTCTGGGATATTAACAACCTCGCCGGCCTTAACACTACGCTCGAAGATAAGGAGTGGATAGATCATTTTATTAGCTCTAACATAGGTGTAACATTCCGGCATAGCTTTCCAGCCCTCCTTGCGGAGAGTTCCAGAGTTATAACAGAGGAGGTAAATCTTACCATCGCCTTTTGCTATGATTTTGCCCTTTGGACTTACGCCGTTATTTTGGCCATATGCAGGAGCCATAACCTCGAAGCCAGCAAACTCCGCAGGATGAGATTCTGCCAATGTGAAATCAGCATTAGCCCAAATCTTGCTATTCAGCTGGAATACCGAGCGGGTATAGCCATCGCCTTCAACCTTAACGGCAATCTCAGATGGTTTCTCTACATACGGACGAGCACTTCTTGCTGCATTCTTGTCGCTACGGAAAGCTCCGAGTGGAAGACCCTCAGCCGAGAAAACATTACCTACATCCTCGTTGAAGCAGTAGCGGACAGCAACAGGATTCTCTACACCCTCTGCATATACAACAACTGTCTTACCCTCGATTTTAGCCTCAGCCAACGAGAAGATCAACATGTGCTCGTTCTGCGGGTTCTTAACGCCAATCTGGAAACCATTGATGCGGCCCTCGCCCTTCTGTACGAGTGTTGTAGGTACATTGTTGAACTCAACGCGAATGGTGTTACCCTCAACTGTCATCGACTTGTATGCAGGCGAACGGAACTCCTTGTCTGTCTTCTTGTAGTGAGCACCGAGAGCGCACTGTGCCAAGCGGTGTGCAATATCCCACTTCTTTGGAGGGTGAATGTCGCCAGGAATGAAGTTCTGGTCGTTGGTTACAATCAACTCACAGTTCTTGTTGTTAGCAGCAACGCGAGCCTGAGCCTCACGGATACGCGCACCACGGATGTTAGCGTGTATGTGTGGTGCAATCTCTACAATGTAGAAAGGCAACTCCGGATTGCGGAACTCCTCTCTCCATGACTTTACAAGGCCACTGAGCAATCGATAATATGTGATGTAGTTGCTGATATTCTCGCAGCCCTGATACCAAACAACACCTGCGATGGTGGCGTGGCGAAGAGGGTAAATGTTTGCATTGTGGAGGTGCGAAATCATCTTCTTCCATTTAGCATTAGGAATCTTCTTTGACTGTTCAGCGAGGTCAAGATCGTTCTTAAGAGCCTCAACACTCAACCAAGCCTCAATAGGTGAGCCTCCATAAGATGCATCAATAAGACCGATAGGCACATTGAGAGCCTCATACAAATCCTTACCGAAACCATATGCTACTGCCGAGAAGTTCTTTATGACATTTGGCTCGCAAGAACGCCATTTTACCTTGACATACTTCTGCTTTGGAATATCGTTTTGTGGCGTATCGGCTGTGACATGACCGGTGCGATAGAGACGAATGTGGCTGCATCCTGCGTTCTCAAGTTCGTCCTGCATATCGAAGGTCTTGCGTACCGGCCACTCCATATTCGACTGACCTGCGCAGAGCCAAACCTCACCGAAGAGAATGTCTTTTATCTCCTTGATCTCACCACAGCTCTTGATGGTTATCGAGTACCTGGTGAAGCCTGCGTTGAGGGTCTGAATAGGAGCAACCCACAAGCCGTCAGCATCAGCTTTTACAGTAATACCCTTTTTGGATGTAATCCAGCTTGGGTATACCTTAACCTTTGCATTTGGTCTTGTCTGGCCCCAAATGTTCGCAGTAGTTGAGTGTTGGAGCACCATGTTATCTCCTATGAATGTAGGAAGTTTTAACTGGTAATCATACCCCTCTTCTTGTGCTGCAACTGTCGATACCGAGAACAATATCGCAATAATTGCAACCAAAATTAATTTTAGATTTTTCATAAGAAAACTAATTTTATGTTTGTTGGTTTTTGTGTTGTTACGCTACAAAGGTAGTGTTTTTATTTAAAAATAGTGATATTGAGGTGCTAATATATCGAAAAAAAATGTAACTTTGTGCGTTAAAACTCTTAAAACGCATTTATTATGAAAAAACTTTTACTAATCCTTATGATGGCATTCTGCGTGTCGACTGCATCTGCGCAGATCTATCCAAAGGCTGGTGAGGACTGGAAGATGGCAAAACCTTCCAAGTACGGTCTTAATGACAAGAAGATGAAAGCACTCAAGAAGTACATCGTTGATTCGATGAAAACTACGGGTATGATGGTAATCGTAGGTGGTGAGTGTGTCTTTAAATTTGGTAATGTAGAGCGTCTTAGCTATATTGCATCGTGCCGCAAGAGTGTTCTTTCGATGCTCTATGGTAAGTATGTTGAGAATGGTACAATCAACCTCAACAAGACAATCGGTT
>JAFZEY010000088.1 GCA_017560455.1 Alistipes sp. | reverse complement strand
GTTGGATTCAAATTCTCCTCTGCGTTAGTTACGGTTGGATATGACTTGAAAGGAACCTTGGTTACCTCAACTGCTGTGAGCAAAGTTGCAACAGGCATACTTGTAGCCTCATCGTAAGCAAGCGAGAAACCAGCAGCGTAGATCACGATCTCCTGCGAACCATCCATACGGTAGTACTCGCGTGGATACTCGGTCTGAGGGCCCTTCAATACCCAGTTGCCGTCACCCTCCTCCATACCAGGGTAAGCCATACCCATCATAGCGAGGAACTCAACCCAAGACTTTACAATACCCTCAGGAGTGCCATCGTGCTCAGGCATACCCATTGGGCCCTACTGCTCGATGTCCTGGTTCGATGGGAGAACATAGAGCATAGTCTCGTCCTTAGGCTCTACAGTGCAAGCTGCAAACGAAGGTGACAATGTCTCCTGATCGAAAGTAATTTTGAACTCTGGATCTGGAGTAGTACCACCACCATTGCCAGTGCCATCACCATTGTCCGGTGTACACGACACGCCTACGAACATTGCGCAAGCAAGTGCCAACATAAGAGTAAAAATCTTTTTCATAATTGTGATAATTTAAAAGTTTATAAATGTGTTTAGTTAAAAAATGTAATCAAATATCTATTTCATAAAAATTGAAAAACGGCTTTCATTCCGTTAATGTATTGCAAATATAGGTTTTGTATTTCGTATTTGCAAATATTTTTTACATTTTTTAAATATCTTATGAAATTGATAAGGCGAATGCGTTATAAAATAAAAGTGGCGCAAAATAACGGTTGCGCCACTTTTTCATTTATCGATTATCATAATTTTTCGCCGAAGCATAAGTCTCCCGCATCGCCAAGTCCTGGAACGATATACTTGTGAGGATTGAGTACTGGATCGACAGTCGCAACCCACAAATCCACCTCCTCGCGGTCGGTGTGGTTGAGAACATAGTTGACACCTTCGTTGCAACCGAGCACCGATACCATGTGGGTATGAGCCGGTCTGCCTGCGCGAGCGCACAACGCCTCGTAGGCCGCAACCATAGATGTTCCCGATGCGAGCATAGGGTCTACGAGGATAAGAGTCTTGCCCTCGAATGATGGGGTAGCGATATACTCGACCTTAATCTCGAACTCCGACTCGCTGAGGTAGCTACGGTATGCCGAGATAAAGGCATTCTCCGAGTCATCGAAGTAGTTTAAGAAGCCCTGGTGGAGCGGAAGGCCTGCGCGAAGGATTGTTGCAAGCACTACCTTATCCGATATGCACTGCACTACAGCCTCTCCGAGAGGGGTGGTTACTGTGCGCGGTGCGTAGTTCAACACTTTCGAAATCTCGTAAGCCGTAATCTCGCCAATGCGCTCCAAGTTGCGGCGGAAACGCATCGAGTCCTTCTGCACATTTACATCGCGTAACTCGGCAAGATACTTATTTACGATTGAATTCTGGTTGTCTAAAATATGGAGCATACCTATATATATTATTAGATTAGTACAAAAAGTTGTTGAACGGATAACGACCGCAGTGAATCTCGCGTACCATACCGTAGAGATCGGTGCGGAATTTCTCGATATTTGTGCGCTCGGCAGCCGAGATAAAGATACAAGGCGTATTCTGCTTTGCAAACCAGCTCTGGCGCAAGTCGTCGAGCGAGCGATTCTCCTTTGTTGCAGGGGTGAGGTCGTCCTCATCCTTCGGAGTGTAGGTGTAGGCGTCAATCTTGTTGAACACAAGATATACAGGTTTTTCGCCCGCGCCGATATCCTGCAAGGTCTGCTTCACGACATCAATCTGCTCCTCGAACTGAGGGTGTGAGATATCGACAACATGGATGAGCAAGTCGGCCTCGCGTACCTCGTCGAGGGTCTATTTAAACGACTCGATAAGCTCGGTAGGCAATTTGCGAATGAAACCTACGGTATCCGACAAGAGGAATTG
>JAFZEY010000087.1 GCA_017560455.1 Alistipes sp. | reverse complement strand
TGTACGAGTCTGCGGACAGTAAAATGCTCACATAGGTCTACTATGCTCCGCTTTTACTACCTTGCCTTGCACAAAAATTCCTCAATCATTTGCGATTTTTGGTAAAGTCGTTTTGGTCGGCTCTTTTTGTACGAGTCTGCGGACAGTAAAATGCTCACATAGGTCTACTATGCTCCGCTTTTACTACCTTGCCTTGCACAAAAATTCCTCAATCATTTGCGATTTTACGAATTACATAATATGGCAAAAATCGGATAATCTAAACATTACCCGATTTTGCTATTAGAATAGATTAATAAAAACCGAAACAAAAATAGAATGAAAAAGATTTTTATTTCGTTGCTCGCTATTGCAGTGGCAACGGCAGTATTTGCCCAGAAGAAGGGTGAGATGATGAGCTGGGAAGAGGCTACAGCGAAAGCTACCGAGGTGTTGTCTACGCTCTCGCTCGAGGAGAAGATCGAGATGACTCACGGTCACAATAAGTTCTTCCTTCCGGGAGCTCCTGCAAAGGGCTTGCCACATGTCTTTATGGTCGATGCTTCGGCGGGTGTGCGTATTAACCACTCTATTCCTGACCAAAATGAGGTGCGTCACCCCGAGAAGACCACTCAGTTCCCTGCAAACATTATGCTTGCTTCGACCTTCAATACCGAGTTGGCAAAGGCTTATGGCGAGGCTGTAGGTTACGAGACTCGTATGGCGGGTGCAGGCGTATTGCTCGGTCCGGGTATGAATATCTATCGTACATCGCAGTGTGGTCGTAACTTTGAGTACTTCGGCGAGGACCCATATTTGGCTTCTCAGATGGTATCTAACTATGTGACAGGTATGCAGGGCACAGGTACAATGGCTTGCTTGAAGCACTTCCTCTGCAACAATACCGAGCTCTATCGTCGAATTTCGAACTCGGTGGTTGATGAGCGTGCCATTATGGAGATTTACACCCCTGCATTTAAGGCGGGTATCGATGCCGGAGCAGGTTCTGTGATGACTGCCTACAACCTCGTAAATGGCGAGTGGGCAGGTCAGAGCAAGTATGTTATCACCGACCTTCTCCGTGGTACACTCGGATTTAAGGGTATGGTAATGACCGATTGGCGTTCGGTGTTCGATTGGAAGAAGCTTGTTCTCTCGGGACAGAATGTGGAGATGCCGGGAATGCCAAACGAGTACTACCACATCAACTCGGTGCGCGGCTTGCTGAAGTCGGGCGAGCTTACCGAGAAGAATATCGATGATATGATTCGTCCTATGGTTGCAGCTTGTATCCGTTTCGGCTTGTACGAGCGTTTCAAGAATGGTCAGCCAAACGAGGACGCTCTCAAGGCAAAGTTCCCTCACCACGAGCAGGTTTCGTATCAGACTGCTGCCGAGGGTACCGTTTTGTTGAAGAATAACGGCATCCTTCCATTGAAGGAGGGACAGCGTGTATTGCTCGTTGGTCGTTGGGCGAAGGTTGCACCGCAGGGTGGTGGCTCTTCGAAGGTTAAGGGCTTCAACCATGTTACATCGGAGGAGGCTCTCTTGAACTCACTCCGTGCGCAGGTGACTGCTGTCGAGAAGCCGAACTTTATCCAGTTGCAGAAGGCTGATATCGTAGTTGTTGCTACGGGTACATACGACAGAGAGTCGCAGGAGCGCCCATTTGCTATGATGGAGGAGGACGAGGCTTTGGTGCGTATGGCTTGTGCTGCAAACAAGAATGTTATCGTCTTGGTTCTTTCGGGTTCGGGTGTCGATATGAGAGCTTGGAATGACAAGGCTTCGGCTATCATCTACGGTTGGTATCCTGGTCAGGCAGGTATGCAGGCTATTGCTGACATTATGGTTGGTAAGATTAACCCATCGGGTAAGTTGCCTGCAACTATCGAGAAGTCGTTCAAGGATTCGCCTGCTTATGGTATGGTACCAGAGGGAGTAAAGCTCGGTTACGATGTTCGCAATCTTAACGAGATGTGGATCGCTCCTCGAACATACGATGTGGAGTACAAGGAGTCTGTACTCGTAGGATATCGTTGGTACGAGGCGAAGGGTATCGCACCTCTCTATCCATTCGGCTACGGTCTTTCGTACACAACCTTCGAGTTGAGCAAGGCAAAGGCCGCAAAGCAGATTTCGGCCGAGAAGCCGTTGAAGGTTACTGTTCGTTTGGAGAACACAGGTAAGATGGCGGGTGCCGAGGTTGTGCAGTTGTATGTTTCGGAGAACAATCCAACCGTGCTTCGTCCTAAGAAGGAGTTGAAGGCGTTCAAGAAGGTGCATCTCGAGGCGGGAGAAAAGACAACCGTTACCTTCGAGTTGAAGCATTCGGACTTGGCCTTCTGGAACGACAAGACTCACGCGTGGGAGGTTAATAAGGGCGGTTATACATTGCACCTTGGTAACTCTTCAGCGAATATCTCGCAGACTCTTACCGTCGAGGCGTTGTAGTTTCTCGAACAGATAGTGACTATAAAATGAATTTTTTGGAGAGCTGGGATCTTTCTCAACTCTCCACTTTTAACCTAAAATAAATAATGAAAAAAGTTATCTCATTCTCTTTGATGTTGATGCTCGGATTGGTTCTGTCGCAGATCCTGCCGGGTCAATTGGGGTCGTCGTATATGGAACTAAAGCACCTTGTGGAGTTTATGCTTGGTGTCTGCTTGGCATTTATTATGATAAATGTCGGCCGTGAGTTTGAGATCGACAAGTCGAATGTCAAAGTCTATGTCAAGGACTATTTCGTAGCGATGCTCGCTGCGGCGTTGCCGTGGTTATTTATCGCGGTCTATTACATCTTCGCCCTTATGCCTGCGGAGTGGTGGGGCTTAGGCGAGGTTTGGAAGGAGACTCTCCTTTTGAGCCGTTTTGCTGCTCCTACTTCGGCGGGAATCTTGTTTTCGATGTTGGCAGCCATGAGCTTGCAGAAGAGCTGGATCTACCAGAAGGCGCAGACCCTCGCTATCTTTGATGACCTCGATACCATTATCCTGATGGTGCCGTTGCAGGTGGCTATGATTGGCGAGTTCAGCTGGCAGATGATGGCGATGTTGATCGTTATCTTTGGTCTCTTCTATGTGGGCTGGCGTTACATGTCGCGCTTTAAGATGCGACAGACCTGGTATGCAATCTTCACCTACTCGGTGTTGGTCTATGGCTCAACATTGTTGATATATATGCTCACAAAGCACTTCTTCGGTGCTAAGGGTGCAATCCATATCGAGGTATTGTTGCCTGCATTTATCTTTGGTATGGTCATCAAGAACCGCCATGTCGGAGGTAGAAGCGAGGAGCGCATCGCAACAATCATCTCGTTGGTGTTTATGCTCCTTGTAGGTATGAGTATGCCGCTTATCGATATAAGTGGTGGTGCATCTGCAGGTGATTCGGAGAGCATTATCGCTACAATTCCTATGATGTCGGGCTGGGAGATCGCAATGCATGTGTTGATTGTTACTCTCCTCTCAAATCTTGGTAAATTGGCACCGATGTTCTTCTATCGCGATCGTTCATTCACCGAGCGCTTGGCCTTGTCGGTGGGTATGTTTACCCGTGGCGAGGTTGGTGCGGGAGTAATCTTTATCGCTCTCGGCTACAATATCGGTGGCCCTGTACTCCTTATCTCGGTATTGACACTCGTATTGAACCTAATCTTGACGATAGGCTTTGTCTATGTAGTTAAGCATTTGGCTTTGAAGGCTGAGGGCAGAAAGTAGAAACCTCTCCTATCCAAAATATAGAAGGCTGCTGTTATTGGGGCATTTCGATATGCTCGATATCGGCAGCCTTTATTCCTGATACCGAAACGGCAAGTACGCCGTCAATGGCAACCACAAATTGTTTTGCGCGCCTGCCGTCAATTTTCACAAGCATACCCGTGCGGCCTTTCAGGCTGCCTTGGCGTATGCGTACCCACTCGCCAACTTGGAAGTTGGCCTCCTCATCCGTAAGAAACTCAATGTTCGACTCCGTATCGTTGCAAATGGCGATAAACTCCTGCATCTGCTCGACGGGCACTTCGATTGGGATGTTGCGCCCCTCTGCTGTAGGGCGTGTTATGTAGTGGAGATAGGGAATTTTGCCCTTTACTTCTTGGATGGTGTCGCGCTCGCCGAATACGAAGATTAGGTCGCGCACTACGGGTACGAGATTCGTCTTGATGCGACTGCCGACCTTCGAGGTGTGCTTCTGCATAGGCACAAAACTCTCGATTTTCTGCATCTCGAGCAGCCGTTGCGCCATGAGATTGCGGCCATAGGTTGCTCGCATTGCAAACCAACGCATATTTCCACCATCACACATCATAACGCAAATATAAGGAAAGATTCTTACATTTTCAAAAATCTCCGTTTTTCGGTAGAAAAACAAAACGCAAAGGGCCTCTTTACAGCAGTCGGAGCAGAATCTATTCTGCGACCAAGTCCCCTCCTCGGAGGGGGTTTGGGGGTGGGTAGAATTGTAAATGCGGGGGTACCCGGCAAGAAAAAGTCCCCGACCGAAATCAGGGACTTAACTTTATTAGTTCACAACAACCATTACTTGAACGAAATTATATCCTCCACGCCGTACTCCTTATAATGCGTATGCAACTCATCGTTGCGGTCGGAGAGGATAAGCAACTTGTCGCCCATCTGCAACTCGGCATTTCCCTTCGGTACGAAGTAGTCGCCATCGCGACATACCATCACAACAAGCGTGTTGTCGGGTAGGGCTACTTTGTTGAGGGTATTGCCCACCGAGAGCATCTGCTCGGTGACGGAGATCTCGGTAAATGCCGATTTTACCTTATCTTGCAACGCATTCTCGAACATACTCTCCTTCTCGGTATAGGCCAAGCCGAGCAGTTCGGCCATGCTGCTTACCGTAGTACCTTGTACTACGAGCGAGAGAATAGTCATAATGAATACGACATTGAAGAGTACCTCCGAGCCCTCGATTTTTGCCACCCAGGGGTATGTTGCAAAGATTATCGGTACGGCACCGCGTAGGCCGACCCACGAGATGTAGGTGCGTGCTTTGCGAGATAGCGAGCGGAACGGAATAAGGCAGGTGAATGTGGCTATAGGTCGCGCAATAAGCATTAGGAATGAGCCTGCAGCGATACCCAATAGCAACATCTTCGGTTGTAGCGCCTCGTTGAGATTTACCAACAAACCGAGCATAAGGAACATTATAATCTGGAACAACCAGGTTATACCGTCGAAGAAGGTTGTTACGGTGCGCTTATTTACGAGCTTGTTGTTTCCTACGATAAGACCCGCAATGTAGACGGCGAGGTATCCGTTTCCCTTGATAAGCGAAGTGAACGAGAAGGTGAAGAATACACAGGCGAGCAATAGCACCGAGTAGAGCGAGGCGTTGTTGATGTTAATCTTGTTCATAACCCACACCGACGCGCGACCAAAGAGGTAACCTATCATTGCACCCATAGCCATCTGTACTATGAACATCACGATTGCGCCACCTAAGCCTATCTCCTCGCCCTGACCGCCAAGCATCTTGATAAGAAGCACGACAAGGATGTATGCCATCGGGTCATTCGAGCCGCTCTCCAACTCCAAGAGTGGGCGAAGGTTTTCGCTCAAACCCTGTCTGCGGGTACGCAAAATCGAGAATACCGAGGCCGAGTCGGTTGAAGATATGGTCGATGCAAGAAGCAGTGCAAGTGGAAACGATAGCTCGAAACCAATGAACGGCGCCACCAGATAGACAAATCCGCCGAGTATTAGGGCAGTCATCAAGACTCCTGCTGTGGCGAGTGTAATACCCTGCGGAAGTATGGGTCTGATCTCCGAAAATTTGGTATCCATACCACCCGAGAAGAGGATAATACAGAGCGACACCATGCCTATAAACTGCGTCAGCTCGGGCGAGTTGAATGATATTATGTCGTAACCGAAGAAGAGTCCGACCGTCAAAAAGAGGAGAAGGGCAGGCGCGTTAAAGCGATATGCAACCTTTCCCGCCAATACCGCTACAAATAGCAGTATGGCACCGATTAGTAGGAAATGTTCTGCGTTTATCATTGGGTTATGGTTGATTTAGTATAGGTTTAGTCTGTTGTTCATGATGGATATGCCGATGCGTATCTTGCTTGCTCGGCGATAGTAGTCAATCATTGTGTCGCCATATCCGTAGCAGTACTGCACAAAGAGTGAAGGCAGCCAATCGCCTCGCTTTGCCATACGCCAAGAGGCCTCGACCTGTACATTGTATTTTGCGAATGTTACGGTCGGATTTACCAAGGCTGTCACTTGCAGACGCTCATCTCGGGTGTGGAATGTACCCCATAGCTGCATCACTCCGCGATAGCGGAAATACCTCTGATTTATATCTTCATCGTGGAAGAAATATCCGTACCAGGCACGAGCGCCGAAACGCCAATGGTCAAGCGGCTCATAAAGGCACGCAGCTGTGGCGTAGTTGAATGAGCGGGAGTTGCTGTCGCCTATGCCGTTCGACTCGTGCTCAACGCCGAATAGAAGACGCACCTTGTCGGTCGTCTGCCACGCCACCCAAACACCCGGATTGTAGAGTGTTTCGCGGAAGGGGCACGACTTCTGGTAGATGTCCCAGATGCTTCGTTGTGAGTATGTGGCAAATATATCGACCTTCTGCTTTATACTCCATAAACGCACGGCCAAACTCAGCTGAAATTTAACATCGGAGGTGTATTGCGATACGGGTTTGTTGGTTGCAAATCCTGTCGCAAAATAACTATTCTTCCACAAACCGAGAACGGGGTATTGGCTTTTGCTGTATGATACGCTATCTCGCTCCTTTGCCGATGTAGCAAAAGAGAGGAGGGCGAAGAGTATGACCAACAATTTACGCATATTGCTACTGTGGAATGAAGATGTAGGTTATTGTACCCTGATGCTTTGCCGGGGCATTGTTATTTATGTCAAACAGCGAATTGCGCGCCGCCTCAACAGCTGTCTGACGCATGCACTCGTCACCTCCGCGCTCTACCCATGCCGAGGTAACCTCACCGCGCTGATTTACAACTACCGATACAACAACCTCGCCACCGCCCTCGCAACGATAGGCAGGCTTGACGAGATAACGACTATATCGCACCGGATTTTTGAACGAGAAACTTACCGTTACCGTACCCTTGCGCTTCGACTCCTTCTTCTCCTTGTCGCCACTGCCTTGCTGGCGATTTTCGCCTATAGCTTTCGCCTCGCGCAGACCGCGCTCGTAGGCCTCTCGGTTGGCTTTACGCTCCTTCTCTACGGCCTCGGCTGCTGCATTCAACTCCGAGACATCGGTGCCCTTCTCGTCTTCGAGATTTTCGTTCAGTGCATTCTCGTTAGAAGAGAGGTTGCGTATCGACTTCCAATCGATCTCGCTATTCTTGCGCTTAACCTCTTCGAGGAGTCGGTCGCGCTCTTGCTCGAGCAACTCAACTGCACCCAAATCGAGATATATGGTGTTTGGCACCTCGCGCTTCGATGCTCCGATTTTGGCCGATACGAAGATTATGGAGAATAGCAGATAGACGATAACCGTGACGCACAGGCCTATACGATTGTCGTAGATCCAACTCACAAAATCCTCGCGGCGATTGTCGAATGGCAGACGCAGCCTTGGTTTGCGCTGTGTGGGTTTAGGAGTCTGTTTTGAGGTGTTATCTCGCTTATCTTCCATAATATCTGTGAAATAGTATGCAAAATTAATAATTTTGAGAAAAAAATACTATCTTTGTGAGGATTATAAATACGATTTTGATAATATTTTGAATAATATGTCAGCAAAACAGAAAACTCTTGGTGCACCGATTACCTTTTCGGGCAAAGGACTCCACACGGGCCGACAGGTTACAATGACCGTAAGCCCCGCTCCCGATAATTACGGAATCGTCTTTCGCCGTATCGATATTGAGGGTGCTCCTTCGGTGCCCGCATTGTGCGAGTATGTGGTTGATACCTCTCGCGGTACAACCATTGCCGATGGCGAGGCACGCGTAAGTACCATCGAACATATAATGTCTGCCCTATGGACTCTCGGTGTAGATAACGCCTTGATAGATATCAATGCCCCCGAAACTCCTATTATGGATGGCTCGGCTCGCGAGTATGCAGCGGAGATTTTGCGTGTGGGCGTTGTTGAGCAGTCGGCAAATCGCAAATACTACGAGGTGACAGAGAAGCAGGTCTATGCTATTCCCGAGAAGGGTGTGATGTTGGCCATCTACCCAAGCGAGGAGTATTCGGCTGCGGTGCATATCGACTTCAACTCGAAGATTATCGGTAATCAGTACGCTACCTATAGCCCTGAGGATAACTATCAGGAGAAGATTGCTCCGTGTCGCACCTTCGTATTCTTGCACGAACTCGAGATGTTGGCCGCGGCAGGCTTGGTTAAGGGTGGCGATGTCGATAACGCTATCGTTATCGTCGAGAATCCCGTTTCCGATGAGCAGTTGCAGCGACTCTCAACCTTGTTCGATAAGAAGGATATTCGCGTTACGGGTGGCTACCTGAACAACCTCGAGTTGCGCGCAAGTAACGAGATGGCACGCCACAAGTTGCTCGACCTTCTCGGCGACTTCGCTCTGCTCGGTATGCGTATCAAGGGTAGTGTTATGGCAACTCGACCGGGCCACTATGCAAATACCGAGTTTATAAAGCAGATTCATAACTCCATTCGTCGCGAGGGTGTTAAACCACTCTACAAGTACGACCGCAAGAAGGCTCCGCTCTTCGATATTGTCGAGATTCAGCGAATGTTGCCACACCGCTTTCCGTTCTTGTTGGTGGATAAAATCTACCATATGGACGAGAACTCTATTGCGGGTATCAAGCAGGTGACCATCAACGAGCCATTCTTCCAAGGTCACTTTCCAACAGAGCCTATTATGCCGGGCGTGCTTATCGTTGAGGCTATGGCGCAGTGCGGAGCTCTTTATGTGTTGAGCAAGGTAGAAAATCCGAAGGATTACTCAACCTACTTCCTCCGTATCGACAATGTGCGCTTCCGTCAGAAGGTTGTTCCTGGTGATACCTTGCAGATTGAGTGCGTTTTAGCCGAGCCATTCCGCCGCAATATCGCGAATATGGAGTGTAAAGTATTTGTTGATGATACTCTTGCGTGCGAGGCGACTATCGTGGCGCAGATTATTAAAAATAAGTAAAAATCGTTCTGATTGGTAAATTTCGCACTTTGATGCGGCCGCCAAATTGCTCACATAGGCTTACTATGCTCCGCATTTGTCGCCTTGCAATGCACAAAATTTCCTCAATCATTTACGATTTTTGGAGAAGAAAGTAATTTAAAATTTTAGATATGATTAGTCCATTAGCTTTTGTTCATCCCGATGCAAAGTTGGGAGAGAATGTTACAGTAGAGCCATTTGCATATATCGCCGGCGATGTAGAGATTGGCGACGATTGCTGGATTGGCCCGGGTGCCGTTATTCACGATGGTGCACGCATCGGCAAGCGCAATAAGATTCACACTGCAGCCTCTATTTCGTGCCTTCCGCAGGATTTGAAGTTCGCAGGCGAGAAGACCACAGCCGTAATTGGCGATGACAACGATATCCGCGAGTATGTGACCATCAGCCGTGGTACAGCTTCGCGCGGTACTACCGTAGTCGGCAATGGCAACCTCTTGATGGCCTATGTCCATGTGGCACACGACGATGTTGTTGGTAGCCACTGCGTTATCGCAAACCGCGTATCACTTGCGGGCGAGGTTGAGGTTGGCGATTGGGTTGTTATTGGTGGCCACTCGGCAGTACACCAGTGGTGTAAGATTGGCGACCACGCGATGATTCAGGGTGGCTCGCTTGTGCATCAGGATGTTCCGCCATTCGTAACTATGCGTGAGACGGGTAGCTATGCAGGTATCAACAAGATTGGCTTGCAGCGTCGTGGCTTCACTGCGGAGCAGATCGAGTCTATCCACAACACTTGCCGTATCATCTTCCAGAGCGACTTGAACTTCTCAAACGCCTGCAATGAGGCGGAGAACACCTTACCGCAGACCCCAGAGCGCGATTATATCATCAAGTTCGTGCGTGAGTCGCAGCGTGGTGTTATCAAGAAATATGGCAGATAAAACTATATACTATATGCGGGTAGCACTCTTTGTTCCTTGCTTTGTAAATGCACTCTATCCGGAAGTTGGTGAGGCTTCGTACAAGTTGTTGACTTCGCTTGGTTTAGATGTCGATTATCCGTTAGAGCAGACTTGTTGTGGTCAGCCAATGGGTAATGCAGGTTACGAAAAAGATGCAGAGCCTTTGGCGGAGCGAATGGAAGCACTCTTTGCTGAGTATGACTATGTCGTAGGCCCCTCGGCAAGCTGTGTATCATTTGTGCGCGAGGCCTATCCTCGTCTGTCGCACCACAAGGGGGAGCATAAGTGTCTATCGAGTCGTATCTACGAGATTTGCGAGTTTCTGCACGATGTGGTTAAACCCACAGCGTTGGAGGCTCGCTTTCCTCATAAAGTATCTCTCCATAACTCTTGCCATGGTGTGCGCCTTATGGGCTTGAGCGCACCGAGCGAGCAGAATATCCCTTACTATTCGAAGTTGCACAACCTCCTCTCGCTGGTCGAGGGTGTCGAGGTTGTAGAGCCGGAACGCCGTGACGAGTGTTGTGGCTTTGGCGGACTCTTCTCGATTGAGGAGAGCGCCGTGTCGGTGAGTATGGGACGAGATAAGGTTGCCCGCCATATAGCTACGGGTGCCGAGTTTATTACGGGTGCCGATTCGTCGTGCCTGATGCATATGCAGGGCGTAATAGAGCGCGAGAAGTTATCTATTCGCACAAAACATATTGTCGAAATCCTAACCGCGCAAGAATGAGCTGTCACGCAGTAAAGGCTAAGGCCTTCCTAAAGAACGAGGAGCGAGCTTTATGGCACGATAAGGCTCTATATGCGGTGCGCGAGAAGCGAGATCGTCAGGCTTATTCATTGCCAGAGTGGGAGAGTTTGCGCGAGCAGGCGTCACAGATTAAGGAGCGCGTGCTGGGAAATCTGGCTGACTACCTCGAGGAGTTCGAGCGCAATGCTACTCGCAACGGCATTAAGGTCCATTGGGCCGAGTCGGGCGAGGAGATGAATGCCATCGTGGCACAGATTATCAAGGAGAAGGGCGCCAAGCACCTTGTCAAGTCGAAGTCTATGTTGGCCGAGGAGTGCCACCTCGCACCATACCTTGAAGAGCGTGGTGTGGAGGTTGTAGAGAGCGACTTGGGCGAGCGTATCGTGCAGTTGATGGAGTGTGCACCGAGTCATATCGTCTTGCCTGCAATCCACATCAAGCGCGAGGAGGTGGGCGAACTGTTCGAGGAGAAACTCTCGACCGAGAAGGGCAATTCCGATCCTACATATCTCACACACGAGGCACGAAAGCATCTTCGCAAAAAGTTCTTGAATGCCGATATCTCGATGACGGGCGTGAATTTCGCCATCGCTTCGGAGGGTGTGTTTGCCGTATGTACCAACGAGGGTAATGCCGATATGGGTACTGCATTTACCGATACGCATATCGCCATTATGGGCCTGGAGAAGATAGTTCCCGATATGGAGTCGTTGGCGGTCTTCACCCGCTTGTTGGCTCGCTCGGCTACGGGACAACCTATTACAACCTATACAGCTCTCTATCGCCAACCCGAGGAGGGTAAGGAGATTCATCTCATCATAGTCGATAATGGCCGTACCAAGTCGTTGGCAGATGCCGAGCATCGTACGATGTTGAAGTGTATGCGTTGTGGTGCGTGTATGAATACCTGTCCGGTCTATCGCCGTACGGGTGGTTACTCCTACTCATATTTTATCCCCGGCCCTCTCGGCATAAATCTCGGTATGTTGCGCTCGCCGGAAGCGTATGGCGGCAATGTCTCGGGATGCTCGTTATGCTACTCTTGTTCGGGCGTCTGCCCGGCGAAGGTAGATTTGGCCGAGCAGATATATAAGTGGCGACAGCAGATGGCACCACTCGGTGTTGCCGATTCTAAGAAGAAGATGATTGTCAAGGCGATGAATCTTATGATGCGCAACCCTCGTTTGATGAATGCAGGAGTAGCCGTAGCACCATATATCCCGCGCTTTGTATATAATAATGGTATAAACCCTTGGTGCGCATCGGGTCGCGAGATGCCTCATTTTGCGAAGAAGAGTTTCCGCGTGCTGTGGAACGAGGGCAAGATAAAAAGATAAAGAGGATGACGGCAAAGGAGAATATATTAAAGCGACTGCGTGCAGCGCAAGGTGCGAGTGTCGAGAAACCGAAACCGACATTCGAGCCTATTCGTTTTGAGGATAGGGTAGCCCACTTTACCGAAATGGTCAAGGCTGTGGGCGGTGATGTTGTTGCTATGCAGGGCAATCTCATCGATACACTCGCTGCAGCGGGGGTTGATGTCACGAACTTGGTCTCTCCTTTGGAGGAGTTGCAGGATAAGGCTCTTAACCCCGATGCCGTAGCCGATGTTGGCGAACTCGGCGGTCTCTATACGGCTGTTGTGTCGGGTAGGGTAGGCGTGGCCGAAAATGGTGCAGTGTGGGTGCCTGTTGAGGGGCGCAGAAGGGCTCATATCTTCGCTTGCAACCACCTTGTTATAGTGCTGGATAGAGGTTGCGTGGTTGATACTATGCACGATGCTATGGGGCGCATTTCGCTCGACGGACTCGCCTATGGCGCATTTATATCGGGCCCTTCGAAGACTGCCGATATCGAGCAGGCTCTCGTTCTTGGAGCCCACGGCGCAATGAAAACTACAATAATTTTATACTAAGCAATAAAAGCCGGCAAAAAACGAAAGCCTTCCCATTTGGGAAGGCTTTGCATTATCGGAATATCGCCACAAAGGACTACTTCTTCATATAGCTTTTAATATATCGTATTCTAAGGCATAACTAAAAGTCGTAGCCGACGATGTTTGTTGTTAAAAATTACCTCCAAATCCACCCATTTCTATAGCATTATGGGCAAATTCATAAGATATTACTCCATTCTTATTAGAATACCAACAATACTCTTCATTACCTGTTGCTGGATTAACTCCTTTTGCTGCGTAACCAAAGTATGTTGAATTACCCTCAGTATCATACATCTTCACATAATATAATTCTGACATATCAGGAATACCCTCTAACTCA
>JAFZEY010000001.1 GCA_017560455.1 Alistipes sp. | reverse complement strand
ATTGCTGTCATTCATCTCGTGTAGCGAGGGCCTTCAGGAAATAGAGGAAGTTGGTGCTCCTGCCGAACTGCTTATGCTCTCGACCGAGTCCATCAATGCCGGATCGGTAAAAGGTAGCTACAAGGTCGTAGCAACAAGCCGTTATATGCCGGAGTGTAGGATTGAGTATGTCGATCAGACAACGACCGATAATTGGATTAACTGCATCGTGGGCTCGAAGAAGAGCTATGATGTCTCTATTGATGTTGTGGTTGCCGAGAATAAGACATTCTATGATCGTTCGGCTACAATTTCGGTGGTGATTTTCGACTCTAATTATGGTGTCGAGTATTCCAAGACAATAGCCGTCACGCAGAGTGCAGCAGTGCCGGAGGCTCAAAATGGTACTTGTGAGATAAGCCCTGATGCTTATAGCTTTAACTTGTCCATTAAGACAAACATCCCTTCGTATAAGATATCTGTTGAGTATAATATTGTTAACGGCAACAATAGTACAAATAGTTGGCTTAGATTGAATAAATCGACAGGAAGCGGTAATACTTATATTACGATCACGGCAAATGCGAACCCTCAGGACTCTCCTCGTAGTGCAAATATCTACATTATAGGTAACGATAATGAGGGCAAGTTCTTGGTTTGTGAAATAACGCAGAAGGCGATGACTTACACCTGGACAACATCCTATGAAGGTGTGCTAGATGAAGATAATGTTGTAGAAATTTCGGCTCCGTGGAACGCGAAAGAATACTCGGTGCAAATCTCTACTAACCTATCGTGGCTTTCTAATTACTCTATCGAGGGTAACGAGGGTGATGTTGGTAATAGTTGGTTTACAATGCTGACAAAGAACAAGTCTCTTAATATGCAGACCAAACCGACCGCTACCGAGTTTAAGTTTAGTCTTAAAGAGAACAGAAGTGAGAGCAATCGAAAGGTTTCGTTCACGGTTTATTCGCAGCTAAACTCTTCCTATTTTACGACTATTGTTGTAAATCAGGCGTTTGCACCGGCTCTTTCGTTTGGTAACAACTCGACAGGCCTTACTACGCGATTTGACGCTGCAGACCTATCGGTGAAGGTTAATACTGTGGCGAATACGAAGTGGAGCGCAGTGAGTGATGCCGATTGGCTTACCCTCAAAACTCAGAATGGAGTGGGTGAGGGCAACCTCGACTTCTCGATTACAAAGAACGATACCGCATCACCGCGTGAGGCAACCATCACCGTGTCGTTGGATGACTACGAAGGCGCTATGGCGGAGTATGTGGTTACGCAGAACTGCGATAATACAATACAGTATACCGCCAAGTCCAAGATTGCTATTAATACGAATAGAGATTTGTGGGGCGATGAGGTCCTTGAGCATAGTTACGATAGCGAAACGGGCAAAGGTTATATCGAGTTTGAAGTTGCACCAACCAAGGTGGGAGATAGCGTATTTAAGGATTGTGCCGACTTGGTTGCTGTTAAATTGCCAAATAGTGTAGTCGAGATTGACTCATATGCCTTCTACAATTGTATCAACTTGGAGAGCGTAGAACTCGCCGAAGGCCTGACATCAATTGGCTATGCGGCATTCCATGAGTGCGAAAAGTTGAAGAATATAACCATACCAAGCAGTGTGTCAACGATGGGAGATAGAGTATTCTACAAATGCACAAATTTGGAAAGCGTAAATATCCCGGAGGGTATAACTTCAATTGGCTCTGCGATGTTTGCTCATTGTACAACTTTTACGACTATCACTATACCTGATAGTGTTACCTCGATTAACGAAAATGCTTTTAACGGCTGTACCGGCTTGACAAGCCTTACAATCGGACAGGGTGTGGAGAGTATCGGTGCGCAGGCATTTTTGGAATGCACAGGCTTAACAAGCATCACAATACCTGAAAGTGTTACTTCGATGGGTCCGCGAGCATTTGGCTATTTTACCGGAGAGTTGATCATCAACAGTAAGCTTGTTGAGACCGATTACACAGAAGAGAATAGACGAGGATCGAATAGCCATTGGCTCGATCTCTGCGGGTTTACCAAAGTAACATTCGGTAGCAATGTTACCAGGATTGGAGATAATGCCTTCCACTCTTGCTCGACTTTGAAGAGTGTGACTATT
>JAFZEY010000086.1 GCA_017560455.1 Alistipes sp. | reverse complement strand
TTCTGCTGCTCGTGGTAGGAAAATATAATAGTGCTTATATATGTACTTTTCCCATAGAGCATTCAGCGTTTCTGCTTGTTCTGCCGTGAGTAGTCGTCCAGATGTGCCGCCGTCCCATTCAAAATCAGGAATAGCTTTTGACAACATTTTAGTTGTTAGCAAAGGACATAGGTTTGGGTTAATCATATGTTTTACTTTTAAATCTACAGAGAGAATTTTTCTTCTTTTTCCCTCTTCCCAATCCTTGCCAAGATAAGGTCTTGATTTGAATGTCCCAGACATTACAATACCACATTTGCCTTTACCGACTTTTACCATATAAAAACTATCTCCCTCTCGAGCCTCTCGCCAATCTGCTATACTCCAATTAAGTTCTATCTCGTCGTTATCAGACAAGGTGTAAACATCTACACTGAATTCGTCAAGTGAATATGAGGAAATCTTAGGATTCCACATTAAAATAAATGTGCGTTGGTCTGTAGCCTCTTCTGGGCTGTCTTTTGGAATGTTTAATGATGTTATCATATTAGGTTTTATTAAATATGGGACAAAATTACAATATAACTTTGACAATTTATGTCAAAGTTATATTGTTTATAGCTAAAAGTAATAATAAATAGGGGTACTATCCTTTTTTACCTATATTTACTGATGTTGTGGTCTTAATAAATCCTGCACCACCTTTACAGGCGAGAAGGTCGATATTGGTACATCCACGAATATGGTGTTCCACTTCGCCATTGCGCCATTCCATAAACCCGGCAACTCCTGGGCGCGCAATTCGCGACCGCCACTCGACTTCGATGAGATAAAGCCCGTCTTTGGGTCGGTGTAACCCATCAAATCGAACTTCGAACCATCAGCCTTACGCACGCCACAAACCAAATCGACAGGGTTGAAGTGGGTGGCAGCCTTCATCAGAGGCATATCCTCGGCCGAAATTTGACTCGACTCGGCAATCTGCAACGACTGTGTTCCATCTGCATTCTTTACCCAGAAAGGACCACCGCCAGGCTCGCCCTCGTTGCGCACCATACCGCAGATGCGGATAGGGCGGTTGAGCAACGCCTTCAATAACTCGGCATCATACTCGGCAGGGAGCTTGGTGCAGAGCCTCTTCTCCACGAACTCGGCAACCTCGGCAATGTTGGCTGTACCCTCGTTCAATGCCTTTAAGTGGGCGAAAGTCTGCGCTTGAAGGTTGAGCAATATGCCCGCCAACGCCTTCTTGTAGCGAATGGTGTCGCCACGCAGTGCATCGGTCGTAACATTGTCGATATTCTTAACGAAGATTACATCTGCCTCGATATCGTTCAAGTTCGAGAGTAACGCTCCGTGTCCCGCAGGGCGAAACAAGAGTTTGCCCTTCTCTGTACGGAATGGGGTGTTATCCGGATTTACTGCAATGGTGTCGGTCGAAGACTTCTGCTCCGAGAAGGAGATGTCGTAGCGGATGCCGAACTTCGCTTCGTACTTCGCTACGCGCTCGTCAAGCAGAGCCTTAAAGGCCTCCTTATGCTCGGGCGATACGGTGAAGTGAAGGCGCGAAACACCCTTCGATGCACCATATTCGGCACCCTCCATAAGGTGTTCCTCGATAGCCTTGCGTGCGCCATCGGGGTAGTTGTGGAATGTAACCAAGCCCTTTGGCTTTGCACCGTAGTTTAAGCCCTTATTGACGATTGCCGAGACAACAGCCTTGTCGTCAGCAAAGTCCACGCCCGTGGCCTTTAACTCCTCGTAGAAGGCAAACTTTTCAATGCTGTCGAGTAGGGTGTCGATGCCCTTGCCGCGCTTGCCCTCGTTCACAAACTCGAATAGCTCTTTAAACATACGGGTTGCTGCGCCCGATGCAGGTACGAACTTAACGACTTCGAGCCCGTCGGCAACCTCCTCGTAGTACTTTACGGCTTCGGAGCACTCCGTCTCCGAAAGGCATAGTATGCCATCCTCTGGCGATGCTGCCTTCACCACTTCGAGCGAAGGAAAGCCGCGCTTAAATGCTTCGATTTGGGCCTCGACCTGCGCTACGGTTAAGCCGTGAGCCTCTATCTCCTGAATCTCTTTCTCGTTAAACATAGTATGATAGTTTTAAGGTATTCGCAAATATCTTACCAAATATAAGAAATTTTGACGAATAATAAAAGATAAAGACGAAAGAATCTTCATTCTCTCGTCTTTTGTTTTTTAGCTTAGTGCTATCAGCGCCAAAATTTGTGCCGTAAATATTCGTAGGAACATCGTCAGCGGATAGACCGTTGCATAGGCTACCGCAGCACGATCGTTCGAGGCTACGGTGTTGGCGTATGCGAGTGCCGGAGGGTCGGTCATCGCTCCCGACATCAATCCCATCAGCGAGAAGTAGTCGAGCTTCATTGCCTTGCGGGCAAGAACTCCGACGATAATCAGTGGCAAGAGGGTGATGATGACACCGAAGAGTATCCACCAATAACCACCATTTACGATTGCATTGATAAAGCCCTCGCCTGCACCTAAACCTACCGCAGCAAGGAAGAGCGAGATACCAATCTCGCGAATCATCATATTTGCCGAGTTGGTGGTGAAGGTGTTGAGCTTGTACTTCGGGCCATACTTCGCTATGAGAATAGCCACGATAAGCGGACCACCTGCCAAACCGAGTTTAACGGCCTGCGGAATACCCGGTATTGCGATAGGAATAGAGCCGAGCAACACTCCGAGGAACATACCTATAAATATAGGTGTGAGATTTGGGTGGTCGAGACGCTTCACCGAGTTGCCGAGTATGGTCGATACCTGGTCGAGGTCGTTTGCGCGACCTACAACTACCACTACATCGCCCATCTGCAAGCGCAACTCGTATGTCGCTACGAGCTCAATACCCGCACGCACTACGCGAGTGATTGTTACATGGTAGTTCTCGCGGATGTGCAAATCGCCAATGTGCTTGCCGTTAAGCTCCGACTTGGTGACCAGGATACGGCGTTTCTCGAGATGCGAAGAGGCGTTGCCCCATTCGGAAGCATCCACCTTTACAACCTCGCCTATGAGCGACTGTATCAAATCGACATCCTGGCTGCTTACCACGATGCGCAAGATGTCGTTCTCCTGCAACTCGGTCTTTCCTGAGGCGATGCGCTGCTGGTTTTCGTGGTCGAAGATTCGCGCCACAACAAAGTGGCTTCGTGCGATACGGCTTATCTCCTCGATGGTCTTGCCAAAGATGGCGCGGTTTGTTACGCGTACATCGATGCGTACTGTGCGAGGTGCATCGGAACGAGTGGCTTTTGCCGCCTCGCGGTCTATCTTGATACGGAATATCCAACGGATAATCAACATCGAGAGGATGATGCCCACAACGCCCAAAGGGTAGGCTACGGCGTATGCGGTAGCCATAGTCGAGGCCTGCTCACTGCTTACAACGCTCTGCGCAGCACCCAAGCCCGGGGTGTTGGTCACAGCACCCGACAATACTCCGACCATCGTAACGAGGTCTTCGCCCGTAATGAGGTGTATAATGTAGCAGGTGAAGCAGCCGAGGCCGATGATAAGCACTGCCAACATATTCAACTTTATACCTCCGTCGCGCAACGAGGAGATAAAGCTCGGTCCCACCTGGATACCTATCGAATAGACGAAGAGGATAAGGCCGAACTCTTTGATGAAGTGGCATATTTCGTGGTCTATCGTAAGACCGAAGTGCGATAATATAATGCCGACAAACAATACCCAGGTAACACCCAGCGATACCGAACCGAACTTTTTCTTGTTCAGCATCATACCAATAGCGATTGTCAGTGCGAGAATAACTACTGCGCCTGCAATGGAATGGCTTGTAAAGAGATTAACTAACCAATTCATATATATTCTTGTATTAACCTAACACTCTTCAATGAAGAACTTCAAAGACGGTGCAAAGATATAAATTTATAACGGATTACTTCCCCTTGATGCCATACTTTTTGAGTATCTTGGCAATCTTTGTCTGGTAGGCATTTACAAAGCGGTAAAAGCCGAGGTCATTAGGGTGAGTGCCATCAATCGTGCTTTCCTTGCCAAGTACATCTTTCACATCGAGGAGATAGACATCCTTGTGTTTTTTCGATAGAGCCTTCATCATTTCTGCCGCAGTATCTCGGCGGGTAATGCGAGTTTTGTACACTCTTGAGTTGATGGAGTCGATAAACGGTGTCATCAGGAAGATGAGTGGTTTGCCCGGGTGAGACTTGACCATCTCATCGACAAAGTTGTTCAGACGCTCCTTAATCTGATCGGTTGTTGGGTTAGAGAAGGCGTCAAACAGAAACGCATCAGCCTCGACACCCTTCAAAAATTCGAGAAATTGAGGTTGCATCTTGCACGAGCCGCTGAAGCCGAAGTTGACAAAGTCTATACCGAGATTGCGACTCAACAGAGCCGTATATGTCAAGCCGGCGCGCGAAGCCGAGGCTCCGTGTGTGATGCTCGATCCGAATACAACAACTTTGTGCCTGAATGGAGAAGGGAGTCCCTGAATCTCGGCATCGGCATTTACGCCAATCTCGAGTCTTTTGATTTCGCACCATATGGGGAGGTACAGGAGAAACTCATTCTCGCCATTTGGCAGATTCTTGATAATACATCTCTTGTACTTTGTAACTTTCGCGTTTACGGGAACTCTACCTACACCTACGAACTCCCACTTGCCATTTTGCTTTATGTAGAGATCGAGACCTCTCTGTATGATGCCGCTCATATTGTCGAGCATACTGTTTGAACTGGTCTCCCACGATGCCGACACCTGCGGCGAGTTGGTCTTGAAGGTGATGTACAAGCCCGCAGACTCTTTCGAATGCTTTATGATTCCCTTGCTAAACCCTTCGTATGGGGTGTGGTCGAAGCGATAGTACGGACTCTTGTCGGTCTGCTTGGTGTGGCCGTGAATGCCGAGTTCGGTGGCATCAACCCACTTTAATTCTGTCTTTGCAAATGCCGACAATGTTGCAATAAGTGCAATAACTGTAAGAACAACTCCTCTCATGTCGTTGTGTTTTTTGTATTAATACTTTATTACTCCCGAGCCGAGGAGTCTGTCGCCCTCGTACCACGCGGCAAACTGGCCTCCTGCGATACCGCGCTGTGGCGCATCGAAGAGAATGTAGAGAGCCTCCTCGCGCTGAATGAGTGTAGCCCTTTCGAGTGGCTGACGGTAGCGGATGCGCACCTTTATTTTGCGCTCCTCGCCCACCTTTAACGCCTCGCACGGCTCTACCCAATGCACCTCGGCATTGTCGATGCGCAACGCCTTGCGGTAGAGTCCGGGATGGTTGTCGCCCTCGCCTACATATATCGTATTTGTCTCTACATCGGTACCAATGATGAAGAGCGACTCCTTGCGACCTCCAATGCCCAATCCTTTGCGCTGCCCTATGGTGTAGAAGTGTGCTCCGTTGTGCTCGCCAATCTTCTTGCCGTCACGCACAGTGTAGCGATATGGCTCGGCGAGCTGCTCCAATGCGGTCTGCTCCTCGCGCTCGGCATATCTGCGCCACGAAGGGAGAATTTCGTGAATGTTTCCCTTCTTGGCTGCGAGTTGCTGCTGCAAGAATACCGGCAAATTGACCTTGCCCACAAAGCAGATGCCCTGCGAGTCCTTGCGCTTGGCGGTTGCCAACTTCTGCTCCTCGGCTATGCGTCGTACTTCGGGCTTTAAGAGATGACCAATCGGGAATATCGCATATTTGAGTTGTTCCTGCGAGAGCTGACAGAGGAAGTAGCTCTGATCCTTATTCGGATCGCTACCTGCCAGGAGCGAATAGACCTTCTCTCCATTTACGATGCGCTCCTCCTTGCGACAGTAGTGGCCCGTAGCGACAGCCTCGGCACCGAGTTTGAGAGCCTCTTTGAGGAATACATCGAACTTTATCTCGCGATTGCAGAGTACATCGGGATTTGGAGTGCGCCCTTTTTCGTACTCCGAGAACATATAATCAACCACGCGCTTGCGGTACTCCTTCGATAAATCGACATAGTGGAAGGCGATATCGAGCCTTTTTGCCACCAACTCGGCAAATACCTGGTCGTCGTGCCACGAACACTCTCCCTCAAGCTTACCCGTCGTATCGTGCCAATTGCGCATAAACAAGCCGATGACCTCGTGTCCCTGCTCCTTGAGCAGATATGCTGCCACCGATGAATCTACACCTCCCGATAATCCTACTACTACCTTCATAAAATTATTCTAATTGTCTCTTTTTGCACCTTGCAGCGGACTCCAAATTCCTCACATAGGTTTACTATGCTCCGGATTTGTCGCCTTGCAACGCCCCAAAATAGCCTAATTATCTCTAATTTTCTTTTTGCTGTTGTCTGTATTGTCTTGCCTCTGTCAGGGCTTTGGCAATAGCCACCAATATTCAATTCTACAAAAGTATAAAAAAAATCCCACATTACAAATAGAAAGGTATCGTTTTCGACACCCAACGCAAGTGGGGTAATAGGAGCCATACCTGCAGTGCTTGATGGGATTTGATAGGACAAAATAGGATTAAATAGAACTATCCTATAACATCCTATCAAGGGCGCAGCCCGAATCCTAAAAATCCTAAAAAACAATGTCCCCCACATATCCTCCCAGGTATCCAATACCTGACACTTGAGGTGTTGGTGATTTTTGTGCAAAACTTGCGCAAACAAAAATAAATTTTTAACTTTGTGGTGCAGTCTTAGTATTGCGGACATATTTTGATGAAAGTGTATTAGCTTACACCCTTTTAGAAATCTGGAAAATTTCATTGTCGTAGGGGTAAACGATCACACTCGTCGCCTTGTATTGGCTATTCAATCGTAGGGATATGCTCTTTGTATCCCACGCCAATACGGGTGTGGGGTATTGTTTATTTACGACAGGGCATTCCAGAGCCTCTAAAAGGATAAACTAATCAACCTCACACTTTCTTTTTTGTAATAATCGCACATTTGGGGTTGGTGCGCAAGTAAAACCCTAAAACCGATAAATGAGAAGACTCTTGGATAAAATGTTTAATTTCCTGAATATAAATAAAAATAGTACCCCTCTAACCGAGTGCGGCAGACCGACAATCATAGGCAGTTGGCGATTAGTCCAATATACCGACATCAACAACAGAGAGGAGAAACCTCGTTGGAAAGAGGTGTGGTCGTTTGCTGCTATGGATGAGGCAGAAACTCACGGTATCTATGTATGCGACTACATAAATCTACATTCGGTTGTTGGCAAATGGTCGCTGCAAGAGGATAATTACATAAAGTTGGTTCGCAAAGAGTGTGAGAACATTTATCGTATTGTAGAGCTTGCCGAGAAAAGATTTGTGCTGAAAAACGAGGTAGAGGGTAATTATATAGAATCTTTGATATTTGAGAGGGTCGTGTAGATTATGGCGTGTTCATTTCGGGCACGCCATTTATTCTCTTTTTTTGCCTTGAAAAAGAGCCCGATTTATTTGAAAGTTTAGGAGTTTTGCAATAATTTTGTGGTTGCATTCGTTTTGAAGGCGAAATAAAAACACAAATTATGAGAAAAAACACTTTTGTATTGGTCGTAGTATGCTTCGTGTCGGCACTCCTCGGTGCGGGCGTAGCATCTTATGCGGTTGTTAGCAATACACAGACGGCAACCGCCATAGAGTATGTGAACAGTGATGGCAATGCAGTCGCCAAGACTCATTTTGTTAGTTTGGAGCAATCGACTTCCTATCCCGATCTGACCTATGCGGCCGAGAATGCCGTGAAGGCGGTGGTTAATATCGAGGTGATAACCGAGGTAGAGGTGCGCCAGCAGAGCATGATGCCGTATAACCCATTCTTCGAGTTCTTCGGCTTCCCACAGCCGCAGCAGCAGGGTGGCCAGCCACAGAAGCGCGAGCAGAAGTCGGGTGGTTCGGGCGTAATAATCTCGACAGATGGTTATATCGTAACAAACAACCATGTTGTTGATGGCGCAACCAAGTTGCGCGTGAAGCTCAACGATGGTCGCGTATTCGACGCAAAGATTATAGGCAAGGATCCTACCACCGATGTAGCTCTCATTAAGGTCGAGGCCGAGGGCCTTCCAATCTTGTCGTTTGGCTCATCTGACGATTTGCGTCTCGGCGAATGGGTGTTGGCAATCGGCTCTCCATTCGATTTGCAATCGACTATTACAGCGGGTATCGTGAGTGCCAAGGCGCGTCAGTTGGATGTCATCCCTAACGAGTTCCGCATCGAGTCATTCATTCAGACCGATGCTGCGGTAAATCCGGGTAATTCGGGTGGTGCATTGGTAAATATTCGTGGCGAGTTGGTAGGTATCAACACCGTTATCAAATCTTCGACCGGAAGCTATATCGGTTACTCGTTTGCAGTGCCGGAGAGCATCGTTCGCAAGGTGGTAAATGACCTTCGCGAGTATGGTATCGTACAGCGTGCATTGCTCGGAATATCATATCGTTACATCGACCAGGACTTTATCGACCAGATGGGTAAGGATACCGGCATTAAGGAGGTCGGTGGCGTCTATGTTGCAGGCGTTTCGGAGGGTGGCTCCGCTTCGGAGGCAGGACTCCGCAAGGGTGATGTCATCACCGAGATTGACGGTGTGAAAATCTCTTCTCCGACAACTCTTACCGAGCAGATTGGTAAGCATCGTCCTAACGATAAGATATCGTTGGTTGTAAAAAGAGGCGATAAAGTGAAACATTTTGAGGTTGTTCTTCGTAATAAGGCAGGTAAAGCAGAGTTGCTCACCAAAAACGATGTCGATGTCGTTGAAATTTTGGGTGGTCGCTTTGTCGATATCGACAACAAAACTGCCAAGAAACTCGATATTCGAGGTGGTGTGCAGGTGCAGTCGGTAAAGAGTGGCGGTTTGCTTGCAAAAGCCCGTGTTCGTGAGGGATTTGTAATCACTCACATCAACGACAAGGCGGTGCGTTCGGTTGCGGATCTTGGTCGTTTGACCGATAAGATTCAGTCTATAGACGGAGTCTATCCGAATGGTAGAGCGGCAAGCTATGTCATCCTTAACGAATAGTTAGGAACAAACGAAGAAACAATTTATAGAGATTTATGCGTCAATTAAAGATTACGAAATCCATTACCAATCGTGAGAGTGCATCTCTCGATAAGTACTTGCAGGAGATTGGTAAAGAGGAACTTATTACCGTTGAGGAGGAAGTAGAACTCGCTCAACGAATTCGCAAAGGCGACCAGGAGGCACTCGAGAAGCTCACAAAGGCAAACCTCCGTTTTGTGGTGTCGGTTGCAAAGCAGTATCAGAATCAAGGTTTGAGCCTTCCGGACCTTATCAACGAGGGTAACCTCGGTTTGATTAAGGCTGCCGAGAAGTTCGATGAGACTCGTGGTTTTAAGTTTATCTCCTACGCGGTATGGTGGATTCGTCAGTCGATTTTGCAGGCTCTCGCAGAGCAGTCGCGTATCGTGCGTCTTCCACTTAATCAGGTAGGTTCGCTCAACAAGATCAATAAGGCCTTCGCTCGTTTCGAGCAGGAGCACGAGCGTACCCCTTCGCCTGAGGAGTTGGCTGCAGAGTTGGAACTCCCACGCGAGAAGGTTACCGACACTCTCCGTGTTGCGGGTCGTCATATCTCGGTGGATGCACCATTTGCCGATGGCGAGGACAATTCGTTGCTCGATGTACTCGTAAATCCCGATTCGCCAAACGCAGATCGTGGCCTTATCAACGAGTCGTTGGCTACCGAGGTGGATCGTGCATTGGAGACTCTTACCGACCGTGAGCGCGACATTATCCGCTACTTCTTCGGTATCGGTTGCTCGGAGATGACCTTGGAGGAGATTGGCGAGAAGTTCGACCTCACCCGTGAGCGTGTTCGTCAGATTAAGGAGAAGGCAATTCGCCGCTTGCGCCACTCTTCGCGCAGCAAACTCCTTAAGTCATATCTTGGATAAGGATAGCTACGCTATTATATTGCAGACCGGCTAAAAAGTGTGATTTCTGCGTCGGGATCACTCTTTTTAGCCGATCTCTTTTTCTTTTATCGCTACATTGCACCTCTTAATTTGCTATTTTGCAATATTTTCGTTATTTTTGCCCGATTGGTAATGCTTTTTAAGCGCAAGTATAAATGCTATGGAAAGAATAGCTCTTTTTGCGGGGTCGTTTGATCCATTTACTCGTGGTCACGAAGCTGTTGTTGAGGAGGCGTTGCGACTCTTCGATAAGGTCGTTATCGGTGTGGGTGACAATGTGTCTAAAAAGGGACTTCTTGCCGTCGAGGAGAGGTGCCGATTGATCGAGGACCTCTATCGTGACGAGGAGCGCGTGAGTGTGGCGAGATACTCGACCTTGACGGGCGACTTTGCTCGCGAGGTGGGTGCTACGGCGTTGGTGCGCGGTGTGCGTAACAGCGTTGATTTCGAGTTTGAGCGCACAATAGAGATGACAAACCGTCAGCTGTTTCCCGAATTGACCACCGTGCTGCTTGTAACTCCTGCCGAGTATATGCACATCTCGTCGAGTACGGTGCGTGAGTTACTCGCCTTTGGTCGCTCGGTAGACGAATTTCTGCCGGAGAAAATAGATATTCACAATTACTTAAATAAACTATAATCATGTTACGATTTGTAAAGTTACTTTTCGCATTTTTGTTCCTTACCTCAGTAGGGTGCAATGCGCAAGATTTGACAAAGTATGTAGATCCGTTTATCGGTACGGGTGGAAATGGTCATACTTATCCGGGTGCGACTGCTCCATTTGGTATGTTGCAGCCATCTCCTGTAACCGGTTTTGGCTCGTGGGCTTATTGTAGTAGCTATGTCTACACCGATACCTCGATTATGGGCTTTGCTCAGACAACCCTTAGTGGTACCGGTTGTGCCGATTTGGGTAATATCCTCATTATGCCTGTCTCGGGTAAGTTGGTGCGCGATTGGGATAAATATCGTAGCAACTTCCAGAAGAAGAACGAGTATGCAGCTCCGGGTTACTACTCGGTTTATCTCGACGATGTAAAGACTAAGGTTGAGATTACCGCATCGGAGCGTGTGGCGTACTATCGTATGCGCTTTGATGGCAAGGACAAGAAGGGTATGCTCATCGACTTGCAGTATTCGGCAGGTACAGGTAAAAGAGGCTTGCACACTCATTGTAAGGAGGCTTCGTCAAAGTGGCTCGATGAGTATACTTTGGTTGGTTATGCCAAAGAGAAGAGATGGGGATATCAGGAGTATTACTATGTAATAAAGTTCAATCGTCCGATCTCTAACAATGCGGTTTTGCCACAGATCGAAAACGAGAAGGCATTGCGTCATGTGGCAGAGTTCAATATGCAGAGCGGTGATGAGTTGATGGCTAAGATTGCAATCTCGTCTGTAAGCATTGAGAGCGCGATGAAGAATTTTGGTGATATCAATAATTGGGACTTCGATGCTGTTCGCAACGCTACTAAGGAGAAGTGGAATAATCTCCTTGCACGCGCAAACATAAAGGGTACCAAGGATCAGAAGAAAATCTTCTACACTGCGCTCTATCACGCCATGTTGCAGCCAAATCTCCACTCGGATGTTGATGGCTACTATCGCAATAGTGCCCGCGAGGTGGTGAAGTGCGCTGGTGAGAATTGTTATACCACATTCTCGTTGTGGGATACCTATCGTGCAGCACATCCGCTCTATACGATTATTATGCCTGAGCGTATTAACGACTTTGTTGTGTCGATGCTCGAGCAGGGCGATGCACAGGGATATCTCCCTATTTGGGCTTTGTATGGTGGTGAGACACATTGTATGATTGGTAACCACTCGATTCCTGTTATTGTTGAGGCGTGGTGTAAGGGCTTCCGCGGTTTCGATGGTCAGCGCGCTTTGAACTTGATGTACAAGACTCAGACTAATCCGCACCCAAGAATCAATAATTGGCCGGTCTATTTGCAGTACGGTTACTATCCGGTTGATAAGGTGCGTATGGAGTCGGTATCGTTGACATTGGAGAACTCATACGATGACTATGCTGTTGCCGAGATGGCAAAGATTATGGGCGACGAGGAGGGAAGAGCTTGCTATGCACGCCGATCGGAGTTCTTCAAGAATATTTACGATACTACAACCCTCTGCTCGCGACCTCGTTATGCCGATGGTTCGTGGCAAGAGCCGTTCACTCCACATATAATGACACCAACCAGCAAGGGTGGCTCATTTATCGAGGCTACAGCATCTCAGTTTACTTGGCATGTTCAGCACGATGTTGATTGGTTGATTAATTTCTACGGTGGTCCGGAGTCGTTTGTTAAGCGTCTTGATACACTCTTCGAGGGAGAGCTTGTTCATAACCAGTTGGATATCACAGGTGTAATAGGTCAGTATGCTCATGGTAACGAGCCGTGTCACCATATCCCATATCTCTATACCTTGGCCGGTCGTCAGGATAAGACTGCGGCACTCGTGCGCAAAATCATCGACACTCAGTACACTTCTCGTCCGGATGGTTTGTGCGGAAACGAGGACTGCGGACAGATGTCGGCTTGGTATCTCTTTACCGTTATGGGATTCTATCCCGTGAACCCTGTGAGCTGTCAATATGTGCTTGGCGCACCACAGATCGAGGAGGTTGCCCTCAATTTGCCTAACGGAAAGAGCTTTACTGTTAAGGCCCAGGGCTTGAGCAGCAAGAATAAGTATGTGGAGCGTGTATACTTGAACGGTAAGCTTTACGAATTGCCATACATCACTCATGACGACATTGTCAATGGTGGCGAGTTGAAGTTTGTGATGACTGACAAGGTGACGAAGTAGATATAATATGGAATTTTCAGCAGAGATGATTGCCGGATTGTTATCCGGTGAGGTGGTGGGAGATAAGAACGCCACAATAAACACTGTATCCTCTATCGAGGGTGGTAAGAAGGGCGGTTTGGCCTATCTGTCAAATCCTCGCTTTGAGCAGTATCTCTATACAACACAGTGCTCGGTTGTACTCGTAGAGCGCGACTTCGAGCCTAAGCAGGCGGTGTCGGCTACGCTTATCAAGGTAGATAATGTAAATGCCTGCGTGCTCCGCTTGTTGGAGATGTATAACGCGATGAAGCCACAGAAGAGGGGTGTGTCGAAGTTGGCATCGGTATCAAAGAATGCAAAGGTGGGCAAAGATTGCTATATCGGCGATTTCGCGGTTATCGAGGATGGCGCAGTCATTGGCGATGGTGCAAAGATCTATCCGCAGTGCTATGTGGGCGACAATGTGAAGATTGGCGACAAGACAACCCTCTATGCGGGTGTCAAGATTTACGAGGGTTGTAGCGTGGGTGCAAACTGTATCCTCCACGCAGGCTCGGTGATTGGAGCCGACGGATTTGGCTTTGCTCCTAATGCTGCAGGAGGTTTCGATAAGATTCCGCAGCTCGGTAATGTTATTATCGAAGATAATGTGGAGATTGGTGCCAACACCTGTGTCGATAGAGCAAAGACCGACTCGACAATTATCCGCAAGGGCGTTAAGTTGGATAACCTTATCCAGATTGGCCACAATGTCGTTATTGGCGAGAATACGGTATCGTCGTCGCAGACGGGTATCGCGGGTACAACAAAGGTTGGCTCGAACTGCTTTATCGGTGGTCAGGTGGGTGTTGCCGACCATATCACCATCGGTAATGGCGTTAAGATTGGCGCACAGAGCGGTATCGATAAGGATGTGCCGGATGGCGAGTTTCGTTTTGGTTCGCCGGCACTCGGAGGTATCAACTACCATCGTTCGTTTGCGGTGTTTAAAGAGTTACCAGATTTGCGTCGCCGCGTGATGAAGTTGGAGACCGAGTTGGCAAAAAAAGAGTAAAGAGTGTTAAATTAATTGAATAAACCATTATGATGAAGAGATTATTTGTGATGTTGGCAGTGGCTGCCACATTGGTAGGCTGTAACTCGAATAAGTGTGAGATTTCCGGCCGTGTTGGCAACTCTGATATCGTGGGCGGATATGTCTACCTGGTAGATTTGTGGGCTGCTCGCAGTGTTATCGATTCGGTTGAGGTTAAGGATGGATTTTTCCGCTTTAAGGGACTTGACTGCGAGCCTACTTTCGCACAGTTGTCGCACACAAGCGGCCGTCAGTTGGGCCGTCTGTTTGTGGAGCCTGGTAAGATTAGAGTCGTAGACAATAACGAGGCCGGTGTGGTTAAGGCTGTCGGCACTCCTGCAAACGATGCGTATGTCGAGATGATGACTCTCAACCGCGAGATCACAAATCGCTACCGCGAGGCGTTGAAGGCGCAGGATCGCGAGGCCGCAGAGAAGGCTGATGCCGACTATGAGGCTATGCAGAAGTCGTTCTTCGAGAATAATCGCGACAATGTATTCGGTATACTTATGTTGCGTCAGGTTGCCTACTCGGAGACTGCAGCCAATACTCTCAAGGAGTTGGCTACACTCTCGGAGGAGATGCAGAACAACAAGATGGCCTTGAAGATTAAGGATAGTGCAGAGCGTAAGATGAAGACCGAGCCTCAGGCTGAGGGTAGCGACTATGTTCCTTACTACATCGATATCGACCAGCCAAATCTCAAGGGTGAGAATGTGTCGCTCAAGTCGGTTGTCGAGAATAAGAAGAATCGCTATGTGTTGCTCGACTTCTGGGCTTCGTGGTGCGGTCCTTGTATGGCCGAGGTGCCTCATTTGAAGGAGGCTTACAATCTCTACCACAAGAAGGGCTTCGAGATCTACGGCGTATCGTTCGACGCAAAGAAGGAGGCTTGGGAGACTGCAATCAAGAATAACAAGATGAAGTGGGTTAATGTTAGCACCTTGGAGCGCTTCGATAACCCTGCAGCTGCTGACTATGTTGTAGAGTCGATACCTACAAACTTCCTTATCGACTGCTCGAATGGCGTTATTATCGCGAAGAATTTGCGCGGTGAGGCGGTACTCGATAAGTTGGCAGAGTTGTTAAAGTAACAGCGTGGCACGACCAACGGAGATATATCGTATTTTAGGCATCGACCCCGGCACGAACTATACAGGATATGGCGTGTTAGAGGTCGATGACCGTACTTTGCGCCCCGTTGTCTTGGGAGAGGTGGATCTGCATAAGATTGCCGATCCATACGAGAAGTTGCGCTATATCTTCGATAGTGTCAGTCGCCTGGTCAAGGAGTATCAGCCCCGCGAGGTGGCGTTAGAGTCGCCATTCTTTGGGCAGAATGTGCAGTCGATGCTTAAGCTCGGTCGCGCCCAAGGCGTTGCTATGGCGGCGGCATTGAGCCAGAATGTCGATGTTTTCGAGTATGCCCCTTCACGAATTAAGCAGGCAGTTGTGGGACTCGGCTCGGCATCGAAGGAGCAGATTGCGGGCATCGTGATGCGAACACTACATATTGAAACCCCTCCGAAGAAGCTCGATGCAACGGATGGTATGGCTGTTGCGCTATGTCATTACTACTCAATCTCTTCGCCGATAAATCAGGCGCTGGGAGGAGTGAAGGTCAAAGGTTTGGGTGGCGACAAGAAGGCCCGCAAGCGCGGCACGCAGTCGTGGGAACAATTCCTCCGCGAAAACCCCGATAGAGTGAAAGAATAGAACAATTTTCCACTTTTTTGCAAAAAAAATAGGACTCGATTGTTTTATTAGAAATAAAATTCGTACATTTGCAACCCCAAATGGGATTTAATTAAAAAATTTAGTAACAATGAAAGTTTGCGAAATTACAGGAAAAGTGGCCCTCGTTGGAAACAATGTTTCGCACTCCAATGTGAAGACTAAGCGCAAGTTCTCACCAAACTTGAAGACTAAGCGTTTCTGGTCAGAGGAGGAAGGCCGTTGGATTACCTTGAAGGTTTCGACTTCGGGAATCAAGACAATTAACAAGAAGGGACTCGCTGCTGCTCTCAAAGGTGCTGCTGCTCCCAAGAAAATCTATTAAACATTAACGAACTATGGCAAAGAAAGGTAACAGAGTTCAGGTGATCTTGGAGTGCACCGAGCAGAAGGAGAGTGGCGTACCAGGAATGTCGCGCTACATCACCACTAAGAACAAGAAGAACACCCCAGACCGTTTGGAGCGTAAGAAGTACAATCCATACTTGAAGAGGGTAACTTTACATCGTGAAATTAAGTAATAAGGAGGTTTAAGTTATGGCAAAGAAAGCAGTTGCTACCCTCAGAACTGGTGTTGGTAAGCAGTTCACAAAGTGCATCAAGATGGTTAAGTCGGAGAAGACCGGTGCTTACATTTTCAAGGAGGCAATCGTTCCGGTAGACCAGGTAGCAGAGTACATGAAATAAGATGCTACGATGTATTCGGGTTCGCCCGAAATACAAAAGGCTGTTCCGTTTTTCGGACAGCCTTTTGTGTTTTTGTATGTATGATTGGTTCTTTTGTCGTTGGGCTGCGGATATTGAGCTACTCGCATACGATTAGTATGCTCCGTGCCCAATACTTTGTCCGCCTAAAAATAACCTAATCATAATTTTTTAACGATACAACTCTCCTTGCCAGGCATTGTGCTCGGAGAGGCGTTTTTCGAGCATTGTCCAGAGGGTTTCGTTGCGCACCAAGCCCCAATTACGACCATAGTGGTAGCGGGGAGGTGCTTCGGATGCAAATCGCTCGACTACGATGTCGGGGCGAAGTCGTCGCAAGATCTCGGTGAAAAGGTCGAGATAATCCTCCAGCTCCCAAAAACGGAAATGCTCGGGGTGCTCATCATATTCTCGTTCCATTGCCGTACCGCGAAAGAGTTGTAGCTGATGAAATTTTATCGTTGTAAGTGGCAGGGCATTAATGCGTTGCACTTGTTCTAAAATCATCTCGTCACTCTCGCCGGGGAGCCCCAAAACGAAGTGTGCTCCGACTGCCAAACCGCGCTCGGCAGTCATCTTTACGGCGCGCTCGGCACACGCAAAATCGTGTCCTCGGTTTATTGCTTTTAAGGTCGCATCATAGGTCGATTCTATACCATATTCGAGCGTGATGTAATGCTCTTTTGCAAGCTCGGCAAAGTAGTCCAAAATCTCCTCATTTACACAGTCGGGACGAGTACCGATTACGGCTCCTACAACCTCGGGATGTGAGAGTGCTTCGTAGTAGCGTTCACGCAAAATTTCGAGTGATGCGTATGTGTTGGAAAATGACTGAAAATAAGCGAGATAACGCGATGCTGTGCGGTAGCGGCGGCGGTGGAATTCGATACCCTCTTCAATCTGTTGAGTGATACTTTTTGAGGGTTGGCAATAGGAGGGCGTGAAGGCCTCGTTGTTGCAGAATGTGCAACCTCCGAAACCTACCTTTCCGTCGCGATTTGGGCAGGAAAAACCGGCATTTATTGCCACCTTCTGCACGCGCTCGCCAAAGTGTCGGCGGAAATATGCCGAGTAGCTATTGTATCGTCTATCGTCGCCCCAAGGGTACATAACCATGAAATTTTGGCACAAAAATAGTATTTTTATACTATTTAGCTCGCTTATGTCGTGTAAATTTGTTATATTTGCGAATAATAAACACTGCTGATTATGGAGAAGAGTTTAGAGTTAAAGTATATTAAGGCGGATCATATCGAGGATTTGCCGACTGCCGATCGTGAGCTTATCGCTGAGGCTCAGAAGGCTACAGAGTTGGCGTATGCGAAGTACTCGGGCTTTAAGGTTGGTGCTGCGGTGCGCTTGCGTAGTGGAAAGGTGCTGCACGCGGCAAACTCAGAGAGCGAAGTTTTCCCTTCGGGCTTGTGTGCCGAGCGTTCGTTGCTCTACTATGTAGAGGCTAACCATGCGGATGATCCTGTCGAGGCGTTGGCTATCGCATCGAACCCTTCGGAGCGCGAGTGCTATCCTTGTGGAGGTTGCCGTCAAGTTATTCTCGATGTAGAGCGCAGACAGGGCACACCGATCCGCGTTATTATGAGCGGTAATGGTTCGGCCTCGATTGTCGAAAGCGCACAACTTCTGCTTCCGTTTACCTTCCAACTTTAGGAAAAGTTAGTTTTACGCAAAATCAAAATTCTGAAATGTTCAACCCAAACGATATTTTGTACGAGGATAATCACTTGCTTGTTGTGAATAAGCGAGTGGGCGACCTTGTGCAACCCGATAAGACGAGCGACGATGCGCTCGAAAACTACTTGAAGGCATTCTTGAAGGTGCGCGACCATAAGCCGGGGGATGTGTTTCTCGGTGTGGTGCATCGTATCGACCGCCCCGTGAGTGGTGCGGTGCTCTTTGCCAAGACCTCGAAGGCGCTGGTGCGCCTGAATGAGATGATTCGCAAAGGCGAGATAAAGAAGCACTATTGGGCAATTGTGGAGGCTCGACCTGCAACCGAGCAGGGTAGCCTGCGCCACTATATCTTGCGCGACGGCAAGACCAATCGCTCGCATGCCTACAACTCTCCGCAGAAGGAGGCCAAGGAGGCGAAACTTAACTACGAGATGATAGGTTGTAGCGACCGCTATACCTTGCTTGACATAGAGCTTCTTACCGGTCGCCACCACCAAATTCGTTGCCAACTCTCAAAAATAGGCTGTCCGATAAAGGGCGACTTGAAGTATGGTGCCAAGCGTTCTAATCCGAACGGCGGCATTTCTCTCCACTCGCGCTCGCTTGCATTCATGCACCCTGTGCGTAAGGAGTTGGTTGAGATTTTGGCGCCCGTACCGCAGGATGATAACTTATGGAAATTTTTTGCAGATAACAACAATACTTTGTAATGAAAATCGTTCTGGCGGGTAAATTTTGCACCTTGCTTGCGTCGTAAATGCTCACATCCGCTCAAGTATGCTCCGCTTTCCGACACTGCACAACGCACAAAATTTCCACCACCATTGACGATTTTGAACGAGGGGAGAGAAGAATTTAATTTTGCATTCTAAATTTTTAACTTTTTGCAATTATGCGCGTCTTAATACAGAGAGTTCAACGCTGCAGCGTTGAGGTTGAGGGTAAGATAATAGGTAAAATCGATAAGGGCTTGGCCGTTCTGCTTGGTGTGGAAGAGACCGATACCCAGGAGGATATCGATTGGCTGTGCGGTAAGATTTCGCGCCTGCGCATCTTCGATGATGAGAATGGTGTGATGAATCTTGATGTTCAGCAGGCCGAAGGTCGCGTAATTGTCATTAGTCAATTTACACTCTTTGCCTCGACAAAGAAGGGTAATCGTCCATCCTATATCCGCTCGGCGCCGGAGCCTATATCTCGCCCGATGTACGAGAAGTTCCTCGCAACGCTCTCGTCGGCACTTGGCGCGGAGGTTGAACACGGCGAGTTTGGTGCCGATATGAAGGTGTCGTTGGTGAATGATGGTCCCGTAACGATTTTTATCGACTCGAAGAATAGAGAATAGAAAGAAACTTAAAACAATAGATATTATGAAGAACAGGTTTTTAACATTTACCGTTCTGGCTGTGGCGATGGTGTCGATGTCGCACAGTGCTATGGCGTGGGGAAGACGCGGACATGCGATTTCGGCCTATATAGCCGAGAAACATCTCACCGAGAAGGCGTTTACGGAGTGTCGCCGCTACTTGCAGCACACATTGCCTTACTACTCCGTATGGCAGGATCAGTGGCGTGGTTGTAGGGGCTTTGAGGAGATATGTACAGCGCACGTTAACTATGTTAATCCCGACTTTACGGTGCGTGGTAAGCGAGATGTAACGCGAGATCCAGTAACTCGCGTTGTGATGATTACCAGGGAGTTGGAGAATGGACAATATCTCAATATGCCCGACTCGATTGTGGCCATGAAACTCAAGCTCCTTATCCATATGGCTACCGATATGCACTGTCCGAGCCATGTCGGCTATCCGAAGGAGATGAAGCGTGACCAGCAGATGCCTATAAGAATCGGAGGCAGAAAGGTTATGCGTCACGGCTTTTGGGATGCAATACCGCAGACGCTCCATCCAAGCTGGAATCTCGATGACTTCCTTGAAGCATACGATGTCTATTCGCCGAAAAAGATACAGAAGATCTGCAAGGGCGATCCTACGATATGGGGTATTCAGAATGCGCGTAAGATGCTCTCCACATTCGATATGTGGGAGGTGGATGAGGAGTTTCGCAGAATGGATAAAGAGCGACGCCAGGCAATTGAGGATATCACAGCAGAGCAGTTGGTCTACGGAGGCTACCGCTTGGCATCAATACTTAACCACATTTTCAAATAGTAGGAGGGCGTGACCATGAGAAAGATTATAGCAGTAACATTTGCGTTGATGCTTATGGCTGGAGAGGCCTGTGCATTTAGAGGTTTTGGCCACCAGACAATCGCGGCAATTGCCGACAATCACCTTACAGAGAACACAAAGAGAGAGGTATACTCGATACTCAAAGCGGATAATATGGTGAAACACGCGAATTGGGTAACCTCGCAGCGTAGTCGCGCCAAGCGAGTATCGGAGTGGCAATATGCTACTCTCGATGCTAATGGTAAATCTACCACCACATACGAGAATGATGGTGTTGTGGTGATTGAGAAGGCTGCCGAGGTGCTCCGCAATCGTAAGAACGAGAGCGACTCGTTGGTATTTGCATCTCTCTGCACCTTGATTGAGATTGTTGGAGATATACACTGCCCGGGAAATATCCATATCGAGGGTAATGAGGCGACCAAGAACTTCGCTTTTACACGATGGAACGGCCGTAAGGTTGAAGAGAAGAACAGATTGAAGAGTAAGTGGCGTGAGATGTGGCACGACTACACCAAGACTCACGATGTCTTCACTCCGCAATACTATGCCGAGGACTTGGAGATTATACTCTTGAAGAAGAAGGCCGAGTATGAGAAGGGTACACCTCGCTTCTGGGCTGAGAATGTGGGCGAAGATGTGGTGTGGTGTCTGAAAGTGATATACCCCGAGGCTGAGGTTACAAATGAGACCGTCTATCGCTACGAGGATATAAACAATAGATGTATGGCCAAGGCTGGCTACCGCCTGGCAGCGTTACTGAACAATATTTTTAAACAATAAAATAATAAGAGATTACTATGAAGAGATTTGCGATTATTTTTTGCGCATTTGTTTCGGTTTTAGGAGTACAGAGCGCAAAGGCGTGGCATAACTTTGCCCACGGCTCGATTGCCTATATGGCCGAGCAACACCTCTCTCCTGAGGCAAAGTCAAAATGTAACTACTATCTCCGTCATACCCTTTCGCACTATGCATCGTGGATGGATGCTTGGCGTTTGGAGAGATTTGAGGTGGTAAATAAGAGCCATGCGAGTATGTCAATGCCTGATGGTATTAATCTCGATTTCAAGAGTGGCGATCCTGCAGGTGGCGTTATGGGTCATCTTGTGAATGCTCTTGCCGAGTTGGGTGATGGCAAGTATAAGAATCTTCCCGATTCGGTAGTGCGCCAGCGACTTATCAATATGGCACACTATGTACCCGACATGTATTGTCCATCGCATGTTCTCTTTCCTGAGTCGGTACACCCTTCGCAGAAGGCGCATAAACTCTACGAAAAGGGCAAGAAACTCGGCTATCATCGCTTTTGGGATCATTGCTTGGGTAGAGAAGGTCGCGTAAAGTGGGAGTATGAGGAGCTTGCAGCTGCAGTAGATAAAGTCTCGAAGAAGAGAGTTGCCGAGATACAGAGTGGCTCGCTCGAAGATTGGGGTCGCGATATTATCAGGTTGGCGCAGCGTTCGATCGAGATTGTTCCAATGGGAACAGATGTGGCGTATATGCCTGAGGAGCAAGTTGCTGCAGTTCGCGAGTTGGTGTACGAGGCGGCTGTGCTGGGAGCTTACCGTCTTGCCTATGTATTAAATACAATCTTTGCAGATAAGAATATTCCGGTTTATAACGATAAGAAGTAGCAGATTATGAAAAAGATATTACTATTTTCGGCTTTTGTATTGAGTGTACTTACTGCAAATGCGTGGGCAATAAGTTCCGAGGAGGCTGCCGTGATATTGGCGACGCGAAATATATGCCCTAAGGCGCAGAAGTTTGTGAAGAAGTACTTGGGCAAGACTTTCGATGATGATATTCGATATATCTATTCGAAGGAGGCTCGACAGATTGTTCCGCACAATAGAGAGATTCACTATCTCCATCTTGACAAAAATCTCCAACCGATGAATGTAGGAAAGAACGATGCCTATGTGGCTATTGAGAAGGCAATGGAGGTTGTACGCGCCTACAAATCGCACTCTAAGATTGTGGTTACCAGAGCACTGCGCACAGTGATATGTCTGATGGTCGATATTCATCATATCGCAAATATCCGCATTGAGAATATTCCGCACTCACAGCGCGATTTCTCTTATAAGTACCATTCAACCGAGGTTGGCAAGAAGAAGGATAAACTCGAAGAGGCAAATTGGTCCAAGCTTGGCAAAAACTGTGGAGGCTATCCTCGCGGTTTCTCGGGTGAGTGGAGAGCCTACGATATGACGATATACTTGGGCGATAGATTTGCCGAGTATAGCAAGGGTACGCTCAAAGATTGGGCTGCCGATAACGGAGCAATAGCAGCGCGTTATCTCGCTATATATAAGCCGAATGCTGTGGTGTCGTGTCTCGATCACAAATATACGGATCCTGTTACTTACGATTTGATGGTCAAGGCAAGTTGCCGTCTGGCTGCATTATTGAATGGTATATTTAAATAACCTATTATAAAACAGTCTGTTATGAAGAAGATTTCAATTCTTATATTTGCGCTTGTTGCCATTTTGGGCGTACAGAGCGCAAAGGCATGGGGAGGTTTTGGTCATGGTGCTATTACATATATTACCGAGCAACACCTTACCCCGACAGCAAAGGCGGAGTGCCGACGCTACCTTAACCACACATTGCCTTGGCATGCATCGTGGATGGACCATTGGCGTGCAGTGCCACCATACCAGAAGCTCGATAAGTTGCACAGCTTTACAGCGACGGCAGATGGTGATGTGAATTGGGATAGCGGCAAGGGTAAAGCTGTAAATTTGGTAAAGAAGACTATCAAGAAGTTGGAGAATGACAAGTATAAGAGCTTGCCTGACTCGGTTGTTCGTTACAACCTCTTGGTGTTGATTCACGCATTGCCTGATATTCACTGTCCGGTGCATGTCTCATTCTCTAAGAAGGAGTTTCCGCAGTACAAATATACAATTCGCAAGAATGGCAAGAAGTTGAAGATGCACAAATTCTGGGATGCTTCTCCGGGCTTTACTCGTGAGGGTTGGACCTACGAGAAGTATGCTGCTGAGGTCGATAATCTTAAGCGCGGTGCCGTGAAGAAGATTGTAAAGAAGGGCAATATCGACTATTGGACACGAGATATTGTAAAGCAGGCTCATCGAATCTACGACATCACAACTCCTAATATTGATGTTGCGAAGATGTCCGATAAGAAGAAGAAAGAGGTGACCGATTTGGCTGACGAGCAGGTTCTAAAGGCTGCTTACCGATTGGCTTATGTGTTGAATGGTATTTTTAAATAAAGGGAGAGGGTTGTTATGAAAAAGATACTTTTGATTTTGGCATTGACACTGAGCGTATCGGCAGTAAATGCGTGGAATAATATCCCTGACGAGGCCATTATGCTTGTGGCGTCGAAGAATTTGACAAAAGAGGGAAAGGAGTTGGTTACCAAATATCTTGGCGATAGCTATGCCGACGATGTATGCTATATCGCAGGACTCGAGAAGACGAAGAAATCGCCATTCTCGAAGGAGGTGCACAATCTCCATTTTGATAAGAATTTGAAGCCTGCAAAGGTTGATGGCGATGATGCTCTTGCCGCTATCGAGAAGGCATTGGAGGTTGTACGCGCTCGTAAGTCGCACACCGATGCCGAGGTTACCAAGGCGTTGCGTATCGTTATCGATTTGATGTGCGATATTCACATCATTTCGAATGTCCGTATCGAGGGTGTGGCTCATTCGCAGAGTGACTTCTCGTTCCAATGGTATGATGGCGATGCGGGTAAACGCAAGACTTTGAGTAACATTAAGTGGTCGAAGATGTGGGTTGGATATCCGCAGTGGCACAACGGTTTCTCGCCTCAGTTGTGGTGCGAGGATTTGGAGTACAGCCTCGGTAGCAAGCGAGAGGAGTTCGCCAAGGGTTCGTTGAACGATTGGATTGCACAGATTGGCGATAATGCGAGCAAGTTCTATGCCCGTATCAATCCTGAGTATGTGATGACTCGCCGTGAGCGCAACGAGTTGGAGGATGTAAACTGCGAGATGATGGCTCGTGCCGCTTATCGTTTGGCTGCGCTCTTCAATGAACTTGCAAAGTAGAAAAACCATTAATACACTAACCTATTATGAAAAAATTATCAATTTTAGCGTTCGCTCTTGTCGCTATTTTGAGCGCGCAGAGCGCAAAGGCGTGGGCCGGATTTGGCCATGCCTGCATAGGCTATGTTGCTGAGCAACACCTTACTCCTGAGGCAAAGAAGAAATGCCACTACTATCTGCGTCATACACTTCCGTATTACGCTTCGTGGATGGATTCTTGGCGTTTTGCCGAGAAGTTTAGGGATGTAAATGTCCCGCATTCGGTTATGGCAACCAACGATGGTAAGGGTATAAATTTTAGTGGTGGCAAACCTGCTGGTCGTGCTATGGGCCACCTTGTGAATGCTCTCGCGGAGTTGGGAGATGGCAAGTACAAGAACTTACCGGATTCGGTAGTTCGTCAGCGCATTATCAATATGATTCACTATCTGCCTGATATGCACTGCCCTGTTCATGTGAAATTTAAGAAACCTTTTAACCGCCCTTATACCCAGGGTGTGACCAAAAAAGGTAAGACTATAGATGTACACGCTTTTTGGGATGGCTCACCGGGTATCGGCCGTAAGGGCTGGGAGATGGAAGTGTATGCCAAGAATGTAGATAATATTTCGCGTAAGCAGGCGAAGGCTTGGCAGAGCGGATCGCTCGAGGATTGGGGTCGCGACATCGCAAAAAGTACCATCCGCCGATATGATTTGCTTCCTGATGGTACTGAGATTACAAATATGTCTAAGGCCGAGATGGCGGCTGTGACGAGTCTGGCTGACGAGATGGCTATGATGGCAGCATATCGTTTGGCGCATGTATTGAACACCATCTTTGCAGATGGAAATATTCCTGTTAAAAGTAAGTAAATTGCTATGAAAAAGATGTTTTTATGTTTGGCATTTGTGCTGACGGTATCGGTTGCAAATGCGTGGTGGAGAAATAGCGAAGAGGCGGTTGTTATCGTTGCTAAAGAGCATCTTACGCCTAAGGCTGATAAGATGGTTAATAAATATTTAGGCAAGAGCTATGCCGATGATGTTCAGTATCTATACGACCTTGAAAAGTCGAAGGCGAAGGAGGTGAAGCTCAGCAAGAAGGCGCGTAGAAAGGCGGCCGAAATTCACTATTTGCACCTTGATGAAAATTTCCAGCCAAAGAAAGTGAAGGGTAAGGATGCATTCAAGGCTACCGAGGCGGCGTTGGCTATTATTCGTGATTGCAAATCGCACTCGAAGGCTGAGGTTACCACAGCATTGCGTACGGTGATTAATTTGATGTGCGACATGCACCATCTCTGGAGAATTCGCATCGATGGTATTGCCCACTCGCAGCGCGATTTTAGCTATGTTGTTCCCCGTGGTGAGGTCGGAAAAATGAAGGATCAGTTGATTTCCAACAAGTGGTCGAAATCTTGGAATAGCTTTGATGGCGGTGGTAACTGCTATTCGGCGAAGTATTGGGCTGAGGATATTCGCATCTATCTCGGTGATAGATATGCCGATTATGCCAAGGGCAATCTCCGTGATTGGATAGCTGATAATGGCCGATTGGCGGCGCACTATCTTGAGATATGCAAGCCGGGTCAGATCACCTCATATATGGATCGCAAGATGATGCAGCCTGAAAACTACGATATGATGGTGAAGGCCGCTTGTCGTTTGGCGACGCTTCTCAACGAGGTTGCGGAGTAAGTTTTTTGGGTAAAATGAGTTTAGCGTGGTGAAATTAAAATTTCACCGCGCTTTTCTTTTGAACTTTTCGGAATTATCCGTAAATTTGTGGTTGATTAGGAGTGTTGTCTAAAAACAGCTTATAAAATGAAGAGAGTAATTCTATCCGGCGGAGGTACCGGAGGTCATATCTATCCGGCAGTATCGGTTGCCGAGGCGTTGAAAAGGCGTTTGGGTGAGGATGTCGAGATCCTCTTTGTGGGTGCCGAGGGTAAGATGGAGATGACCCTTATTCCGAACTTGGGCTATAACATCAAAGGCTTGACCATTGCAGGCTTGCAACGATATTTCACATGGAAGAACTTCGCATTGCCATATTTCGTGTTGCGCAGCCTTAACCAGGCGCGAAAAATTATCAAGGAGTTTAAGCCGGATGTTGTTGCGGGCTTTGGAGGCTATGCAAGTGCGCCGATTGTATTTGTGGCACAGATGATGGGTGTTCCAACTATTATCCAGGAGCAGAACTCCTATGCCGGCCTTGTGAATAAGATTGTATGTGGTCGCGCCAAGAGAGTATGTGTGGCATACGAGGGTATGGAGCGTTTCTTCGATAAGAATAAGATTGTCTTGACGGGTAACCCATTGCGCAGTGCCTTCGGACAGGGCAATATCGACCGCGCAGCGGCATTCGCTCACTACGGATTGAAGGAGGGCGTGCCTACAATTTTGGTTGTGGGAGGTTCGCTCGGCACACGCACGCTGAACAACATGATGAAGTCGTGGGTCGTGACCCTCGGCGGTGAGGCTCCCGTGCAGGTTATATGGCAGACGGGTCGCTTCTACGAGAAGGAGATGCGAGAGTTCTTTGCCAACTATCCAACAAATGGCATTACACTCGTGTCGTTTATCGATCGTATGGACTACGCTTATGAGATTGCCGATGTGGTGATTTCGCGTAGTGGCGCTTGTACCGTATCGGAGTTGTGCCTGGCAAAGAAACCTACACTTTTTGTTCCGTCGCCAAATGTTGCGGAGGATCACCAGACCAAGAATGCCAAGGCGTTGGTGGATAAGGACGCTGCGATGATGGTTCGCGATGCCGAGGCGGCAGATTGCGGTATTGCAACCGCCTTGAAGATGGTGAACGATGAGGAGTTGCTCTCGAAGTTGTCGGGAAATATTGCCAAGTTGGCTACCCCTGATGCTGCGGATAGGGTGGCAGATGAGATTATCAAGCAGTTCAAATAGAGATGGTGTAATGACAAAAGATAGAGTCTACTTTTTGGGAATCGGCGGTATCGGAATGAGTGCCTTGGCGCGCTACTTCTTGCATGAGGGGTGGCAGGTGGCAGGCTACGACCGCACCGCAACCGACCTCACTCGCCGCTTGGAGGCGGAGGGTGCGCTTGTGCACTACGAGGATGATATCCGCCTTATCCCTGAGGCCTTCCTCGATAAGGAGCGTACCGTGGTGGTATATACCCCCGCTATTCCTGCCGACCACTCGGAGCAGGCGATGTTCCGTGCCGAGGGTTTCGAGATAAAGAAGCGCTCGCAGGTGCTCGGCTTGCTCTCGCAGGGCAAGTATGTTATGGCTGTGGCGGGTACGCACGGTAAGACCTCGACTTCGACCTTGACGGCGTGGCTGAATTACGCGGTATCGGGCGAGGGTTCGGCATTCTTGGGTGGTATATCCAAAAATTTCAGCTCTAACCTGGTGCAGGGCGAGGGTGATAGATTTGTCGTTGAGGCGGATGAGTTCGACCGCTCGTTCTTGCAACTCTATCCCGATGCTGTGGTTGTGACATCGGCAGATGCCGACCATCTCGACATATATGGCACACACGAAAAGATGAAGGAGGCCTTCACGCAGTTTATCTCGCAGATTAAAGCGGGGGGTGTGCTCATCATCAAGAAGGGTGTCGATGTGGCGATTACAAACGATAAGATTTCGGTATACCGCTACTCTTACAACGAGGAGTGCGACTTCTACGCCAAGAATGTTGTGCTGTTGGAGGGTGGCTACTACCGCTACGATATAGTTACCCCTACGGGAGTAATTGAGGGTTGTGTGCTCGGTATCCCCGGTTGGGTGAATATCGAGAACTCGGTGGCTGCGGTGGCTCTCTTGTGGTCTGTGGAACGCAATATTGCCGACCACGAGGCACTGCGCAGGGCGTTGAAGGCGTTCTCGGGTGTGAAAAGACGCTTCGAGTTCTATGTGAATACTCCGACTGCGGTCTATATGGATGACTATGCGCATCATCCGCGCGAGTTGGCTGCGACAATCACTTCGGTGAAGCAGATGTTCCCGTCGCGCAAGGTTACGGCTATCTTCCAACCCCACCTCTATACTCGTACTCGCGATTTGTACGAGGAGTTTGCCGAGGCGTTGAATGAGGCTGACGAGGTGGTGCTTTTGCCAATATACCCTGCGCGTGAGTTGCCGATTGAGGGTGTCACTACCGAGATTATCGCCAACCTCGTAACAAAGCATTGCCGCATTGTCGAGCGTGAGGAGTTGGCGCAAGAGATTGGCAAAATGGATACAGATGTAGTTGTGTCGTTCGGAGCCGGCAATATAGATGCTTGTTGCGAGGCAATCGCAAAAGAGGTGGCTGCGAAATAGGAGTAGAGAGTAGTTTGTAGGGAGTAGAGAGTAGTTAAAAACTAATTTTGAATTCTGCATTTTGAATTCTGCATTTTGAATTTTATATGCGTAAGGTGTTGAGAATAGTAGGTTTTTTTGTGGCGGTGGCATTGGTTGTCACCTACATCTGCTATGCTTCACATCTTGCGAAAAGACATCGTGCCGAGCAGCAGGTTACGGGTGTGGTAGTTTCGATAACCGATAGTACGGATATGCAACAGTTTGCCACCTCGGAGCAGATACACAAGCAGCTGCGAAATAGCGGTTTGAAGATTGAGAATAACTCGGTGAGCAGTGTCGATGCATTGAAGATATCGGAGTATATAGCTCGAAACGGCTTTGTGAGAGAGGCTTATGCTTATGTGACATATTCGGGCGAGGTGCGTATCAATATCAAGCAGCACAAACCCGTTGCACGACTCCTTTGCGGAGGATTAAACTCCTACATCACAAGCGATGGTGCTGTATTTAAGTCTCCACAAGGAGCCTCCTACTATACGGCAGTTGTCACGGGTGGATATAGGTCGCAGTTTGTGCCGAAGGGAGATGGCGATATCGAGAGCTCATATGTTAAGCTTATGGCGCGCGAGGATGAACGATTGGCAAAGCTCGGCGATGAGTTTAGGGCTTTGAGGAGCAAGAGTGCGAGTTGCTCGCAGCGTAAGGCGGAACTGAGGAAGGATCGAAAGCGTAAAATATTGGAGAGCAAGGCGAGCCACGAACAACGCAAGGTGGCTATCGATATGGACATAGCCAAGTGCAACGAGCAGTTGCAGTGTTTTACCGTGGAGAGGGAGCAGCTCGAAAGACGACAGCGCGCTATCGAGATGCGCAAAAAAAAGTTGCAGAAAAAGTATGACGATTTTCGCAATCTCCTTAAATTTGTCGAGGAGATAGAGGATGACTCTTTCTGGCGTGCCGAGGTGGTGCAGTTTGTGGCAGATACGACCTCTACGGGTGAGATAAGTCTGAGGTTGATACCTCGCAGCGGAGATTTCGTTATCACATTGGGAACACTTTCGGCAAGGGCCGAGAAGATGAAGAAGTTGCAGAAGTTCTACGATAACGGACTCTCTCATTTGGGTTGGGATAGATTTAGAAGCATTGATTTGAGATATAGTAAACAGGTTATTTGCACAGAATAGATATGGAGAACAGAGATTATATAGTTGGACTGGACATTGGCTCCTCGAAGGTGGTTATGGCGGTGGGTACTCGCGATGAAGAGAGTAAGGCCATCTCCGTACTCGGTGTCGAGGTGCAGGAGATAGATGGCTGCGTTAAAGATGGTGATGTGGTGAATTTTCTCGACCTCGGCGATGCTATCATTAAGGCCAAGAAGGCTTTGGAAATGGAGCTCGGTCGTCAGATCAATTCGGCATATGTTGGCATCTCGGGCCGTTCGGTCTATTGTGTGCGTTACGAGGATTATGTCGAGATAGACAGCAAGATGGGTTGCGTGACCGAGAAGGAAATGCGCGAACTTCACAGCCGTATCGAGATGGTTGTCTCGGGCGGTGGAGACGAGATTGTGGAGCGCATACCTCTCCGATATGTTATCGACGATAATCAGGAGGTGAAGAATCCGGTTGGTGCATTTGGCCGTAAGCTCTCTGCCACATATCTCTTTGTTATGGTTGGAAAACAGCAGATCGATAGAGTAAATCGCGCTATGTATCGTGCCGAAATATCTTCGTGTGGTCTCTGTGTAAATCCAACGCTGCTACCTCGTACACTGCTCAGCAAGGAGGAGAGCGAGGAGGGAGTTGTGATTGTCGATGTAGGTAGCGATCTGACTGATATCTCGGTTGTGCGTGAGGGTAAGTTGTGGTTCTTCTCATCACTCCCTATCGGTGCTTCGTCGATAAATAATGACCTTTACGATTTTCTGCGAACTACCAAGCGCGATATAGAGTCCGTTAAGCGCAGATATGGCTCGGCAACGGCAGATGGCGTGCCTGAGAATACTACGGTGCCAATAAAGACGGCGGGCCACGCTAAGAAGCAGATTTTGCAACGCAATATCGCCGAGATTGCCGAGGAGCGTCTGAAGGATATCGCGGGCTTTGTGGCGCGCGAGTTGAAGGGAGCAAAGCTATCAACCAAGGTGCCGTGTGGAGCGGTGCTTACGGGTGGCTCGGCCTACCTCTCGAACATGGAGCAACTCTTTGCTCGCGAATTGCAGATGGAGGTTCGCCTTGGAACAACCCTGAACGGACTCGACTACGAGTCGCAGGGGTTGGTAAGTGCCTATCCTCAGTCGGTGGTGGTTGCGCTGTTGCTCTATGGAGCAGAGCATAACGCCTGCACAACATCGTCAAAAGTGACACTGCCGATGGATAAACCGAATAGGGTGGAGAGAGAGAAAGTCGAAGAGGAGAGAGCTCCGAGCGGAGTAGATATCTTCTCTGCACCACAACCGCTTGTTGAGGAGGTTAAGCCGCAACCGACAAAGTTGGTTGAAGAGACGCCTGTTGAGGAGTCGGAGATGCCTACCGAGGAGTTGCACGAAGAGCCCGTTGTTGCTCCTGTGGATGAGAAGGTCGAGGAGTCGGCTGCAGATGTCGAGCACAAGGAGGAGAAGAAACCGGAACTCAAACAGAGCGAAAAGAGGGAGGAGAAAAAGTCGAAGTGGACCGACCGCTTCCGTAATTGGCTCGACGATATGTTCACCAATGACAACGATTATCTTTAATTTTTAGGTGTAGGAAGGTAGAGTAGTATGGATAATTACAGCATATTAAACGATATAGTATCGATTAAGGGACAGCCGTCGCGCATTATGGCTATGGGCGTAGGCGGTGCCGGTGGTAATGCCATTGAGCATATGTGGGAGATGCAGATCGAGGGTGTAAATCTTGTGGCGTGTAATACCGACCAAGATGACCTAAATAAGTTGCATATCGCACCCGAAAATCGAATTCTGCTCGGTGGTGACGGCTTGGGAGCGGGCAATAGAGCTGAGCGCGGTGCCGAGTGTGCGGTTGCATCGCTCGATAAGGTGCGCGATCTATTGAATGCCCGAGGTACCGAGATGCTCTTCCTCACGGCGGGAATGGGTGGTGGTACCGGTACGGGTGCAGCACCTGTGATTGCAGAGCTTGCCCACGAGATGGAGATTTTGACTGTTGCTATCGTGACAATGCCGCCGAGCAACGATGGACCTCATCGTGTGTCGCAGGCGCAAGCGGGCGTGGAGAAGTTGCGCAAGCATGTGGATGCGATTATCGTATTGAGCAATGACGCCATAAATCAGCTCTATGGTCACCTCCCGGCAACAACAGCATTCGATCGAGCAAACGATGTTGTGGCCTTTGCCGCAAAGGGTATAGCCGAGATTATCACCCACAAGTCGAACCTTGTAAATGTCGATTTTGCCGATGTGTGTACCGTTATGCGTAGTAGCGGCAGTGCGATTATGGGTGTTGCGGTCGAGACGGGCGAGG
>JAFZEY010000085.1 GCA_017560455.1 Alistipes sp. | reverse complement strand
TCCTCATAGTAGGCCTTCGCACCATAGTGCTTTGTCAAAATCTCGGTAAGCGTAGTCTTTCCGCTACCTATGTTTCCTGCAATTGCTATATACATTGGTCTCTTATTTATTGTTTTATTTCTATCTTAGTTGAAGTAGTAGCCAACCTTCGCAATAGCAGAAGGCATAGCAAACACTACGATACGGTCGTATGCCGCAATCTTGGTATTTCCCGATGCAATAAAGACCTTATCGCCACGCACAATACCACCGATGGTAACATCCTCAGGCAAACCCAAATCCTTAATTGCAGCCTTTGTAGCAGGCGAATTCGGCTTGACGATAAACTCCAAGACCTCAGCGTCACTACCTGTCAAGCACTTGATGGCCAAGACATCGGTAGCCATCGTAAAGCGGAAGATATTCGACGCGGTAACCATCTTCTTATTAATAATGGTATCGACACCTACGCTATCGGCCAAGTTGATATAGTTGAGATTTTCAACCTCGGCGATAACCTTCTTCACACCCATACGCTTTGCCAACATTGCGGTCAGGATGTTCGTTTCGCTACGGCCCGTAACCGCAACAAAGGCATCCATATTCGAGAGTCCTTCCTCCATCATAGCCTCAGTATTTCGACCATCCTCATTGATAATAAGGGTCTTCTCGAGCTGCTCGGCCAAGCGATACGCCTTATCGGCATTGTAGTCGATAAGCTTTATATTGACATCCTCCTGCATTGACTGCGCAATCTGAACACCGATGCGCGAGCCACCGAGAATCATCATATTCTTAATATCGACATCTCTCTGTCCCGACAAAGCCATAATCTCACCCACCGAGTCGTGACGAGCGATGATATAGACCATATCATCAACCATATACGAGTCGTTGCCGTGCGGGATAATGGTATTGCCGTCACGCGATATTGCCACAGTGCGATACGAAGCGCTCTCATCAACCGAGAAACTCGACAACTGACGGCCAACCAATGGAGATGTAGGCTCCAAGCGGAACACTGCCAACGAAAGACGGCCTCCCGAGAAGTCCACAAACTCGGTCGTAGAGGTGTGGCCCAAGAGCGCGATAACCTCCTCGGCTGCAATCTTTTCGGGGTAGAACATATAGTCGATACCCATATTGATAAACATCTCCTTATTGTTCGGCTCGAGGTATTCGTTATTATCAATACGAGCAATGGCCTTCTTTGCACCCAGCTGCTTAGCCATAATTGCAGAAAGGATATTGTTATTCTCGACAGGGTGTACCGCAATAAAGAGGTCGCACTTACGCACCGAAGCCTTACGCAAAACAGCAAAGATAGTAGAGTCGCCCTCCACCGTAATTACATCGGCAAGACTCGCAATCTCGGCCAATGCCTTCGGCTCGGTATCAATCACCGTAATATCGTGTCCATTACCACTCAGCAGCTTTGCCAAGTGGCTACCCATCTTTCCTACGCCAGCAATAACGATTTTCATACGCCTTAACTATATTATAAAATATATGTATATACGCACTATTTACGCAATTTAACTCACAAATATAGAGAAATAATTGATAATTGACAATTTATAGCCTATAATTAAAGTGATTTTATATGTAAATCGGTTAAAAACACAGATAATCAGCAACAAATAGTCCGCAAAATCATACTCACCACTCGTTGCAATCAGGCATATCTTATCAATAAATAGACGATATAAAACCCCACAAAAAAACAGACATCGCCGAATTGTACTCCGATGTACAATCTCGACGATGTCTATTTTAGAGATAAGCCACAGAGCGTGGCCCACCGCAAATAATCTTAGAAGAACTTAACAGTGTTGTCTACAACATTTGCCTGATCCTGCACTGCCCACAAAGCACGGCGCGATGCCATAGCCTCTGCCTCTGCCTGAGCCTTAACACGCTCGAGCTCTACAGTCTGAGCAGCATCAACTGCTACCTCATCAACAACCACTGCATATACACCGCTGTTGCCCTCGATAAGTGGAAGAACAGCACCTGTTGCATCAGCAGCAACCGAAGCCATTGCGCCAAGTACGCGTGGCTCTACACCAATACCCTTAACATAGTACGACGAGCCCTTAGCATCAGCGAACGACTCAACCTTCGAGCCTGCATTAGCAGCGATCTCCTCCAAGGTTGCACCCTGCATCTTCTCCTTCAAGATAGCAGCCTTCTTCTGGCGAAGGAGAGTGCTCTTGATCTGCTGCGAAACCTTATCGAGTGACTTGTACTCAGACTCATCGATAGCCTTAACAACTGCAACTACATAGCTATCATCAAGTTTGATGAGATCCGAAACATCACCAACCTTAGCATCGTTAGCCCAACGAACAACCTCCAACGAATTTGCCAAACCCGGAACATTGCGGCTATCGTAGTTTACATTCATAGTCGAAGGCAATACCGAGCCGGTCTTAGCAGCCTCCTCGAACTTCTCAACCGAACCCTTAGCATTTACAGCAAAGAGGCTGGCCTCCTTGTGTACGGCACGCTTAGTCTCCTGCGAAGCCTCTACAGGGAGAGAGAGCACTGCAAGACGATAGTGACGAGTTACAGCACCTGTACCCAACACCTTGAAGATCTGGATTGCGTTACCAAAGGTAACCTTAACAACCGAACCCTTCTTTGCGTTTGCCAAAGCATCAGCAAACTCAGGAGCGAGGGTCGAGTAAGCAACCTTACCAATCACACCACCCTCAGCAGCAGTCTCTGCGATAGAGTACTGCGAAGCCAAAGCTGCGAAATCTGCACCCTTCTGACGAGCAGCAGTGTAAAGGCTGTCAGCGAGGTTTGTATCCATGTAAGAAACAACGATATGCTGCAACTCCAACGAATCAGGTACATTGCGAGTCTCTACAACACGCGAAGCATACCACTCATCATCATTACGCAACTCTGGACCAAACACCTTACCTGCACGAAGAGCCTTAGCCTCATCGGTAGGGAGAGTATTAGCAGCTACATATGTGCTACCCATTGTTGCGTGAGCCTCCTCACGAACAAAATTCTTTACATCCTTAACAGCAGCAAAGTGATTAGTCTTAGTCTTTGCAGCAGCCTCAACAGCCTTCTCATCACCCTCGGTAGGCTCTACCTCGAAGTGTACATAGTTGATAGTACGATAAGGAGTCTGCTTGTACTGCGACTTGTGAGCCTTGTAGTAGTTCTTAACCTCGCGATCGGTTACAGTAACCAACGAATCGGCAACAGTCGAATACTTACAAGCTACGAACGAGCCCTTGTAGGTGTTACCTGCAGCGATACCCTTATTGAGAACAAGAGCATTAGCATAAGCACCACCGCTAACCAAGTCGTTGTACTTGTTCATAGCGCGCTCGATACGAGCCTGCTTGTCGATAAGATTCCATACGCGCTGCATCTCGATATTACCCTCAGCCTGTGCGAGGAAGCTGGTCAATGCGCTCATATCGTAAATACCTGTACGAGGATCAGCAAATACGCTGCTCAACACGCCCGACGCCAACTCGCCCTGCAACATAGCCTTGCGTTCTGCAGGAGAAACAACCAAACCGAGACCCTCGAAGCCGGGAACGAGAACGCGGTCAGTCAAGATCGACTGCCAAGTCATCGCGATAGCCTGAGATGCCTGATTGTAATCAAAATTGTCGCCACCCATCTGGGTCTTAACATCTTCGTATGCAGCGAGGAACTCGGTATAGGTAACCTCCTTACCATTAACCTCACCAACCTCCGGATCGTTACCAGAGAAACCCATCTCAGTCTTCAACGAGAGGATAAATGCCAAAAGTGCACCACCGATAATAACCGACAGCAACACGCCGAATTTGGCTCTTAAAGTGTTCAAACTCAACATAATGAATAATATTTTAATTTAAATTTAGTCGTTTAACTTTCAAAGGTAGTTATTTTATTCCAATTTACGACTTTTTTTTACTATTTTTTATCGTAAATATCTATTTTTCTCCTATGAGTTCAACCCTGGCAATCTCGATACGCGAGCGAGTGGTGCTCATAATCTTGATTCGCAAACCGTCAAACTCCATAACGGTACCAGCTCTCGGCAACTCCTCGTAGCGCGAAATGATATAGCCCGCAAATGTGTCATACTCATCACTTTCGGGAATATCCAAATCGTACTTCTCGTTGAGATACTTCACCTCCAAGCGACACGAGAAGACATACTCCTTATCCGAGATTCGCTTCTCGACCATATCCTGCTTATCGTGTTCATCTTCGATCTCACCAAAAATCTGCTCCAGAACATCCTCCAACGAGATTATACCCGCCGTACCACCGAACTCGTCAAGTACAACGGCTATATTACTCTTATTCTTCGTGAACTGCGTAAGCAAATCCTGCAGAGGGAGCGTCTCGGCCACATAATCGACCTTTATCAACGCCTCCTCGACGCTCTTCGGCTCTTCGAAAAGACTCTTCGAATTGACATATCCGATAATATTATCTATCGAGTCGCGCCATACAAAAATACGCGAATACATCGTCTCGACAAACTTCGCCGTAAGCTCCTCCATCGTGCAGTCGTCGATATCCACCGCCTCGACATCCACACGCGACACCATAGCATCACGCACTCTCAAATCGGCAAAATCCAACGCATTCTGGAACATCTTAATATCATTATCCGCCTCCGAAGCCGACTCTGCTGAGTTGTTATTTTCGAGCAGGCTCTCCAAGTCGCTACGATCGAATTCTATTTGGCGTTCTGCGGAGTTCGCCTTACGACCAACAAGTCGCAACAATCCATACGAAAGGAGTGTTATGGCTCGCGTAACGGGATACAATATTATATAGAATAGATACATCACGGGCGAGAGGTAGCGATAGAAGAAGTTTGGATTTCCACCAAAGACCGTCTTCGGAAGATACTCGCCCAAGAATATAATAATTACGGTAGGAACAACCGTTTCGAGAAGTATCGAGCCCTCCTCCACCGAGTGCCAGCCAATCATCTGTGCCACCCTGCGCAACACCAATGACAACGCCATCGAATAGAGCACAAGCGAGATATTATTACCAACGAGGATAGTCGTGATATACTCACCCTGATGACGCGAGAAGAGGCCTGCAATATAGTCGAAGAGTCGGCTCTGTCGGCGGTCTATCTCAAGGCGCAGACGATTCTTGTTCAGGAATGCGCTCTCCATTCCCGAAAAGAATGCTGATAGGACAAGCATCAGCACCACAAGTACTATTGCCACTTCTACACGATCCATCTCTACGCGATTACTTTTGTGGGATATGTTTTACCCTCTTGGCATTCAACTCCACATCTCCGTCGCCATCAAGCTTGCGTCCCTGCATTGGCTGTGCACCATTACGCATATTCTCACCATTGAGCATAGGGGCTGCACCGCCTTTGCGCTCCATCAAAGGAGAACCCTGAGGCATTCCCGGCTTTTGCGGCATTCCCGGTCTTTGAGGCATTCCCGGTCTTTGCGGCATTCCCGGTCTTTGCGGCATTCCCGGTCTTTGAGACATTCCCGGCTTTTGAGGCTTACCCTTCGGGCCATTTGGTCTACCCTTCGGCTGTGTCACCTTCTTTTGTTCCGACTTCTTCACCTCCTTTGGCTCCGCCTTCTTCGGCTCTTCTCTGTTTGACTCTGCCTTCGAGGAGTTATCCGACACACTCTTCTCTTCGCCCTTAGACTCGTTACGCAACTGCTCGGTATCGACCTGCATCTTACCCTTCCATCTGCGAAAACGAGGTTCGTTCATATCCTCGTCCGACTCGAAGCCCTCGCCGATAACCTCATCCGTATCGGTGACAAGTCTCGTATCCACATTCGAATAGATACGCTTTGTAATAGAGTTCCAGAAAAGCTGCTGTGTGTATAGGCGTGTTCCGTCGTGCTTTGTAATAACAACATCGCCCTTTGCCTCCCACAATTTACGATTTTCGTAGTAGATGGCATAGTTCGCCACCAACACAGCATTGACCGTTGTCAGCGAATCGTCTTTATATGTGGTAATCGAGATGCCTTTGCGGAACTCTCTATATGGATCTCGACCAAGCATATAGCCTTCGAGCAACGGAGTGTCGAAAAGGTAGGACTTGCGACCATTCTCCGACATTACGATTGTGAGGTTCTCGCTCTCCTCGGTCTTGATAGCATCGAGCGACTCCTCACTTGTGGTCTGTTTCGACTTACACGAGAACAGCAAGATAGCACTTCCCATTACAAGAAGTGCTACCAATACCATTCTATGTAGTCTTTTCACCATACTCCCTATTTAGAAAGGCCTGCCACTACTGAGCGCGATAACGCACCTTTGTAGTCATACCCTTTGCTGCACCGCAGTTTATAGTGTAGGTTGCGCCCTCCTTCAACTCCGCGAAGAAGCACTCCTCGGCAGTTGGGAATACCGAACGATAGCTGTTTGCGAGGTTCTTTGCATTAGCTGCAACAGATGCATCTGTAACCTCCAACAATGGGAGAGCCTTCTGCACGAAGTCGTATGCTACCCAATAGATCGAGTGCTTAGCCAACTCCGAACCGCAATCCTTCGAGCTTGCCACATAGCACTGTGCCAAGAAGTAGAGAGCCAAGCCGTCGTCGTCAGTATCATCAACATTGATTGACTCGTTGAACGCCTTAATTGCCTCAGTATAGTTGTTTGCAGTCATCTCGAGGATACCGATACGAGCCAACAACTTCTCGCGCTCATCAGCTACAGTCTCCTTAGCCAACGCCTCACGGAGATAGTGCTTAGCCTTACCAAACTCCTTCTTATCCTGATAGAGCTGCGCGAGCAACATTGCAACGCTCGACTGTGGCTTAATGCCATAGTACATCTCTGTTACCGAGATAAAGAAGTCGCTCTTGCAGTTAGCCTTTGCCAAGAGCTGGAATGTCTGAGCAAGAAGAGCCTCATCACTTGGATTTGCCGCAATCTTAGGCTCAAAAATCTTCTGCAAATTCTCGCACGAAGCCGCACCACTTGCACCGAAGCAGGTCTCGAACTGATTCTTAAACTCGGCCTTCGACTCGTCAATATTCTCAAAATACTTAGAGTTTACATCGTAAGCATTCATAATGGTCATAGCATCCACGATATCGTTCGAGTAGTCATCGCACAAATTCTTGAAGTAGATAGCCACCAACTCAGGCTCAGCTGCACCATTCACCTCAACCTGAGCCGCGATTGCTGTCTCAAAGCTCTTGCGGATACCCTCACGGTCGCTCTCCTTGTAGGTCAAGTGCTCACGAGCCTTGCGATCGAGGATATAAGCCTTACCGCGCTTTGGATGCGAGCCGAAGTACTCCAAACGAATGTCGTAGAGAAGCAACAACGAATCGACATAAACATTCTTCTCGGCCAACGAACGGGCACGATTAATCTTCTGCTTGTAGAGGGTTACACCGCGCACGAAGGTATTCTCCGAAGCACCTGGACAATTCTGCAACAACTGCTGCAAATAGAGGGCTGCCTGGTTGAAGTTACGATTGTTCAACTCCTCCTTCAAGAAGGTACTTGCCAGGATGTTCTCCTTGCGCTGATCGGGTGTCTCACCCCACTTTGCATACTGCGGATCGCTGAAATCCTGCGCAGACGCGCTTCCGGCAATGAGCGCAAATGCAAAACCGATAAATAATTTTACTGCTTTCATAATCTTAATCTATTTTGTTTTTGTTAAATTCGTTGTCATTAATCATACTTTGGTCTTACGAACCAATAGTCCTCGCCAAAGAGCGAGAATCCAAGTCCTACCTTGAAGTAATCCTGGCGAATCATACCAATCTTCGGAGCATTGTTCATAAGCGTGTGCGAGCCTCTTAAACCATACTCCAACGAGAGATCGATACTCGATGCTCCCATAAATTTGAGCGGAAATCCGAAACCTGCCGTAACCGCGTACTGCTGTATGCCGTTATTGTTGTACGCCTGGTAGTAGTTACCATAGCGGAAACCGAAACGATAGGCTATGCGATTGAAGTAGTTACGCACATCGAAACGATTTGGAGTATAGGCAAATCCCACCTTTGCGGTGTGGGTATCCACATACTTGACAACCATACCGTTGTTCATCTTCTCCTCAAATCGGCCATTATTGCCGTTACCCCACGCCTGGAACTCATACTCCAAGGCCACAGCCAACTTAGGGTTCTGGTACATCACACCCGCCTTAACGCTATGTGGCAACTGCATCTGCGAAACCTCATTCTCGTAGAAAACCTCCGTCTCGTAGGTATTATTCAACACCGTGCTCTTTGTAACCTTAGGACGCAAACCACCACCATAGTCGTATGTAGCACCAAAAGTGAGGATATTCTTATCATCCGATATCGCATTCCACTGCAAGCCCACCTGGAACTTAAAGTTCGAAATTGCATACTCATCCTCGCCTACGACAGAGAGGTAGCTGCCATTACCAACAAAGCTATTGTCGATGGCCGACATATAGTTGTGAGTAATCTTACCCCAATAATACTTCGCTGCGATACCGAACGAGAAGTTCTTGAACGGTTCCCAACCAACACCGAGCTTAACCTCAGTGACATCGCCATCACCCGAGTAGGTGTATGATGCCGAGCCTACATTTCCGAGAATATCGGAACCATTTTCAAGGAACGACATCTTGTAGCCCACACTGCTGTACGGCATCAGACTGAGTCCCATACCCAAGCGCTTTGCCAATGGGAACTGCACCGCTATCTCGTGGATATTACCCGAAAACTTTCCATTCTTAGATGTTGTGTAGTTGCCTGACGCATCGTATCGTCTTTGTGCATTCTGCAAGAAGTTACCTTCGGCTCCTACATTGAACAAGAAACTCTTCTGCAATGTTGCACTATATCCGGCAGGGTTTGCGAGGCTTGGCATCTGCGAACTACGCCAAGCGACACCCACACCCGCCATTGCTCGCGACTGTGCAGTGCCGATAGTATGCAACTCTCCGATACCGAACATCGTGTATGGCGAGTATGCAGAAACCGCTGCACCACCCTGTGCCGACGCCTGCAAAACGCCAAATACCGCAGCGGCCAACACCACTGCAAAACGCAAACTTCTATATATTGTCTTTCGATACATTGTAGTCCAAAATCAAGTTCAACCCCGTAAACATTAGTTTACGACCCGCAAATATCGCATTTTTAATTCGATTAACAAAATATTTAGCGTCGCCACCGCAAAAAATTATGCATTTTTTAGCATCCGCATCCGAAACTCGGCCTACATAACCATCAATTTCGTGCATTATGCCCTGCATCACCCCCTGCTCGACCGCCTCTCGGGTTGTCGTACCGAAGGTATCTTTCAACTCTGTCGCCTCGCACAACGGCAATGCTGCGGTATAGTCGTGCAACGCCTTAAATCGCATCGCCACGCCGAGCGAAATGTTACCGCCCTTGAATACTCCATCCTCAACAACATCGAAGGTTATGGCGCTACCCATATCAACCACCAAAGCATCCTTAACACCCATACCGCAAACAACCCCTACGGCTGCAGCAATACGATCTGCACCAAGTGTCTGGCGCGATGTGTAGTCGATTGCAATCGGCACCTCGGTTTGCGATGTAAAGTGCAGAACTCGGCCTATCTTGGAACGCAACGCTGCGCAGATGGGCTCCGCACCTCCGCGAGTCGAAGTAACAACGGCCTGCTCCACTGCAAACTCCAAAATCAGCTTTGCTGCCTGCTCTATATCGAACTGTGGTGTAGCCACCTCACAAAGCACTTCGCTCTCCTTCATAACGGCAATTTTGCACAAAGTATTGCCCTCATCAACTATTAAATTAGCCATAGTTCTACAAATTTTTAAGCACCGAAACAGCCTCGGCAACACTCTCCACGCGCCTTATTGTCATCTGCAACTTGCCATCCCTTTGTTTGAGAACAAAGCGGTCGGGTTGCGCCGTAATCTTGCGTAGCAACTCCATAAATATCTCGCTGCGATAGTATGGCGAGTTATCATCGCCCACAAAGCGCACTATCATCAAACCGTTCTTCACCTTTACGCGCTCCATACCGAGGCGCATAGCCTCCCAGCGCAGACGAACGGCATTCATCAACTCCTTGGCCTGTTGCGGCATCTTACCAAAGCGATCCTCCAGTTCCGACTCGAACTTAGCAAGCGACTCCTCCTCGGTCATCGCATCAATCTTGCGATAGAGTTTCAGACGCTCGGCCTGCTGGCGCACATACGACTCCGGCAACTCAGCCTCGACATCGAGTTCGAGCGCCACATCCTCGACATAGCGCATCTCCTCGACCACGGTCTGCTCTTCGCTACTCAAGCCCGCAACATCCAAGCCCTCGGCCCTCAACTCGGCAATAGCCTCATTCAAAATCTTTTGATATGTTTCAAAGCCGATATTCGCTATAAAGCCGCTCTGCTCCGCACCGAGAAGATTTCCCGCACCGCGAATATCCAAATCCTGCATCGCAATATTGAATCCCGAGCCCAAATCCGAGAACTCCTCGATAGCCCTCAACCTGCGTCTTGCATCGCTTGAAAGCATCTCGTCAGGGCGAGAGAGGAGATAGCAGTAGGCCTTTCTGTCGCTTCTTCCCACACGACCACGGAGCTGATGTAGGTTACTCAAACCAAAACGGTCGGCGTTGTTGATAATTATCGTATTTACATTCGGAATATCCACTCCACTCTCCACAATCGAGGTCGCAACCAAGATATCGAAGTCGTGGTAGATAAAGTCCATAATCGTCTTCTCCAGGTCGGCAGGTCGCATCTGTCCATGCGCCACCCCAACGCGCGCATCAGGGCATAGACGCATAATCATACCCTTCATCGTCATCAAATCCTCCACGCAGTTGTGGATAAAATAGACCTGACCATCGCGTGCCAGCTCCGCCTCGATAACCTCTTTGACCAGCTCCTCCGAGAAGGTGTGCGACTCGGTCTGAATAGGTCGGCGATTTGGTGGAGGGGTGGATATAATCGATAGGTCGCGCGAGCCCATCAGCGAGAACTGTAAAGTTCGCGGAATAGGCGTAGCGGTCAGAGTCAAGGTATCGACACTCACGCGCAGCTGCGCCAATTTCTCCTTCGCTGCCACACCGAAGCGCTGCTCCTCATCAATAATTAGCAAGCCGAGGTCGTTGAATTCAACCCCCTTACCGAGCATCTTATGTGTTCCAATCAAGATATCGATCTTACCCGAAGCCAACTCCTCCAATATGCGCGATGTATCCTTTGCACTCTTGGTGCGGTTGAGATACTCTATCGTAACGGGGAATTCGCGCAGACGGCTCTTAAATGAGCGGTAGTGTTGCAGCGCCAAGATTGTCGTAGGTACCAGCACCGCCACCTGCTTGCCATCGGTTGCAGCCTTGAATGCTGCACGGATTGCCACCTCGGTCTTTCCGAAGCCGACATCTCCGCAGAGCAATCTATCCATCGGGCGTTCCGACTCCATATCCTTTTTCACCGCCTCCGAAGCCTTCAACTGATCGGGTGTATCCTCCCACTCGAACGAGGCCTCCAAAGCCTGCTGCAAGTATGTATCGGGCGAGAAGGCAAAGCCCTCGCTCGCCTTACGCTTGGCATAGAGTGCAATAAGCTCCCTCGAAATATCCTTAACCGCCTTCTTCGCGGCATTTTTAATCTTCTGCCACGCTCCGCTACCGAGTTTATGTACCTTTGGCGCCTCCTCGTCGCCACTCTTGTAGCGAGCAATGCGGTGCAACGAGTGGACATTTACAAAGAGGACATCGCCATCGCGATAGACCAACTTTATCGCCTCGTGCATCTTGCCACCCTCCTCAATCTTCACAAGACCACCAAAGCGACCGACACCGTGGTCTATATGGGTAACATAGTCGCCCACCTGCAACGAGTTCAGCTCGGCGATGGTCATCTGCTCGTCACGCTTTATCTGGCCGTTAATCTTGTAACGGCGATAGCGCTCGAAAAGGCGATGTTCGGCATAGAACGACAATTTCAAATCGTGGTCGGTAAAGCCGTCGTGGAGTGTCAATCGTGCTAACTCGAACTTGGCACCCTCGCGCCCCGTAGCATAGAGCAGGCTCTCCAGTCGCTCCGCCTGCGCCCTATTCTCCGACATCAGGAAGGTTCGATAGCCCGTCTCGTGTCGTGCCACAAGCTCGTCGGCCAGGACCTCAAAGTTTTTATTGAAGCTGTTTTGAGGGGAGGTGTGGAACAATATAGTTTGTAAGGCCGGTCGCTCCGCAAGCGTATTGCGCAACAAGACAACACCCGCCTCCGACATATTCTCCAAGAGCTCTTTGCGCGAGGTTAATTTTGCGGCTATCTCCTCCGGCTCATCGCTATCCTGCAGCGCTTTACGGCGCACATCATCGACCTTGCCCAGGACAAAATCGGCATCCTGGAACCAATATGTAACCCCTCCCGCGAACTCCGCTAACGACACGCGACCAACATCGGCACGGTTGATATTCGAGATAACATCTATCTCCTCCAACCTATCGCTCGACAGCTGGCTCGACAACTCAAAACGGCGTATCGACTCTATCTCGCAATCGAAAAAGTCTATACGATACGGCCTACTCTCTGAGTAGGAGAATATATCGAAAATACCTCCGCGTACCGAATACTGTCCCGGCTCATAGACGAAATCGACCTTCTCAAAGCCGAGCAACTGCACCCTCTCCTCCAGCTCCGAGACCTCCATTATATCACCCTTCTTCAGATGCAACGACTCGGCCGCCAGCCCCTCCAGGTCGGCAACACGCTCGGCCAACGCCTCGGGATAGGTCGCAACGACAAGGAACTCGCCCTTACGATTTTTTAGTGCATTGATAACGGCCGTGCGCATAACCACACTCTCGGCCTCCTCCGCACCATATACAACCGAACGCTTATAGGCCGAAGGGAAGAACAAAACGCCCTCCTCGCCCAACAGGGCGTAGAGGTCGTTCAGGGCGTATGCAGCGGCATCCCTATCCTCGCAAACAATGATATGAGCGCCACCCTTACGGGCGATGGTTGCCGCCATATAAAATAAAAAAGCACCGCCGACCATCTCGTTGAGAAGGACGGTGCCGCCTTTTTTCTCTAACACTTTGCCGAGTTGCTCCACTTGTGGCGAGCACTCGGCAAATCTCAGTATTTCGTGCATAATTGCGAACTATTCGCTACCTACACTTCGACTTTTCGACCTTCTTACCGCTCAAAATGTCGTTACCATCCTTATCCTCGTAGCGCACCTCGATCATTCCGACACTCTGGTCGGCAACAACCTTGATCTTGGTCTTATAGCGCCAAGCCCACTGGCGACGCAATGACCAGAAGCCCTTCTTCAAGAAGGCTGCCACATAAGGACTTACAACAAGACGGATATATTTATATCCGCGCTCTACGGTGAGCAGTGATATCTGGTTCTCGATTTTACGGTCGAGAAGTATCGTAGGTTCAACCTTACCCGAACCTCCACAAGTCGGACAGATATCCTCCGTATTACGCACCGCAACAGGGCGAATGCGCTGACGGGTAATCTGCATCAATCCGAACTTCGAGAGTGGAAGTATCGTATGCTTTGCCTTATCCGATGCCATAAGTCGCGTCATCTCATCATAGATGAGTTGTCTGCTCTGCGACTTGTGCATATCGATAAAATCGACAATTATGAGGCCACCCCAATCGCGCAAACGAATCTGTCGCGCAATCTCTGCTGCTGCAGCCAAATTGACCTCTGTTGCCGTCTGTTCCTGGTTATCCTCGGCCTTGGTACGATTTCCCGAATTGACATCTATCACATGCATCGCCTCGGTAGACTCCATAATGAGGTAGGCTCCGCGCTTGAGCGATACATACTTCGCGAACAACGACTTAATCTGTCGCGAAATATCGAAGTTGTCGAAAATCGGCACCGTGCCGCGATATAGCTTCACGATAGACTCCTTCTCGGCATCTACGGCACGAATGTAGGAGCGTATCTCATTGTACATCGCCTCGTCATCGACACAAATCTGCGAGAACGAGCCATCGAGCGTATCACGAATAATCGTATTTGCTCGGCTCATCTCACCCATAAGGAGTGCCGGTGCGGTGCGTTTGCGAATCTGCTGACAAGTCTTGCGCCACTTCTCTACCGCCGCCAGGATATCCTGCTCGACATCGAGGTCGGAGGCATTGACTGCTGCGGTGCGAATGATAACGCCAAAGTTCTTTGGAAGAACACCTGTTGCAACTCGCTTCAATCGTTTTTTCTCCTCGTTCGAGCGAATCTTCTGCGAGATAAGCACCTTCGAGGTAAAAGGTAAGAGAACGATATTTCTTCCTGCAAGCGATATATCGGCCGTAAGGCGTGGTCCCTTGGTCGAGATGGCCTCCTTGGCAATCTGTACCATAACCAACTGTCCTACCTGCAGATAGGAAGAGATCTTACCCTCCTTCTCAACCTCAGGTGCACCCTCGAGCTTCATCGTGTCGAGACGAAGACCGCGATTGCCGGGTTGGTAGCTCTTTACAATCTTGCAGAGCGAAGGGAAGTGCGTTCCCAAATCTTGATAATGGATAAAGGCATCGCGCTCGTGTCCGATATTCACGAACGCAGCATTGAGCCCAGGCATGATCTTATGCACCTTACCGATGTAGATATCTCCAACCGCGAAGCCCGTGTGGGCAACCTCGCGATTCAACTCTGCCAAGACCTTATCCTCGCACAAGGCGATATTAATCTCGGCAGATGTTACATTTACTACTAATTCTCTATTCATCGTTTAGTGCCTGATTATTCAGCCATTAGTTTTTCGGCAAAGAGTTGAAAATTGAGAACTTTTTACCCTCCTAAAATTGGAGATGATTGAGCTATTTTTGTGCGTTACGCAGTGTTGGAAAGCGCAGAATACTTGGTGTATTTGAGCATTTACAACGCAAGTAAGGTGCAAAAAGAGCCAATCAGAACAATTTTCCTTATTCAACCCAAAACCTAAATTTCTAAAATAGGTAACGCTAAGAAGGTAAGACACTTCTTAGCGTTAAAACCTATGAGAAGTTTCTACTACTTCTTCTTGTGACGGTCCTTACGCAGACGCTTCTTGCGCTTGTGTGTAGCCATCTTGTGACGCTTATGCTTCTTTCCGTTTGGCATAGTTATAATTATTTTATGGTTTATTTACTGATCTTTGATGCAAAAGACTTAGCCGGCTTGAATGCAGGAATGTTGTGTGCAGGGATTGTGATTGTTGTATTCTTTGAGATGTTACGAGCAACCTTCTCAGCACGCTTCTTGATGATGAACGAGCCAAAACCACGAAGATATACATTCTCCTCCTTCTCGAGTGAACCCTTAACCTCCTCCATAAATGCCTCGACAATTGTCTGAATCTGAGTCTTCTCAACTCCGGTCTTCTTTGCGATTTCGCTTACGATATCTGCCTTTGTCATAACTATTAGTGCTTTAATAAATAGTAAATTTGTGATAATCTCTTTTTTTGCGACTGCAAATATATATCTTATTTGCCAACCAAGCAAAAATTTTCAGTTATTTTTTACAAAATTAAGCATTTAGCCCATTTTGCACCACCCTATCCGACGCTCTTGACGCCAAATAAAACCTTAGAAACGGTTAAATGCCGATGCGAAGGCTTCAACTGCCTGGTCAAGACCCTTTTGCAACTTGTTGCCAATCATCATTCGCATCATAATATTCAACTCGGCGTGGAGTACCAGACGGATGCGTGTATCCGCCTCGGTCACTTCGTGCAACTGAATCCAGAACGAGAAGTCCATAGGTACGGTACCGCCATCACCCGTAATCTTCGCATGTTTATTCTCGACCTTCTCGTCGATGCGCAGTGCCACGGTAAAGCCCTTCACCTTGAACGAGCAGCGATCCTCTGTTGCCTGCCACTCCTCGACCTTATCGGCAACGGCCGGTGTCAGGAGCGAGAAGTTTGAGATAAGCGGAAATATATGTGCCGCCGAGCGAAATATCTGTTGTTGCTTCGAAATATACTCTTGCATAATTGGTGCATATTTTGTTCTCCGCAAATATAGTGCGTTTTATTGTAAAAACCGTTAATTTACCCTCTAAAAATATCATTTACCCGCCATTTAACGCCCCGCCCACAATATTTATTGTATATTTTTATTATATTTGCAAAGATTTATACTTAGCATAAGGTTGAGATTTTCTAATTTTATAAACTTTAAAACAATATGAAAAAGGTATTAACACTGCTATTTGTCGTTATGATTTCCATCGCAGCAACGGCACAATACAAGGCTCCGAAAGTTATTGCTCACCGCGGATTTCACGCATCAGAGGGTGCTGCACGCAACTCACTCAACGCATTAAAGGCGGCGCAAGAGGCAAAAATATGGGGTTCGGAATTCGATGTTAATCTGACCAACGACGACGAAGCCATTGTTATTCACGGCCCTTGGCATCACGGTTCTGCTGCCACACCAAAGGTGCATGTAAATATCAGCAAGAAGGAGGAGGTTCAGGCCATTCTGCTTGCAAACGGAGAGACGGTACCTACTC
>JAFZEY010000084.1 GCA_017560455.1 Alistipes sp. | reverse complement strand
GTCGGGTGATGAGGTTTGTACCATCGAATCTAAGCACGATGGTATGGGTAAGTTCCCTTACACTGCAAAACTCGACGAGTCATACATCGCAACACTTACAACCGACAACGGCATTTCGCGTTCATTCACTCTTCCGTCAGCCGTAGCCTCAGGTTGTGTAATGAAGATGACCCCCGACACGGATAATCGTATGTTGCTCCAAGTTGCAACAACATTAGACTACCCTATCAAGCGATTTGTTGCGGTTATACAATCTCGCGGTATCGTGAACTATGTTATCGAGGATCTTTCGCACCCTGTGCGTATTCCACTCGAAAAGCTCCGCAGCGGTGTCGCTCAGGCGTCGATCGTAGATAGAGCTACACGCAAGGTTGTGGCACAGCGTCTATTCTTCGTTCGTGGCGTAGCTGCAAATGCTACCATTACCCCAAGTGTCAAGAAGTTCTCGCCACGCGAGTTGGTAAATGTCGATTTTGCTGTGAAAAGCAGCAAGGGCAACGCCGTAAAGGGAGACTTCGTAGTTTCGGTAGTTGATGCTTCACTCTTGAAGAAGGACCGTAAGGCTGACAACATCTTCTCGTATATGTTGCTCAATTCGGATTTGAAGGGTGATGTCGAGAATCCGACCTACTACTTCGAGGGCAATGATGCCGTTCGTAATGAGCATCTCGACCTCGTGATGCTGACACACGGCTGGCGCAGATACAATATAGACCACATTCTCGCAGGCAAGAAACCGGCTATTCGCCATAATTTCGAGGCCGAGCAGATAATCTCAGGCCGCGTAGATGAGGCTGTGGGCAAGACAAACAACGCAAGTGTCATGATCTTCCGCAACCGCAAGGAGTATCTCGGTGTGCACCCACTCAACAAGGCAAACCACTTCACCATTACAGGTATCGATGCTCCCGATACCACACTCTATGTATTGCAGGCTCTCAATCGCAACGGCCGTAGCAACGGAGTGCGTATTAAGGTCGATCCGTATATCTATCCGACTATGCCTTTCATCTCGCGTGAAGTATTCCACAAGAAGAAGGAGCCATCTCTCACCGAGGAGTATATGATGCGTTCGAAGCAGAACTACTTCGAGGATGGAGGTATGCCTGTAATCGACATCGAGGCTGTGGAGATTGTTGCACAACGCACCTCTAATTATGAATACTCCTCATCGCTCAACGGCTTTAATACGGTAGACGGTGATATGACTCGCTTTACATCCATCTTCGATGTATTGCAGAGATTCCGCCAGTTGGAGATTGTTGGCAATAGTGTATATGTAGCTTCATCTCGTCCCGGTGCCAATATGGACACAAGTTCAGATACGACCAATAGCGATAGCACAGATGTACCTGATACAAATGTAGATGTCACTACGGATGATAGGGAGCACCTCATGCCGGCCGTGTATGTCAATGGACAGCATATGGACATGAATGTCATCGATGCCTACCCTATGAACGAGATTATCAGCGTGTCGTACCTCGACAAGTTCGAGTCTATGGCTGCAGGTATGGGTTCAGAGACCGGTGTTATTGCTATCGTTGTTCGCAATATAGATGCTCGCGAAAAGTTATTAATCAACTCGATGACCGAGATTTTGGTTCCGGGCTACTCGACGCCTGTCGAGTTCTATGCACCTGACTACTCGGTGAAGAACGACAGAAGCAAGCGCGATAACCGTACCACTATCGCTTGGTTCCCATCATTGCAGAGCAACTCTTTGGGCGATGCAAGCATCTCGTTCTGGACGGCTGATAGAGCATCCGACTATCGCGTAGTTATCGAGGGCATCACCGCCGAAGGCGAACTCTTGTACAACGAGCATATCCTCCAGGCAAAGTAACGATTGCCGAGATTAAAAAAAGGCTGTTCGAAAACTCGAACAGCCTTTTTTTTGCCAAATGAAAAACCGAGTCCGCAATACTCTACTGCCGAAATTTAATTTTAAGGAGGGAAGTACAAGGTGTACAAGAAAATCGCCCCGCAGCATACTTAGCGTATGTGAGGAGCGATTTATCGAAGTGCAACGCAGTAGTTGCCCCTTAAAATTAAATTTCGTCGCCTGGAACCAAAATACGACCACAATACTCGCACACGATCAACTTCTTACCGAGGCGAATATCAGCCTGACGCTGTGGTGGGATACGGTTGAAGCAACCGCTGCAGGCGTCACGCTTTACGGTAACAACAGCGAGGCCGTTGCGTACCTTTGAGCGGATACGACCATAAGCAGAGAGGAGGCGCTCGTCAATTTTATCCTGAGCAACCTTAGCCTTAGCGGTAAGGTCCTTAACCTCGTCTGCAGTCTCGCTCTCGATGCTTGCAAGCTCCTGACGCTTAACATCGAGGTCAGCCTGACGCTCAGAGAGCTCGGCCTGGGTAGTCTCGACAGATGCCTTCTTTGTCTTGGTAGCTGCAGCATACTCCTTCAAACGCTTCTCGGCGAGGGTAATCTCGAGCAACTGGTACTCGATCTCCTTCTCCAACGACTCGTACTCACGATTGTTGCGAACATTGTTCTGCTGCTCCTTGTAGCGAGCGATGAGAGCATTAGCCTCCTCGATCTCGCGCTGACGCTGCTTGGTAAGCGATGCCAACTCCTCGATCT
>JAFZEY010000083.1 GCA_017560455.1 Alistipes sp. | reverse complement strand
GATGTGCTTCTCGTCAGGCGAGATACCGAAGCCCTCGATACCACCCTTAATATTCGACACCTGCTTAGGCTGTGAGCCATCGGCCTGCATCTTCCAAAGCTGCATATCACCGCTGCGAGTGGTTCCAAACCAGATATCCTTACCATCTGCGCTCCACACCGGCGATACCGATGTAGCAGTGAGGTCGGTAAGCTCCACCTCCTCGCCTGTTGCGAGGTTACGACTTACGATTACCGAAACACCTCTATTCTCCTCCATGCTGTAGCGCGTGAGCGTGTAGAGCATAGTTGTGCCATCCGGCGAAACGGTGTGCGAGCCGATGCGGCCCATCTTCCACATAACCTCAGGGGTGAGTCGAGCCGCAGCAATCTCCTCTGCCGTCAGCGCGTTGTCAATTTTGAGGGATGCAGGAGCGGTGTCGCAGCCCACAAATCCCAAAAGTGATGTTGCCATTGCAATAAATAGTTTTTTCATACCCATATTTTAAGTTTAAATTCCTATCTTTGTATCAGGTAAAATCGAAACCACAATGCGCACAGATATATTTTTTGCCGATAAGTTGTTAATACTTACCGATGTTACAACCGCCACAAAAGGGGCTTACCATCTGCCATCATCGGAGCTTTCAAGGGCAAATGTATTAAAAATTTTTGGAAATTCAAACACAATCGAGGTGTGCGACCCCGCCATCGATGCCGTGAAAGAGCGATTTTTTGCCGAGTTCAAATATGTGGAGGCGGCGGGCGGTATCGTCTGCAATGAGCACGGTGAGAGCCTTATGATATATCGCAATAACCGCTGGGATCTCCCAAAAGGACATATTGACGCGGGCGAGAGCGTCGAGGAGTGTGCCGTGCGCGAGATTTGCGAGGAGACGGGTGTCGAGGGGGCAAAAATTGTTCGATTTTTGTGCAATACACTCCACGGCTATTGCGTTTATGGAGAGTGGGAGCTGAAACTCACTTTTTGGTACGAGCTGTATGCCGAAGCTACCGAGACCAAACCGCAGGCAGATGAAGGTATCGTATGCGCCGTGTGGTGCTCGGAGGAGGAGGTTTCACAAAATCTGCTCGAGACATACCCCACAATACGCAATGTTTTCGCAGCAAAAAATAGTATGAGATATGGTAAAGATTCTTTGGGTAGATGACGAAATAGAGTTGCTGAAACCGCACATCCTCCTGCTCCAATCAAAGGGGTACGAGGTTGCCACCTGCAACAACGGCTACGATGCAATAGATATGGCATCGGAGGAGGCTTACGATGTCATTATTCTCGATGAGATGATGCCCGGAATGACCGGACTCGAGACCCTGCCACTCATCAAGGATATTCGCCCTACGACACCCGTGATTATGGTGACAAAGAGCGAGGAGGAGGATATTATGGATAAGGCGATAGGCTCGAAGATTGCCGACTATATCGTCAAGCCCGTGAACCCTTCGCAGATGTTGCCACTCATCAAGAAACATGTTCATTCCCAGCAGCTTGTGACCGAGCAGACCACGGCCGACTACCGCGCCGAGTTTGGTCGTATCGCCGTGTCGATGCAGAATGCCCGCACCTTCCAGCAGTGGAGCGCGGTCTATCGCAAGTTGGTGAATTGGGAGATTGAACTTGTCGGTGGCGACGAGTCAATACGCGAGATTTTGCAGTACCAGAAGGCCGAGGCAAACCGCGTCTTTGGTCGCTTCGTCTGCGAAAACTACAAGGAGTGGATAAATTCGCGCGATGAGGATACTCCCGTGATGTCGCATACCCTTATGCGCAACAAGATTTTCCCTATCGTGGATAACCATTCGAAGACCACGCTGCTCCTTATCGACAACTTCCGCTACGACCAATGGCGCGCCATAAGCGGTATGTTGCGCGGCTACTTCGATATCGCCACAGACGACTTCTACTGCGCCATTCTCCCTACCGCAACGCAGTATGCGCGCAACGCCATCTTTGCGGGCTTGATGCCGTTGGCCATCGACAAGCTTATGCCGAATAAGTGGCTGAATGACAACGAGGAGGGTGGTAAAAATCAATACGAGGAGGAGTTCCTCGCCCGCCAGATTGCACAATCGGGCAAACGATATAAGTGGTCGTTCGATAAGTTGGTACGCCCCGAGGCGGGTCGCAAGCTGATTGACAATATCCAGCATGTCTACGATGCCGATTTCTCGGTTATCGTCTATAACTTCTTGGATATCCTCTCTCACGCGCGTACCGAAACCGAGATTATCCGCCAGCTTACCGAGGATGACGCCTCGTTCCGCTCGCTCACCCGCTCTTGGTTCGAACATTCGGAGCTTTTCACCCTGTTGAAAATGCTCTCGGAGCGTGGCCATACGGTGATTATAACCTCCGACCACGGCACTGTACGCGTGGATAACCCTGTGAAGGTTACGGGCGACCGCGAGACCTCGGCAAACCTGCGCTACAAGACTGGTCGCAACCTCGCCTACAATCGCAAGGAGGTGTTCGAGATTACCAAGCCCGAAGAGGTGCAGCTCCCTGCATCAAACCTTACTTCGAGCTATATCTTCGCCTACAACAACGACTTCTTGGTCTATAACAATGATGCTAATCGCCATATACGCTACTACCGCGACACCTTCCAGCACGGCGGTATCTCGATGGAGGAGATGATTGTACCATATATCGTTATGCAACCGAAATAGAGCGTCACCATTCACTACCCCACCAATAGCCTTACAAGTAAATATGAGGTAGGTCGAAAAACAGAGTGATTGTAAAAAAGCTCTTGACTTTGTGTCCTCATCAACCTATTATAATAGTGAGGGCAACCTTAACTACGCCAACAATCGGCGTAGTACTATGATAATTGTAATAATAATAATTAGCGAATTCCGTTTCGAGGCACAAATATAGTGGCGAAAATTTCGCTCTTTAACTTCAACAAAGTTAATCCCACTCGCCTCGCTCGATGGTCGAGTCGTCGCCCAAGTTACCCCACGAGGAGTACTCGAAGCCTCTCTCCACCACAAGATAGAGCATCTCGATTTGCGGTCTTTCGTATCTCTTCATAATTACTCTTCGACAAAGGTTAATTTATTAAGCTCAGCCAATAACGCAGGGCTGTTGCAGTTGAAATAGTCGATGCCGAGCGACATATACTTGAGCATTTCCGACTCGTGGGTTATCGGCCAAACTACCATCTCCAAGCCTCGCAGATGCGCCTGCTTAACTGCCGACGGATTGGCATCTACGGTGGTGTATTCGTAGTTGAGTATTATACCGTTACCCAATTCGGGATAGGTGGAGGTGTGTTTCACACCCGAGCAAGCCACCACCAAATCGGGCACCTCGGCCCGCCAGTTGTTGATAATATATTTCGCCACATCATAGGTCGACACCAGCCACTCGGTCTTGGCAAGAATACCCCTTTCGCGCAACATTACCACTGTGGCATCGATACACTCCTTTGTGCGTGCAGTTGTGGAGTGGTTCTTGAGGTGGAGAAGCATCTTTATCGAGCTATTCTTGACATACTCGCTGAGGTAAGCCTCCAATGTCGGCAACTTCTCACCATTCGAAAGGGTCATATTCTCGATTGCGCTATAGTTCGAGCTCTGGATTGTAACGCCACCGATTGAGGCATCGTGGTTAATCACCAATACATCATCGGCAGTCATCCACACATCGAACTCTACGGAGTATACACCCTCCATAGTCTGCGCTCTTTGAAGGCCCGCAATCGAGTTCTCTGGCACATTGTTCACTCCATCTACATACCAGCAACCTCGGTGAGCGACATTCTTCGGCTTGCGTGGGAGCAGGGCGTCTGCCGTTACGGCGAGCACCGTAGAGGCAATCACCGCCTTGTCATCGCCTCGGTGGAGCACCACCTTGTAGGTGTCAGACGGCAATCCCTGCGGTATAACTATTGTCGACCTACCTTTGGTAGAGGTTGTCGAACAGCTGTAATTCAGACCCGAAACGCTCGACTCGAGCGAGATGGTATCGCCCGCCTCAATGCCATCGCCATATATCGAGAACTTCCACCCCTCGGCAACCTCGAGACCCGAGAAGAGGCGCACCTTGCTCACCTTGATATTCGATTTGTGTGGCCACACCTTGAGCGCCTCATCGTAGAGGATCTTCGCCTCGTTCGCCGATAGTGGTTTGTCGTAGACGCGCGCCAAAGCAATATCGCCATTCCACGCATTTTGGGCCACACCCGCCGATGAATTAGGGTCGCCACCGATAACCAGAGTTGGCACCTTCGAATCCTTGAAAGCACCTGTGCAACCCTTTACAATGCCCGCCTGTTCGCCATTTACATAGAGGACAATATCACCACTCTCCTTGTTCCAAACACCCACAAAGTGGTAGAACTTGTTGAGCTCCATCTGCGCCTTTGGACCTGTCGCGTATCTGTAGGCACCACCGACATAAGGGACAAACTGCATAGCATTTGTCAAACCTTCGCGCTCCGCAGCTTGGAAGCGGAATGCCGTACCACCACTCTGGTGGGTAGCCATCAAACACGAAACATTTTCAACCTCCGAAATCGAAGCCACACACTCGAACGAGTGGCCGTCAGCCTGCTTCAAACCAAAGGCTTCGGTCTTGACATACGGCACATAGTAAAAGTTCGACGAGTAATCATCCTGACCCGGCGACATCGAGAACTTCGCCACATAGCGACCAGCCGTACTCGAGTAGGTCAGCAACCTATCGCCCGCCTTATAGACAATCTCCGACTGCATAGCCGAGCCATCGTGAGCCGAACCATCGGGGTGGAATACCACATCGAGCATATCGGCTTGTGGCACTACCGAAGCGGTTAAATCAACCTCGGCAAGCACCTGCTTTGCATCACCTCGCACAAGCTCCAGGTTGTAGATACCACTCTCGAAACCCGCAGGGATAGTCAATGATGCTCCGTCGGGGTATATTTGTGTAGCACACTCGTATGTTTCGGCATAGGAGCGAAGTCGCAACTTATCCCCCTCGGCAAAGCTTCGGCTCTTGACCATAAAGCTGTAGCCCTCACTCACCGTTGCCTCCTTCACACACTCGGCATCGGTCACCATCTCCGAAATTTTATCTGTGGCCACATAGGCGAAGGTTGGCATCTCAATTACCGTATTACGCTTTATGGTACGAGTAGAGCTACTCGACTTGGTCATCACATAGCCCTCGCTATCGTAGATTGTAACCTCAAATCCCTTCGAGAGCACCACAGGCGGAATAGCAACAAAGAGATGCTGTGCCTCGCTTGTCAGCTTGGTGTTAACATTCAGCACCACCCTATTCTCGGCACCCGCAAGCACCACCTTCGGCTCGCCATTTGCAAAGCAAACCTCGGCCTTGCCGGCTATAGCCTCACGACCAATGCTTCGCAATTCGACCTTTGTGATTGTCGCCTTACCCGTAAGCGAGAGGCGTACCACAGCGGTGATATTCTTGAATTTGAGCCCTGCCAATGTGCCATTGGCCACCATCAGATAGCTATCCTTGTCGTAGCTCGCCTTGTCGGCACGCCATATCTGCTCGGCAGGATACTCGACCGAGAGAGTCGAACCCGAGAGCGAAGTTTTTTCGTTGTAAGGATATACGGCGAAGATCTCGCCATTGCCCAAATCGGCATAACCGCTAAACTTGCCCGAGTTTCCACCCGCACCCTCAATCAGCGCGAAGCGACCATTTGCACCACTCACCGAAAGGAGCGAAATCTCATCATTTGCCTCCCAAAAGTGCTTGTAGACGCCCTCGACACGCTCGAAACCCGCTCGCGAGAGGGGCGAGATATCGGTCACAGCCGATATTGTGTGGTGGGCACCATTTGTCGGTGCAAGCGATGACTCCTCATCGAAACTCGCACATCCAACCGCCACCGCAAACACTGAACATAGGTATAAAAACCTCCTCATCATACTCCTTATTTTCGGGCTTTGCACCTCTAAAACCGTTGATGTGTACAAATGTACAAATTTTCATCGAATATGCCAAAGGCATAGCGGGAAAATAAGTTAAAAGTTGAAAGAGTAATTAAATTAAGATTATAATGTTGCGTCGGAACAAGCCCCCTTTACAGAAAGGGGGTTTGGGGGGATAGGTAACACACTGTACGAAAAAAGGAGAGGATAAAACCTCTCCTTATTTCGTACCCAGAGCCGGGGTCGAACCGGCACAGGGGTGAACCTACTGGTGTTTGAGACCAGCGCGTCTACCGATTCCGCCATCTGGGCTTCTGCTCTGCCCTCTTTCGAGTGGCTTAGCGGTGCAAAGGTAAGAATAATTTTTTTATTTCCAACCTAAACATTAAAATTTTCGCATTTTTTTGTAGTTTTGTAGGTAGATAGTGCGTCTAATGGGTTGAAAAAGCGACTTAAACAAGATGAAAGAGACAGAAAAAGAGTTTACAAATGTCGTGCGCGAGAACAGGGCGACCATATACACGGTATGCTATATGTTCGCAAGCGACAAGGAGGAGGTTGAGGATCTTTTCCAGGAGGTGTTGATTGCCTTGTGGCGTGGCTTCGAGTCATTCCGAGGAGAGAGCAAGGTATCGTCGTGGATATACCGCGTGGCTCTCAACACCTGCATAAGTGCCGAGCGCAAAAAGAGCCGTCGTCCCGACACTGCACGCCTAACAATGGATATAAACCTCTTCGCCGATACTGACGAGGAGAGTCGCCAGGCGCAGATGTTGCGTCAGCGCATCAATAAACTCGGCGTCTTCGACCGCGCTATAATACTGCTCTGGCTCGAAAATCTCTCCTACGAGGAGATTGGTGCGATTGTCGGCATCACGGCAAAGAATGTCTCGGTGCGTCTCGTGCGCATACGCGAACAACTAAAAAACATGTCAAACGAATAACACCCATTACTATGAACTCGATCGAAACTAACGAGATATTGGAGATGCGCGAGCAGCTCGCATCGCTCAAAAAACGCCTTGAAAACCAGGAGATTGTAAACGAGAAGATGATACGCGAGGCGATGTCGCGCAAGCTCTCGACCATACATCGTCGTGCCATGGCTCTCTGCGTAGCGTGCATTATCGGTATTCCGGCAGTTCTCTTTACTACCCACAATTTAGGCTGCTCTATGGTGTTCGCATATGTCACCGTAGCGTTAATATTGGTTGGCGTTGTAGCGCAGTTCTTAACCCACTACCGCATAGGTCGCGATACCCTTTCGGGCGATTTGATTACAACCTACAACGAGGTGGCGCGAATGAAGAGGATATATCAGCGTTGGCACTACTTCTCGATGCCTATATTCGTGGCGTGGCTCGGCTGGGGAGCGTATGAGGTCTATACGAATGTGACGCAAGATGAATCGCAACTCTACGCTGCAATTTCAGGAAGTGTCGTGGGTCTTGTGCTCGGACTCATCTTCGGCTTGCGCCAACATAGACAAAATCTCCGTACCGCAAAGGAGATTATGCAGCAGATTGAGACTCTGAAAGGACAAAAGTAGGGGTTTAGAGCAGCTCCTTCAACGCTTGGTAGAGGCGTTGTGTGGGGAGTCCCATAACATTGTAGAAGGAGCCTTCAAGGCCGTCGATACCAATATAGCCAATCCACTCCTGGATACCGTATGCGCCCGCTTTATCGAGTGGGCGATACTTTTCTACATAGTAGCTAATCTCTTCTGCATCAAGCTCTCGGAACGACACCAAGCTCTCCGCTGAGAACGAAATTGTGCGCTCGGTGGTGCGGAGCGTAACGCCCGTAATGACCTTGTGTGTGGCACCCGAGAGAGTCGAAATCATCTCGACAGCCTCCGCCTCGGAGTGGGGTTTGCCAAGAATCTTATCTCCCGAAATAACCACCGTATCGGCCGTAAGCAGGATATCGCGCGCGCCCAAAGCGTGTGGGTAGGCGTTGCTCTTGAGTTGCGAGAGGTACTCGGCAACCTTCTCGGCAGCCAAATCGGCAGGGTAGCACTCCTCGCATTCGAACTTTTCGGCAAGCACGAAGTTGAGGTCGCAGTCGGCCAACAACTCGCGACGGCGAGGTGAAGCCGAGGCGAGAATAAGGCGGTGATTTTTAAGTCTATCTTGCAGTAACATAGCGATTTATCGTCTGCGGAATTCGGAACAAATTACGGCTGTTGCAACCGCCACATTCAGCGACTCCGAGCCACAGCGGTCAGCCGGATAAGGGGGAATCAAGAGCTTGTGCGACACGCACTCGGCAACCTCATCGGAGATGCCCTGCCCCTCGTTGCCCATAACGATTACACCGCTCTTCTCGAGCTGTGCGTTATAGATATTTTCACCCTCGAGGAAGGTGCCATAGACCTTGGCATCGCCCTGCGCAGAGAGCCACTCGGCAAGGTTAGTATAATGTACGCGCACACGCAGGATAGCACCCATCGTAGCCTGCACAACCTTTGGGTTAAAGCAGTCGGCAGTATCCTCCGAGCAGACGATATCCGAGATACCAAACCAATCGGCAAGGCGAATAATCGTGCCGAGATTACCCGGATTTTGGATGCGATCAAGAGCCAAAACCAAATTCTTGGCAGGGTTTGCGAGCGCGAGCTTGTGTTTAGGCAGCTCGACAACCGCGAGCACAGCGTTGGCCGTTTTAAGCTGCGAGATGCGCTCCATCTCCTTCTCGGAGATAAGCTCTCCATCGGCAAAAATCGGCTTGGTCTGCAAAATGCGACGAATGCGGAGCGAGGAGTTGCGAATTTCGCCTACGAGCTTCTCGCCCTCAGCGATAAATGCACCCAGCTCCTCGCGACCCTGCTTGGTCGCAAGCGACTTAATATCAAGTATTTCTGCGCGTGTAATCATTTTAGCTTTGGCTGAATTAAAAATGTAGAATTAAAAATTACTCTCTACTAACTACTCTCTACTAACTATATTTTAAAGGTTTCGCCTTCGCGGGCGATATCGGTGTTTTCAAAAATTGCTCGAGCCTCGGCAAGCAGCGGCTCTTTATCCTTGTAGCGCGACGAAAAATGGCCTATCAACAACCTCTTTGCCCCCGCAGCCAATGCCGTCTTTGCAGCATCCTCGGTGGTGGCGTGACCACGCTCCTTCGCTTGATGTTTCAGGTCGGCAGCGTAGGTCGCCTCGTGATAGAGCATATCTACTCCCGCAACATATTTCGCCACTGCGCCCGAACGATTTGTGTCGGAGCAATAGGCATACGACTGTGGCGGATGCGCCACGAAGGTTATCTTCTCGTTTGGCAGGATTGTACCATCCTCCAACTCTATATCCTGACCCTCCTTTGCAGCCACTATCTGCTTGATTGATAGCCCGTAACGCTCGATAGCGAACTTGCTTACATTGGGCTGTGGCGGCTTCTCGCGGAAGAGGTATCCCGCAGTCGGCATACGGTGACGAAGCGGAATACTCCACACCTCGAGAGTGCGATTTTCGAAGATTATTTGGTGCTTTGTGGTATCTACCTCCACCCATTGAACTTCGTACGGAAGTTCGTTGTCGAAGAAGCGGAGATGGTTCTCTAAAATCTCGCCAAAAGGCTTTGGAGCATAGATTGTTAGAGGAGTTTTCTTGCCATAGAGTCCGAGTGTCGAGATAAGCGGAAAGATGCCATAACAATGGTCGCCGTGGAGGTGCGAGATGAACACCGCACGCAGCTGCAACGGGTTGATGCCGCAGCGGAACATCTGTTGCTGCGCGCCCTCTCCCGCATCGACAAGGTAGTACTGCTCGTTGCAGTTTACCACCTGTGACGAGTGGTGACCATTTACTGTGGGCTTCGCCGAGGAAGCCCCCAAAATCGTTACGCTTATCATTCGAACGAAAAGCGAAAAACTACTTCAACGAAGCGAGGTAGCGCTCAGCATCGAGTGCTGCGATACAGCCCGAGCCTGCGGCTACGATAGCCTGGCGGTAGTGTGGATCGCGAACATCGCCCGCAGCGAAGATACCCGGAACCGAGGTCTTCGATGTGCCCGGCTCAACTACGATATAGCCCTGCTCGTCCAACTCAACCTTACCCTTAACCAACTCTGTGTTAGGGTGATGACCGATAGCGAGGAAGAAGCCCGAAATCTCGATGTCGTACTCCTCGCCGTCGCCCTTGCGGAGACGAGCGCCTGTTACGCCATCCATATCGCCCAATACCTCAACGGTATTGTGCTCGAAGAGAACCTTGATGTTTGGAGTGTTGAAAACTCGCTCCTGCATAGCCTTCGAAGCGCGAAGGAACGGCTTACGAACGATGAGATATACCTGACGGCAGAGTGATGCAAGGTAGGTAGCCTCCTCACAAGCGGTATCACCACCACCAACTACGGCTACATCCTGCTTGCGATAGAAGAAACCATCGCAAGTAGCGCAAGCGCTAACACCCATACCGCGGAACTTCTTCTCCGACTCCAAACCGAGATACTTTGCCGATGCACCTGTACAGATAATAACAGTCTCAGCCTCAATCTTTTGCTCGCCATCAACAGTAACTACAAACGGGCGAGCCGAAGTGTCGATATCGGTGATGATACCGGTGCGAACATCGGTGCCGAGGCGCAAAGCCTGAGCGCGCAAGTCGTTCATCATCTCGGTGCCCTGAATACCCTCGGGATAGCCAGGGAAGTTCTCGATTTCGGTGGTTGTTGTGAGCTGTCCGCCCGGCTCGATTCCCTCGTAAAGAACAGGGTTGAGAGCTGCTCGTGAGGCGTAGATTGCAGCGGTAAATCCTGCTGGACCGCTACCAATGATAAGTACCTTTGTATTCTCCATATTCGTAATGTTTTTATTGATTTCTTATTTCATACTGCAAAAGTAGTAAATCTATTGCAAATGACGAAAAATGGCGTGAGAAAAAAGTGCCGAGTTTGCAAAAACAAAAAAAAAGTCATATATTTCGGACTGTAATATGCCGTGTTTTGGACTCGAATTACGGAGTAAAACAAGCTAATCATTTGTTATACAAAAGATTATAGCGTTTTGGCAGTTTGTACACAAAATGGAATTAAAAGTGAAAAGAGGATAAATTTTTTACAAAAAACACATAAAACAAAACAACTAAATTTTTAACTTATTAAAAACTATGAAAAAATTATTTTTGGTTTTGGCAGCTGCTGCAATGACTTTCAGCACTGCAATCGCACAGGAGACTGCTACTGCAACACCAGAGCAGCCTGCAACCGAGGTAGTAGAGACTGTTGAGGCCCCTGCTATTGACGCTGAGACAGAGATCGCCGGTGAGTCGATTCACTATGTCTTGATGCAGAAGTTCCTCGAAGGTGGTTGGGGTTGGATGCTCCCTATCCTCGTTGTATTGGTACTCGGTATGGCTATCGCTATCGAGCGTATCCTCTTCCTCTCGCTCTCGACTATCAACACTAAGAAGTTCATCGCTCAGGTAGAGGCTGCTTTGAACGAGGGTGGCGTTGAGGCTGCTAAGGAGGTTTGCCGTAACACTAAGGGCCCTATCGCTTCGATCTTCTATCAGGGCTTGGATCGTTACCACCTTGGTCTCGATGCAGTTGAGAAGGCAGTAGTATCTTACGGTTCGGTTCAGACAGGTCAGTTGGAGTCTGGTCTCGGCTGGTTGTCGTTGTTCATCTCGTTGTCACCATCACTCGGATTTATGGGTACCGTTGTTGGTCTCGTACAGTCATTCGACTCGATTCAGGCAGCTGGTGATATCAGCCCGGCACTCGTTGCAGGTGGTATGAAGGTAGCGCTCTTGACAACCCTCCTCGGTCTCATCGCAGCGATGGTTCTCCAGGTGTTCTACAACTATGTAATCGTTAAGATCGACGGTATGGTAAATGAGATGGAGGATGCTTCTATCACTTTGACCGATATCTTGACTGCTTACAACAAGAAATAATTTGATTAACGAATAATCGTACACAGACGAATATTATGAAAAAGATGTTAAATATGGTGATGGGTGCACTCTTCGCTATTACATTTGCCCTCGTAATTTGGGCAGCTGTTTCGGGCGGTTCGGAGGTAGCCATCAGTTGGAACCTCCTCTGGGGCTACACATTGCTCGTAACAGCAGCAGTATGTGTCCTCTGGGCGGCTATCAAAGGTACGATTACCCATCCTGCTGGATTGAAGAACACCCTTATCGCTGTTTGTATCGTGGTTGTAGTTGTGGGTGCAGCCCTCGGCTATTCGTTGAGCCGCGATGGTTTGGTAATTCCAAACTCGGCAGGTGGTGTGTTTGATGATCCATTCGAGTTGGTGATCTCCGAGACCGGTATTCTCGTAACCTATGTGGTAGCAGCAGCTACACTTGTAGTTACCCTCTTCGGTGAGGTTCGCAACGCATTAAAGTAATAGATTTTTATGGCGAAAAAGAAGAATATACCTGAAATCAACGCCTCGTCACAAGCGGATATCGCATTTACCGTGCTTATCTTCTTCCTCGTGGTTTCCACTATGGATATCGATACCGGTATCGTGCGTATGTTGCCTCCAATGGCAGATCCGAATGTGAAGCAGGAGGATATCAAGGTGAAGGAGCGAAACCTTCTCTTGGTGTTCGTTTCCGGTTCGGGTAACATCATGGCAGGAGGAAAGGTTATCTCGCTGAACGCCTTGAAGGACAAGGCCAAGGAGTTTATCCTCAATCCACTCGATGATAAGGATCTTCCTGAGAAGAAGGTTACCGATATCGAGATGCCGGATGGCTCGAAGTGGGCATATCCTGTCAGCGAGGGTGTGATTTCGTTGCAGAACACTCGTGACACAAGCTATCAGGTCTATATTCAGGTACAGAACGAGCTTACTCGCGCCTTCAACGAGGTTCGTGACGAGGTTTCGATGAGCAAGTTCGGCAAGAAGTTCGAGGACCTCGATGAGGCTGAGCGCAAAGTAATAACCAAGGCAATTCCAATGAAGATTTCGGAGGCAGAGCCGCGTAAAATGGCAAAGTAGAGTATGGCAGTAATGAAGAAAAAGGGCGAGCGCGAAGTGCCTGCGATGTCAACCACATCGTTGCCCGATGTCGTATATATCATCTTGTTCTTCTTTATGCTCTCGACCTCGATGCGCGATCAGGAGTTGCTCGTGACTTACAAGTTGCCTGAGGCTACCGAGGTACAGAAACTCGAGAAGAAGAACTTGGTATCTTATATCCATGTGGGTGTTCCATCTTTGAATATGCAGGCAAAGTTCGGTACTGCACCTCGTATCCAGTTGAACGACTCGTACAAGACAACAAAGGACATCTTGGACTTTATTGCCGGCGAGCGTGACAACTTGAACGAGTCGGACCGTGCATCGATGACTGTATGTTTGAAGGCTGACGAGAACACAAAGATGGGTGTTGTTGCCGATGTTAAGCAGGAGCTTCGTCGTGCTAACGCCCTGAAGTTATCCTACGCTTCATCAAAAGTGTTGAACTACTAAAAAGTTAAACACCTATTTGATATAGTGCAAGAGGGGCGCTGACTCGAAAAAGTCGCGCCCCTCTTTATTTTTTCGCTCTCGACCGCACTACATAAGCTTCTTTATAAGTGAGAAGAGTCGATACGGCATATATCTAAAAGGTACATCCACGCGCGTAGTTGTTGTTACCACCGACTTACGATGCGAGAAGACCCTGAAGCTCTCCACGCCGTGATATGTCCCCATTCCCGAGTTGCCAACACCTCCGAAAGGTATATTCTCGTTGGCAATGTGCATTATGACATCGTTTATGCAGGCGCCACCCGAAGAGGTGCGACGCAAAACCTCCTCTCCCTTCTCGGTCGAGCCGAAGTAGTAGAGGGCGAGTGGCTTCTCGCGCTCCGTAACAAAGGCTATCGCCTCCTCCGTATCGGCAAAAGTCAAGAGAGGGAAGATAGGACCAAAGATCTCCTCCTGCATAACGGGTGCCGCAGGCGAAACATCATCCAAAAGTGTAGGCTCGATAAATCGCTCCTCGCGGTTATGCTCTCCTCCAAAGCGAATAGAGCCATTGTCGAGATAGCTCGTCAATCGGTCGAAGGCTCTATCCGAGACGATACGGACAAAGTGCTCTGTCTTCTGCGGCTTCTTGCCCAAGAGCGAACGGAAAGCCTTGTGCAATGCCTCCGCGAACTCCTCCTTTACATCCTGATGAACGAGCAGATAGTCGGGAGCAATGCAGGTTTGGCCCGCATTGAGCGACTTACCCCACGCAATACGCTTGGCAGCAACCTTCAAATCGGCCTCCTTATCGACGATGCAAGGGCTCTTACCTCCGAGTTCGAGAACTACGGGGGTTAGATTTTTTGCCGCCGCAGCCATCACCTCGCGGCCAAGAACGGGACTTCCCGTAAAGAAAATTATATCGAAATGCTCATCGAGTAGTGTTCGATTGACATCTCGGTTACCCAGCACGGTGGCGATATATCCATCCTCGAAGGTGTCGTCAATCATCAACTTCAATATGTGCGATACGGTCGGCACATAGGGCGAAGGTTTCAGAATAGCGGTACAACCTGCCGAAATTGCTCCGATAAGAGGGTTTAAGAGGAGCTGCACCGGATAGTTCCAAGGTGCGATGATGAGGGCATTGCCGAGAGGCTCGCTCAACACCTTGCAGCGCGAAGGAAACATCTTCAACGGAGAGCGGTGTCTTTCGGGCGCGCTCCACCTGGAGAGATTCTTTAGATGGTTCTCTATTTCGCCATAGATAATGCTGAACTCGGTCATATAGGCCTCCTCGTACGACTTGTGAAGATCTTGCCACAACGCCTCGGTAAGCAGACGCTCCCACTTGTGGAGAGCATCGTGCAGTCGTTGTAACTGCTCCTTGCGGAATGCTATATCGAGCGTTGCCCCACTGCGGAAAAAGGAGCGTTGCATCGCAACTACCCTACCGATGTACTCTACTGAACTATTCTCCATTGACATAATAAAAACTCCTTCGTGCTATAATATTCAATATGCGGGCTGTTGCCCCACATCGAAACTTCTCTTATTTTCAATATTTATCCCCGAAAACAACCCTTCGTAACGAGATAATTTGTAAATTTGCCTACCTATTGGGCCATTTCACTATGGACAAATATAGGGCAAAATTTTTAATAGTTAGACAAAATATAACTTTTTGAGTAAAAAAGTATGCCAAAATCTCAAATTCTCCGCCGTCAGTTTCTTGCGCATATCGGACAGACTTCGCCCTCGCCTATGCTCGTAGGTGTGGAGCGTGCCGAGGGTGTATTCTTCTATACGCCCGAGGGTAAGCGATACTTCGACCTCGTGTCGGGTGTCTCGGTTAGCAATGTCGGCCACGCAAATCCTGCCGTTATCGAGGCTGTGAAGCGTCAAGCCGAGCGCTATATGCACATCATGGTCTATGGCGAGATGGTCGAGCGACCACAGGTGGAGTATGCCGTAGAGATAGCCGAGGCATTGCCCGAGCCGCTGGAGAGTGTCTACTTCCTCAACTCGGGAGCCGAGGCTGTCGAGGGTGCTTTGAAGTTGGCAAAACGATATACCCACCGCACCGAGATGATATCGATGCGTCGTGCCTACCACGGTTCGACACACGGAGCAATGAGTATGATGGGAGAGCCCGAAGGCGAGGAGTGGAAAAATGCTTTCCGCCCTCTCCTGCCCGACTGCAAGGCATTAGACTATAACTCGTTCGAGGATTTATCGAAGATAACCGAAAAGACGGCATGTGTCTTGTGCGAGCCTGTGCAGGGCGAAGCGGGAGTGCGCCTTCCGCAGGAGGGATACCTGCAAGCGCTGCGCAAGCGATGTGACGAGGTGGGTGCATTGCTCATTTTCGATGAGATACAGACGGGTATGGGCCGTTCGGGCGAGATGTTCGCCTGCGTGAAGTATGGCGTAACACCCGATATCATAACTCTCGCCAAGGCCTTTGGCGGTGGTATGCCACTCGGAGCATTCGTCTCCTCGAAAAAGATTATGGACTCGTTGCAGGAGAACCCCGTACTTGGCCACATTACAACCTTTGGCGGCCACCCTGTATGCTGTGCAGCAGGTTTGGCAGCCTTCCGCTACCTCAAAGAGAACAACATCGTTGAGGATGTCGAGCGCAAGGGTGCTCTGTATGAGGAACTGCTCCGCGACCACCCTGCCGTAATCGAAATTCGCCGCAGCGGACTCCTCTTGGCAGTGGAGCTCGGCACAGAGGAGCGACTCTTCAAGGTGATGGAGATGTTCAAGGAGGAGGGTATTATGAGTGATTGGTTCCTCTATTGTGCTACCGCATTCCGTATCTCGCCACCGCTTGTTATATCTGACGATGAGATACGCGAGAGCGTAGAGATCATTCGTCGCGTGCTCGACAGATTGTAGAAAACTTACCAACCCTCTTAATGATGAATTACGATTTTGACCAAATAATAGATCGTCGCGGCTCGGACTCTACCAAACACGATGCACTCCTGCAATGGTATGGCAAGAGCGACCTGCTACCGATGTGGGTGGCAGATATGGACTTTGCCACACCCGACTTCATCACCAATGCCATAAAAGAGCGTCTTGACCATCCGATTTTCGGATACACATTCAAGTCGGAGCGATACAACAAGGCTATTATCGATTGGGTAGGCTCGCACCACGATTGGCATATCAAAGGGGAGTGGATAAGCTTCATACCCGGTATCATCAGAGGTGTCGGTATGGCGATGGTATCGCTGCTCGAAGCGGGCGACAAGGTCATAATAATGCCGCCCGTATACTATCCATTCCGCAATGTAGCCGAGCATAACCACTTGGAGGTTGTCGAAAATCCACTGCGCCGCACCGAGGATGGTCGCTACGAAATAGACTTCGAGAATCTCGAAAAGGTCGCCGACAGCCGCTGCAAGATGCTTATTTTGGCCAATCCTCACAACCCTATCGGTATTGTGTGGGGTCGCGAAACGCTCATTCGTCTTGCCGAGTTCTGCCACAGCCGAGGTATCATTGTCATCTCTGATGAGATTCATTGCGATATGGCTCTGTGGGGCAATCGCCATATTCCGTTTGCATCGGTCAGCAGCAAGGCAGCCGAGTGCAGCATAACCTTCGGTGCACCGTCAAAGACCTTCAATATCGCAGGAGTTGTCGCCTCCTACGCCATCGTATCGAATGATGCCATACGCGAGAAGTTCTTCGGCTGGATGGAGGGCAACGAACTGAACCAACCCAACATCTTCGCCACAATAGCAACCATCGCCGCCTTCGAGAATGGAGAGGCTTGGCGACAGAAGATGATAGCCTATGTGGAGGAGAATATCAACTTTACGATAGAGTTCTGCCGCGAGCATATCCCGCAAATTGTGGCTGTTCGTCCCGATGCCTCTTTCCTTGTTTGGCTCGACTGTCGCGCCCTAAACCTATCGCACGACGAGCTGATCGACCTATTCTTGAACAAGGCCAAACTCGCCCTCAACGATGGAGCCATCTTCGGCAAGGGGGGTGACGGTTTTATGCGATTCAATGTCGGCACTCCGCGCGCCACTCTGCACCAAGCACTCAAACAGTTGCAAGAGGCTCTCAATAAATAAGATATCGTAATCGACCAAACGGATAAAAACTATGACCTCTATGATAACACTTGCCGTTGTTGCCGCCTATATCGTGCTACTATTTGTTGTGGCACGACTCTCGGGTAGCAATCGCAGCACGACTATCCCGAAGAGGCACCCTCGATGGTTGGTTACATTGGCTATGGTTGGCGCTGCCATCACGGGTATCTCTTTTATCTCGTTACCCGGCTCGGTTGGCATAGATGCCTTCTCCTATCTGCAGATGAACCTGGGCTTTATTGTCGCCTATGTCGTTATAGCCTATTGGTTGATTCCGCTCTATTTCCGCCACAATGTTGTTTCGCTCTACGAGTATCTCAACAACCGCTTTGGTGTCATCAGCCACGCTACGGGAGCATGGTTCTTCCTCGTAGCAAAAATTTTGGGCGCAGCCTTGAAGGTATTTGTGGTATGTATAGTGCTACAACAGCTGCTTGGCACAGCACTCGGTATTCCATTCTGGGTTACGGCAGTAGTATTTATGGCTCTGGTGTGGTTCTACACCTATCGAGGAGGTCTCTCCTCGGTGATTTGGGCGGATCTTATAAAGACGGTATGTATGGTGGCCTGCGTGGTTATCTCCATAATATTTGTTCTTCGCGCCCTTGACCTATCCTTTGTCGAGGCGATTAAGGAGGGCTCACAGCAAGGTTTGACGCAAATATTTTTCTTCGACAACATCAACAGTAGTCGCCACTTCCTGAAACTCTTCCTCTCGGGTGTCTTCATTGTCATCGCCACAACGGGTCTTGACCAGGACCTTATGCAGCGCATATTGAGTAGCGACTCTCTGCGCTCGGCACAGCGCAATATGGTGCGCTCATCATTTATTCAGGTGATATTTATTGCAATGATGCTCATCTTGGGAACACTCTTCTTCCTCTATTTGGGCAAAAAGGGGCTTTCGGGTATTACGGCCGATGAGGTTTTCGCCTTCGTCTCCTCACAAGAGGATATGCCTATGGTGATGAGCTCGTTGCTTGTTTTAGGTGTTGTTGCAGCCTCATTCTCCTCGATGGGAGGCTCTCTCACCGCCCTTACAACATCCTTTATGGTCGATATCCTACACGGTCGTCAGCGATTTGACCAACAGCACTACAGAAAAATTAACAATGTGGTATATCTGGCGATGACCATAATAATAGTCACCACAATTCTCGGCTTCAAGGCGTGGGGCGACGGCTGTTCGCTCAACCTCTACTTCGAGATGTCGAGCTACACCTTCGGTCCGCTGCTCGGAATGTTCACCTTTGGATTCTTCTCGCAACGAAGGGTGTGCGATAAACTTGTACCACTTGTGGCGCTCCTTGCTCCGGCAATATCACTACTCCTGGATCTCAACTCTCAGGCGTGGTTTGGAGGTTACCAATTCGGCTTCGAGATACTCCTGGTAAATGCCGCATTGACGATGGTTGGACTGACTATCATCTCGCGACCGACCAACAAGAGATAAAAAAAGCGTGTTCAGAGATTTTGAACACGCTTTTCTAATAGTACTATCAGAGATCTTTAGTCGAGGCCTAAGCCCTGCCAATCGTTACAAGTTGCACCCTTAACACCCAAAGCCTTAAGCTTTGCGGCCAACTTTTCATTGCCAACAGGCAGACCATAACACTCCACGATAAAGCCCTTCGAGTGGCAGTAGTCGACAAACTCCTTGGTAACCGACTTCGCAGATGGACGGATAACGCTATTCTCTACATTCTGCAACTTATCGACCATCTCTGTTGTCCACTTTCCCTTCATAAATTCGAGTGGTGCCGATGAGTATTTTGCGGCCTCGCGAAGATACTTCCACTTGAACGATGTAAGCACATACTTACCCTCAAAGCCCATCTTGTGCAACATCTCGACAGTCTTTTTAATACCTTGCGAGTTGAGGAGCTTCAACTCGACATAAGGTACAAGGTTTGCCTTCTTGCAGATTTTGAGATACTCCTTGAAGGTAGGGATGCGGAGTTTGCGGGTATACTTGGCGTTCCAACCCGTTCCACCGTCAATCCACAACTTACGCAACTCCGCCCAAGTATAATCGCTCACCTTACCCGTACCGTTTGTGGTGCGATCGAGCTTAGTGTCGTGCATACAGACGAGAACGCCATCAGAGGTCATCTGCACATCGGTCTCCATACCGAAGTAGTAAGGCACCTTTGCTGCCTCACGGAATGCCAACGCGGTATTCTCGGGGTAGCGGTGCGAGAGACCGCGATGAGCCTGCAAGCCAAATTCGAGATTGCGACCCTTTGGAAGTTGAACCTGCGCAACACCCTCAAAGGCGAAGAGCAAGGTTACAAGTGTTAAAATAAATGCTCTAATTTTCATAACGATATGTTTCTGTTTGATATTTTACAATAAACGGACCGCTCGTAAAAGAGCAGTCCGTTCAAATAATGCTGCTAACACCCTGAATTAGAGAGCGTTTGCATGCAACTGAGCCGCGCTCTTGAGGTTAGCAGCCTTGTTCTTGTGGATAATGTTAGTCTTAGCCAACTTGTCCAACATAGCTGTTACCTTTGGAAGCAAAGCCTCAGCAGCACCCTTCTCAGTTGTGTTGCGGAGAGCCTTGATAGCGTTACGAGTAGTCTTGTGGTAAAGACGGTTGTGTGCACGCTTAGTTGCTGTCTGGCGGATTCTCTTCTCAGATGACTTGTGATTTGCCATAATTTTCTAAATTTTTTATTTGTTTCGTTTTTCTATATTCTATTTTTTGACACCATTAAGGTTGTGTCCCACCTTTTGACGGCCTTGACCGTTTTCGGATAGGCGTCGAGGCCCTCTCCTTCAAATTATTTGTTTGCCCGAAGGTCAAGCGCACAAATGACGCTCTCCCCGTCTTGTAGCCCGTACGAGAGTCGAACTCGTCTTTCAAGAATGAAAATCTTGCGTCCTAGCCGATAGACGAACGGGCCTTACCGCTATAACCCTATAGGGGTATTTAGCGGTGCAAAGGTACGAATAAAATTCAAAATGCAAAACGCAAAACGCAAATTTGTGTGAAAAATAGCCCATTTTGCGAAAAAAAGTGGGCAAAGAAGAGGAAAAAAGGTGCTGAAAAAGTGAGTGTTACCTAAATATTCGCTCCATTTCGGGCTTGGCCTCGGCGGTAGGAAGTTTGCGCAGAGAGTCGCCCTCGATAATCAAAAAGGAGTCACACACGGGCAGTGCCGAGTCCAAATCGTGGGTCGAAAAGAGTATCGTTTTTCCCTCCTTGTGAGCCAATTCGGCAAGCAGACGGCACACCTCGAAGCGGGTCGGGATATCGAGGAAGGCGGAAGGCTCATCGAGGAGAATTATCGGTGTCTGCTGCGCTATGGCACGCGCAATCATCGCACGCTGCAACTCACCATCCGAGAGCGTCGAGATGTCGCGCTTAGAGAATGTCGAAAGTCCCACTGCCTCAATAGCCGAAGTAACAACATCCCTATCAACATCTTGAAGATGTCCCACCCAATTAGTATATGGCGCGCGACCCATGGCCACCAGGTCTTCGACCGGCATATTCTCGATGCGAATGCGCTCGGTGGTTACGATGGCAATGCTCTGTGCCACCATCTCTGGGGTAAGCTCTCCAAGCGGAGTGCCATCGATGATGATATCCTTGCGCGAGGTCAAAGCTCTAAGCAGAGTACTCTTGCCCGCACCATTGCAGCCCACAAGAGCGCACAGCTCGCCCTTGCCGAGGTGCATCACTACATCGCGCAAAACCGTGCGTGAGCCATAGGATAGTGTTATGTTTTCGAGCTTGATCATCGTTTGCGCGTTACAATGTAGATTACAATCGGAATACCCATCAGGGCAGTAATAGTGTTTATCGGCAAAGCAAAGTACTTCGCCACGATATCGCCCACAAGCAACATGAGCACACCCGAGAGTATGGTTGCGGGGAGCAATATACGGTGGTCGGCCGAGCGGAACAACATTCGCGCAATATGTGGCACAGCAATACCCACAAAGCCTATCGGACCACAGAAGGCAGTTACTGTACCCGCCAGAAGGGTTGTCGAGGAGAGGACAAGTGTGCGTGTGCGCGAGATATTGAGTCCCATCGAGGCGGCATATCGCTCGCCTGCAAGGAGCATGTTCATAGGTTTTATCGTCGCCACGGCCATAGCCAAGCCCGCCACAACAACGGGAGCAAGCAGCGTGAGTTGGGTAGCCGTAACATCGCCCAACGAACCCATAGTCCATACGACATACGACTTGAGGGATGCCTCGTTGCTGAAATACTGCATAATCTCAACCACGGCACCTACACCCGAAGAGAGCATAATACCGAGGATAAGCATCACCATAATATCCTTTATCCTGCGCGAAAGGGCAACGACAAGCAGCAAGACAATCGCCGAGCCTATCCACGCAGCACCGGCAGTACCGATACTCTGAAATGCCGGCGAGATAGCCACACCCAAGAGAGGTGCGCCAAGCAGGAAGAGCGCAACACCGAGGCTTGCACCGGCCGAAACGCCCAAGACATAAGGGCCTGCCAACGGGTTGCGGAACAACACCTGCATCTCCAAGCCACTGACCGAGAGGGCTGCACCCGCCAAAAGTGCCGTTATGGCGCGTACAAGGCGGATATCGAGAACGATGCTACGCATCTCGGCAGTGCCACCACCGAGCAGAACATCGACCACATCGCCAAATGGTATCGCTACCGAGCCGACAGCTATATCCACGACAAAGAGCACCGCACAAAGCGCAGCGAGTAGCACAAAAAATATGGTCGAACGGCTCTTCATTACTCCAATTTCTTATAGTAGTACAACTCCTCCGTCTTCGCCTCGTGGTGCAAAATCTGCACAAGGTCTTTCAATATAAGATCGGGGCGCACGGAACCCGACTCCCAAAAGTCGCTACCACGACTCGGGTTTGTGCGCTTGGTGTTGTTGTAGACACGCGCAAACTTCACCGCATCGACACCCACAAATCGAGGAGCTGCAGCTTTCAACTCGTCAAGCGAATTTATCTGACCCAGATTTAACCAAAAATCTGCACGCGATGCCAACACCAACGCCTCCTCCAACGAGATTGGCTTCGAGGTTGTTGTCGTATTCTGCGGATAGATATACTCCCCGTCTGCATCCTCAATAAGTCGCACAATATAGCTACCCATTGGTGGCATAAACCAGGTGTCACGGTATGGTGTGTTGAGCATCACGCGAGGTTTATACGCCGAGCAGTGCTGTTCGTTGCGCAGAGCATTATAACGCTCCTCAACTCCCGCAAAGAACTCCTTACCCTTCTCCTCCACTCCGCAGAGATAGGACAAGGCCACCACCCATTCAGCCTTGCCAAGAGGATCGTTTTCGAGGTAGTCGCCTATATATATATAAGGTATGCCGAGTTCGTCAAACTTATTTGTCAAGATCTTCGCCTCGCCAGCAATGCCGTAGAGCAGCACCATATCGGCACCCAACGACTTTATGCGCTCGAAGTCGAAGGCCGAGTCGTAGCCCACCTCGGCAATTTTACCCTCCTCGATAGCCTTGCAAGCCGAAGGTGTCGAGATAAAACGACAACCCGAGATGCCGACAATGCGCTCGGTGCAACCCACTGCATCGAGCATTGCAACATAGCTCGAAGACATCGTCACAACCCTCTGTACGGGTTTTTCAGAGTCGAGAGGGGTATAATATAAAACATCTTCTGCGCCCTGCCAAGGGTTTTTGATGCAGAGCAACATCTCGCCCGTAGCCTTGTCGCGCTCAACAGCGAAACCTTTGGCATAGCGAGGAGTATAGATTGGCTCCGTATCGCGCACAACCTCCTTGTTGCCACACGCCATAAGGAGCGTAACCACAACGAGCACCGCTATGTGAGCCAATCGTTTCATTGTAGGAAGATTCTTTGGTTAGAGCGATAAGAGGTGCTTTGCCTGTGCAAGTGCCGCCTCGGTGATAGTGTCGCCCGAGAGCATCTTTGCAATCTCCTCCACACGCTCCTCCGCCGAGAGTGGACGGATATGGGTGCGGCTCTGCTCCTTGTATACCTGGAAGTGACGCACGCCCTTAGATGCTACTTGTGGAGAGTGGGTTATGTCGATAACCTGCATCGACTCGGCCAAACGGCTGATGATATCGCCCACATCGTTGGCCGTGCGGCCCGAGATACCTGTATCGATCTCATCGAAGATGATGGTCGGTAGGGCAAGGTGGCGTGCAAGAGTGGTCTTCAAGGCCAACATAACACGCGAAAGCTCACCTCCCGAAGCAATCTTCTCGATAGCGCGTGGCTCGACCGAAGCATTTGCCGAGAAGAGGAAATCCACCGCATCGGCACCCGAAAGGGTCGGTGTGCAAGGTGTTACGGCAATCTTGAACTCGGCATCTGCCATACCTACGGTGCGCAAAATCTCCACCACCGACTTCGAGAGTGCCGGTGAAGCCTTCACTCGTGCATCGTGCAACTTTATGGCGAGTGCCGTAGCTCTACCCTCGCACTCTGCAACACGCTGCTCCGCCTCACGAATGAGTTCGTCGCTGTGCTCGATTGCCGAGAGTTGTTCTGTATATTTGTCGTGCAAGGCTATTAACTCCTCGACGCCCTCGCAACGATGTTTTCTCTGTAAATTGTAGATAAGGTCGAGTCGGAGATTTACCGCATCGAGACGCTCAGGGTTGGCCTCTATGCGCTCCAAGTCGTGGGCCGTAGTGGCCGAAATATCCTTCAATTCCACCGCTGTAGAGTGGATGCGCTCGATAAGCTCCCCTGCCGCAGTGTAGTTCTCCGAGATACGACGCAATGCGTTCTCTGCCTCACGGAGTGTAGTCAATACACCCGTAACATCCTCGTCAAGCGACTGTGTAACGCGCTGCAACGCCTCGCTGATGGAGTCGGCATTTTCGAGTGTGCGCAACTCCTGCTCCAACTCCTCAACTTCGCCTACGCGAAGGTTTGCTCCGCGTAGCTCCTCCGCCTGGTGACGCAACCAATCCTCCTCATCGGCATTGCGCTTGGCTGCTGCCTGCAATTCCGAGAGTGCACGCTTCGACTCCTGCAAGGCTGTGAAGGCCTCGCCATACTCGGCAAGTGTAGCACCATTGCCAGCCACCGTGTCGATAGCACGAATACGGAACTGTGGCGAGGAGAGAATAAGGTTTTGGTGTTGCGAGTGGATATCAATAAGGTAGGTACCCAACTCTTTGAGGTCGGCAAGCTGCACAGGCTGGTCGTTCACGAAGGCACGACTCTTGCCGCTTGGCGAGATAGTACGACGAATGATTGTCTCGGCCTCGTAGTCGATATCGAGCTCCTTGAAGGCCTCCTCCAAGCCAAGTCGTGCGATATCGAACTCTCCCTCAACAACACAAGCACGCGAGTTATCCTTTATGGCTGCGCTATCGTTCTTGGCTCCGAGCAACAACGCCAACGCACCCATCAAAATCGACTTTCCGGCTCCCGTCTCACCCGTAATGATATTGAGCGAGGAGTCGAACTCGATCTCGAGGTGCTCGATCAAAGCGTAGTTCTCTACAACCAATCTGCGCAACATAGTTCTTCTATTTTAAGAGCTTCTCGATACGGTCGGCAATGCGCTCGGCAACCTCCGCCTTCGAAATAAGCGGCAACTCCTCACGCGAAGCGGCATCGATAAATGTAACCTTGTTGGTGTCGTGTCCAAATCCTGCACCCTCATCGCGCAACGAGTTGAGCACTATCATATCAAGATTCTTCTCGGCCAACTTCTTCTCGGCATTCGACTGCTCGTCGTTTGTTTCGAGTGCAAAGCCCACAAGGCAACGCGAACCCTTCACCTTACCCAACTCGCGAGCGATATCCTTCGTCTTGCGAAGCTCTATAGAGAATGTGTCGTCGTTCTTCTTGATCTTGCTATCGCTAACCACCACCGGTGTATAGTCCGCCACCGCAGCACACATAACGGCGCAGTCGGCCGACTCGAACTCTGCAACCGAAGCCTTGTACATCTCCTCTGCCGAGAGAACATCGACACGACGAACACCCTGCGGAGCTGCAAGTACCGTCTTTCCGCTCACCAAAACAACCTCGGCACCACGCTTTGCCAACGCATCAGCAATGGCATAGCCCATCTTACCTGTCGAGTGGTTCGAGATATAACGCACAGGGTCTATCGCCTCGATAGTTGCACCTGCGGTGACCATAACGCGCTTACCCGCCAAAGTCTGCTTTGGTACGAGAAGCTGCGCAACAGCCTCAACAATCTGCTCCGGCTCCATCATACGGCCCTTACCTACAAGACCGCTTGCCAACTCGCCATCAGGCGACTCCAAAACCACGACTCCGCGCTCACGAAGCTTGGCGAGGTTCTCCTGCGTAGCTGTGTGACAGAACATGTCGCAATCCATAGCAGGTGCAACAACAGTCTGACAACGCGCTGAGAGGTAGGTTGTGAGCAAGAGGTTATCGGCGATGCCGTAAGCCATCTTCGCAAGAGTATTTGCCGTAGCGGGTGCAATGAGGAAGCAGTCGGCCCACTCGCCCATCGAGATATGCGAATGCCAATCGCCATTCTCGGGGTTGTAGAACTCCACCGCGATTGGATTCTTCGAGAGGGTGGCCATAGTTACGGGAGTGATGAACTCCTTGGCTGTCGGAGTCATCAACACCTTAACCTCCGCCCCTGCCACACGCAAAAGACGACAAAGCATAGCGGCCTTATATGCAGCTATGCTTCCGGTTATACCGAGCAGAATATGTTTGCCCTTTAACATCTTCAAAAACTTTTAGTAAAAAGTCCTTCGTTTCCATCAAAAGTCGTGTAACAAGTGGAATTTCAAGGCATACGAGGCGTTGAGCGCGGAGCATACTTAGCGTATGTGAGCATCTCAACAACCGAAATGTAGCGCAGAAATCACCTTGTTAGGCGGCTTTTACTCCTTTCCGTCGCGGAAATAGATCTCGTCGTCGAGGTACTCCTCGGTAGCGATGATTACCGGCTTTGGAAGACGCTCGTAGTAGCGCGAAATCTCGATCTGCTCACGGTTCTCGAAGGTCTCCTCCATAGTGTCGGTAGGCGACGAGAAGTCAGCAAGCTTGCGATTCAACTCGCTCTTCAACTCTGCTGCAATCTGATTTGCGCGGCGAGCAATAACATTGATACTCTTGTAGACATTTCCTGTCTCGTGGTCGAAATCTGCGAGCTTACGAGTAACAGTGTTGTTCGGAATGTTCTTCTTAATCCCCATTTTTATTGCTATTTTTCTATGTTGTTTTTGTCTAAATAATCTTTTGCCTCCTTGGTGTATCGCTCCAACTCTTTGCGGTGCTTCGACTCGGGGAACTCGTTGATGAACGAGTAGTAGGAGTCGAGAACCTGAAGGTATCGCTCGCCCTGCTTCTCGGCAATGGAGTTGTGAGCCAGGCGATAGTTCGACACCGTTATCAGGTAGAGGATATCCTCGCGATGCGGAGTGTCGGGATAGAGCTTCAAGGCGTTACGCAGAGCCAGAACAGCCGACTTGTAGCGTTGTATCTTGTAGTAGGTGTAGGCATTGAGGTAGGCCTTCTCCTTCAATCGCTCGGTCAACTCGGTGATAAGAGTCGAGAACGCCTCCACACGCTTTGAGTTCGGATAGCGCTCAATAAACTCCGAGAATGCTACAATAGCCTCCGAGGTGATGGTCTGATCGCGTGTAGCATCGGGAGCGAGGTAGTAGTGGCACATCGCCAACATCGCCTCGGCGTCCTCGATAAATGCACTGCGACCATACTTGCGACGGAACTCGTCAAGTCGAGTGGTTGCTTCACTGTAGTCGCGCTCCTTAAAACGGCTGCGCGCAGCAAAGTATGCAATCGAATCCTCCTGCATATTACCGATAAAGTAAGCCTGGCACGCCTCGAAGAGGTCACCCGCCTGTCGCCACTTCTCGCGACCATAGTACTTCAAACCCTCCGCATAGATAAGGTCCGGGTCGGAACTCTTGATAATTCTGTGAATGCTCACCTTCTTACCGGCCTCAACCTTATCACGCACGGACATATCACTAACCTTCTCTCTCTTGCGCTTGCCCGAAACCTCAACAGCCGGCTCCGACTGTGCAAAGGCGGTGCCGACAACAAGTGCCGAACAGAGTAGCAAAATAGTGAATTTCAAGGCTCTCTTAATCATAAATCCCAAGTGCTTTCGCTCGCGCGTATGCGTGCTAAATCGTGCAAAGTTATAACTTAAAAACGAAAATGCCAAAATATTGCCTGCTTTCTTCTCTTTTTTAGCGCAAAACACCCTTTGCGATAAGCCACTCGGCAATCTGAACGGCATTCAAAGCGGCACCCTTCTTGATTTGGTCGGCCACGCACCAGAACGACAAACCATTCTCGCAGGTGATATCCTTGCGGATGCGACCAACATATACAGGCTCCTTGCCGGCAATAAAGAGTGGCATCGGATACTCCTTCTCTGCAGGGTTATCCACAACCACAACGCGCTCCGCCTCGGCAAAGGCCTTGCGAGCCTCCTCAACCGAGATTGGGCGCTCGGTCTCCACCCAGATACTCTCTGAGTGGGCACGCATAACGGGCACGCGCACGCAAGTGGCCGATACGGCAACATCCGAGTGCATAATCTTCTGGGTCTCGTTATGCATCTTCATCTCCTCCTTGGTGTAGCCGTTGTCGGTGAAGACATCGATATGAGGGATAACATTGTAGGCCAACTGATAGGCAAACTTCTCAACCTTTGCCTCCTCGCCCTTAGCGAGCGATGCGTGCTGCTCCTCCAACTCGGCCATGGCCTGCGCACCCGCGCCACTTGCCGACTGATAGGTCGAAACATGTACGCGCTTGATGTGCGACAGCTTCTCGATGGCGTTCAACGCAACAACCATCTGGATAGTTGTGCAGTTAGGGTTTGCGATGATGCGGCGCGGTGCGTTCAAAGCATCCTCGGCATTAACCTCAGGCACCACCAACGGTACATCCTTATCCATACGGTAGCAGCTCGAATTATCGATCATCAAGCAACCATATTTGGTGATTGTCTCGGCATAATCGCGCGAAATCGAGCCACCTGCCGACACCAATGCAAGGTCTATATCCTTGAAGTCGTCATTATGCTGCAACTCTTTGATTACTATCTCCTTACCACGGAATACACGGGTCTGTCCAGCACTGCGAGCCGAACCAAAAAGTACCAACTCGTCGAGTGGGAAGTTGTGCTCATCCAAAATTTTGAGAAACTCCTGACCCACGGCGCCACTTGCGCCAACAACAGCAACTTTCATAAGTTTCGTTTAATGTTATGTTATTACTAATTTTCTATCTCGTCTAATTGAAAAACTCGTCGCGGGTTGTAGTCACGGTCGGACTACCTATATCCTCGCACTCCACCGCCTGCCACGATGCCGGACGGGTAAATTTATCCGTACGGTTGATATTTATATTCGGATCGTTATGTACCCTGCGGAGGAAGTCACCAACAATAGGCAACGCCATAATAGAGCCCTCACCGCGGCTCGAATTGATGTGTATGGATTGGTCTTCGCCACCAACCCACGCGCCGGCAACAAGCTTCGGAGTGATACCCATAAACCAGGCATCGCGGTTTTCGTTTGTCGTGCCCGTCTTACCGGCAATCTCTACGCCGTGCATATTAAATGCCCAACCCATACGACGACCCGTACCATGGGTGATAACTCGCTGCAACATTGTCAGCATCGTATAGGCCGACTCCTTGCTGATAGCATCTTGCGAGGAGGAGGAGAACGAAGAGATGAGATTACCCTGTCTGTCCTCGATGTGGGTTACGAAAAGCGGAGTGTTGTGAACACCCTCGTTTGCAAAGGTCGAATAGGCGCTAACCATCTCATATACATTCGATTCGAAAGAGCCGACACACAACGCATAGACAGGGTCGATAAAGCTCATGATACCCATATTATGGATAAAGTCTGCCACCGCCTCAGGTTGCTTTGCCTGCTTCATAATCCAAGCCGAATAGTTGTTTCTCGAGTGGGCCAAACCCCAGCGCAGAGGATGGAGAACGCCGTCGTACTCCACATTTCCCGACTCCTTTGGCGACCACGCCGCACCCACCGCTGTCTCGATTGTTACAGGGAGATTTGGCACCATCGTACAAGGTGTAAGACCGAGGTGGTCGATGGCAAAGGTGTAGACAAACGGCTTAATCGTAGAGCCGATTTGTCGCTTACCCTGCTTAGCCATATCGTACTTGAAGTATTGGAACGAAGTTCCTCCGACATAGGCCTTGACATATCCTGTTTGTGGCTCCATTGCGACAAAGCTTGCTCGCATTATGCGCTTGTGGTGCAAAATCGAGTCGCGCGGAGTAAGCAGCGTGTCGCGCTCGCCACCATAGGTGAAGACCTTCATATTGCACTTTTCGTTGAAGCTGGCATAGATCTCCTTGTCATTCAAACCCGCCGCCTTCATATTGCGGAATCGGTCGGAGTTTCGCATCGCACGCTTGATGATTGCCTCCTGCTCCTCGTCTGTAAGGTTTTGGAAAAGCTCCTTCGTCTCGCGCACCTGCTTATCCATCGTAGGTTGTATCACAGTCTGCATCTGCTTCTGCACCGCCGCCTCGGCATACTCCTGCATCGAAGCATTTATCGTGGTGTAGATCTTCAATCCGTCACGGTAGATGTCGTACGGCGTACCATCGGCCTTGGTGTTTTTGTGGCACCAGCCGATAAGCGGATTCTCATCATACTCCTTGCACGCTTGCTCGTAGTCCCATGTGGTGTAGTAGTTGCGGCGCTTAGGGCGTTGTGCATTCATCGTAAGGCGCAACATCTCGCGGAAGTAGGTTGCGCAACCATAGTTGTGCGATATCGGGCGATAGTTCAGGGTTATAGGAAGTGCTGCCAACGAGTCGTACTGTGCAGGGGTGATACCGCCTGCAGCCTCGATACGCTTGAGTACGGTGTTACGGCGACGCAACGAATTTTCAGGGTTACGCACCGGCGAATAGCGTGTAGAGGCATTTACCACGCCCACTAACACGGCAGCCTCCTGAATGTTCAACTCTGAAGGGGCCTTGCCGAAGAAGGTTGCTGCAGCCGACTTTATACCAAATGAGTTGGAGCCGTACTCCACGGTATTGAGGTACATCGCCACGATCTCCTCCTTGGTGTAGTTGTACTCGAGTTTGATGGCCGTAATCCACTCCTTAAACTTCGAAACGATAAGTTTTGCGGTGCGAACAACTTTGTTGTCATCTCGCTTGCCACGCGGGAAGAGGTTTTTGGCCAGCTGCTGTGTGATGGTACTTCCACCACCCTGCGATGAGCGTTGCAGAGCTATGGTCTTGACCGCCACACGCGCCAACGAGATGATGTCTATGCCCGAATGGGTATAAAATCGTGCATCCTCAGTCGCAACAAGGGCTGCTGCAATAGGGGGCATTTCGTGACCCGCAACCTTTACCAGCTGTGTCGAATCCTGCGGATAGAGGTCGGCATATTGAACATAGGAGCGATTCTGTACGAAGAAGCTGCCTATAACCTGGCCATTGTCGGCATAGACCTCAGTGGCGAGGTTGCTCTTCGGGTTCTCCAACTCCTCGAACGACGGCATTGTGCCAAAGACACCTGCTGCCGTCAATGACAACATAAGCGTAAGCGCCACAAGCGGTGTCATGGCCACAATCCAGAGCCACTTTACTATATTTCTCGTCTTTCCTTGCTTACCACTCTTTTTGCGAGGGGTGGTACTCTTTTTTCTCTGCATATTCCGTATCTGTTATAACGGTAAACCGAATCCGACCGTAACAAAAGGTCTCTTCTTGCCGTGAGGTTGATATATCGATAGTGTAAAAGATGTTGTCGCAGCATCGGGCATACGGAAGAGGTTGAAATCTACCGAAATATCTCCTCCGTAGGAGAATAGGTGGCGAGAGATTGTTTTTGACAAGACCTCGCCTGTCGCTGTATTGACACACATTGTTTTATCCCCGAACGATGCGTAGTCGAAACCGAGATTTAAGCGCAAGCGCTTGAAGTGTATCACAGGACCAAAACCGCCATCAGGATACCATATCGGCAATGCATAGTTCAACGATGTTGCCACATAGTTGTTGTTCTCTATCTCCGAAGCATAAAAACCTCGCGGCACAAGTCGTCCCGAATGAAACGCGAGATTCGACAAGGCATTCTCGTGGTTAAAACCTTTGAGAGAAGTTTGGTATGCCACCGCTATCGAGAGCGAGTGGTGGCACACAACTCCGGGGAAGTAGAATTTTCCGTATGTAGAGATTAGGTGGCTGAAATTGTCATCGGCAGGATTGAGAGCATAGTTGAGCGATATGACCTGGCCCCAACGAGGAAGAAAATCCTTGTGTGCAAGGCGCACCTGATCCTGATAACCACAACCAAACTGTAAAAGATGTACGCCCTCCTTGTAGCCTATTTTTGCGAGGTTGCTCACCACTCCGTCTTTGAGATTAAGCGACAATTTATCGACCTTTGCCACCATGCCATTCGAGTAGTTGTAGCCTGCCGACACCTGCACATAGCGTGTATGGTAGCCCGCCTGGAAGTAGAGTGGCAAAGATGCCATCATTCCGATATTGTAGTACTTGCCAAGCTCCGGCACCTCATTCAATACCAACTCCTCCTTGCCCGTTATCGGGTTTGTTACATACTCCTCCTTGCCTCCCGGTAACACAGCCTCATAGCGACCACTCAGCGGATTATAGAGGAAGGTGTATGCCGAATAGAGCTGTTGTGTTCCTCCGTATGTAGCATTTATGCTGAGGTTTACACCTAAGCCATAGTAACGAAATGCCCCCTTGAAGATGTGTCCCTCTTGTGCGTTCCAGCCCCAAGTGAGATAACCGCTTGCGGTAGAGAGGATATTTTGCGACATGATTGTCGCTCCGAGATTGAAGTCAAGCGCCCCCTCCTCGCTCAAAGCAAACGGATCGTACGACACCGGAGCCCACGAATGGACATTAAAGAGGTGGGCTGCTCCGTTGTATCGCTTGTCACGCAACGGCTTTGCACCCCTTCGTCCCGCCATCTCGGCCATCTTCGCACGGCTTAGCATCGAATCCACACCGATAAACTTCACCGTATCGAGATTTACCACATCCCACCTCTTTCGCGGAGGGTTTACGAGGTTTATAGGCAACTTCGAGTAGGAAACCTTTGGCAGTGTGTCGCGCAGAATCTGCTGCTCGGCAAGGTGGTAACCATAGCGGTCGTAGGTGGTCATCACCACCCTCTCCTCATCTTCGCTCTTCGTAGGCGAGAATGAGCCATAGGTCGAGGCCGAAATACGATACTCTGTCGAGGTGCGCAAATCGTAGCAATGTACCTCATCTTTACCCGACTGAATAGAGCCGAAATACAAAACTCCATCCTTCGCACGAAGGTCGCTCAGAGTGATATATGCGCCTCGGGTTATATGCTCCAACTCACAGTCTTTTCCGACACGACCAATCCACATACCGCTATCATCCGTAGCCAGGAAGTAGAGGGCGGAGGTGTAATGGTCGTATGCCAGACCGTGAATTTCGATATCGGAAGGCACCTCAACGCTGAGGTATCTCTCCTCATGGCGCGGAGTGGTGTTTCCTCGCACAATCTTATAGACCCCATTTGGTTGATACTCCACCCAGGCCAGCTCATACTCCGAAATTGGTGTTGGATACAACACCTTCTGCATACGGTTGAGTGTTTTTGTTCGTCCGCGCTCGACATCCATATAACAGAGTTTCGAGTTTATGCGCTCGGCAAAGAGAAGGCTGCGGCGATACTCAGTCCACCAGACACGACCTCCCACAACCTCACTCGGACGAGTAGAGATAACACCCGTATAGGCGAGGTGTTGATCCTTTCCGCTCTCTCTGTCGGTGAGGACAAAGGCGTTCGGGCGGTCGAGGGTTTCGCGCATAGACAAGATGGTGTTATTGTCGATATATTGCGGAAAGCGATACTTTGTATAACCCTTCTTGCGCTCGACAGATATTTGTGTCGAGGTGTTTGGCTGATATGGCAAACTCTTCCAATAGTCATTGAGAGAGTTAAATGTTTCACTGAAGAGCTTTGTTGTTGATGTACCATAGAACTTCTTCATTCCTACATAGGTTGTTGCTATGGTATAAGGGTGGCGTACCGAGTAATTTACGATCTTATCCCAGATATTCTCGTCATATTTGGTATTTGCATAGGCGGTAATCTGGTAGCCGAGTTGATAGTGGTCCGGAATATACTCGCGATATGAGCCACAAAACCACTTGTTCGGTCCGCGCTCTTTAGTAATACCTTCCATTGCTCTATAGTGCATCGTAAAGGATGGTTGCAGGGCGCGACCAAACGACGACATCATCGTCTCGGAGAGGGTGGCATCTCCCTCCATACCCCACAGCGGCATAAACAACAAACCGATGGTTGTACTCTGCTGGCCGAGGATATAGCTGAATGCCTTAACCCAACCTTTGTTGAGGTTATTATATTGTGCCGCATGGCGATACTCGTGCGCTGCAAGTTGTTTCAGCCAAGGCATCGAATAGCCCTTTGTAGATGGCGAGGAAAGTATCTCCACTCGCTTCGGCAACCACATAACCATACCGTTTGACGAGAAGTTCTCGGGATGGATGACGAATGGTATCTTCATCGGCCCATACCTGAAGCCGAAATCAATATATGGTTGTACGGCGCGGGCATAGTACATCATCTTATATCCCTGTGTACGAGCCGTATCGGGATATATCACATCTATCTTATCGCCTTTGAGCTTGCGCCAGCGCATATATGTCGGATCGGCCCCCCACGAATAGTATTGTGCCGATGCGGTATATGCACCAATCAAAGCAATGATAGCTGTTAAGATATGTCTAATTTGTCGCCTCACGAACTAAACGATCACTAATTTATTTACCCCCCTTGCGACCAAATACTTTATCGCAAAAATTGAGGTAATGGTTCCAATCGAATGGTGTTATGTTGTGTTTTCCTTTGCGTATGTGGTAACCAACATCATTCATTACGGCCTTGCCGGTTTTAGGCATTTGCTCGCTCTCCAAGCCCACCATTCCGTAGAGTTTGTAGACCGGAGATGCATAAAATGCCGAGAGATACTCACCCTTTGGGTCGGCCCACTTGTCGAGTGTTGCACTTGCAACATAGAGGTGGCGTGGCGCAACAAGGGCAAGAAGCTGATGTTGGTCGAATGGGAGCTCCGACTCACGATCTCTATATTGTTTGAAATTTTTGCAGAACCAATGCGGAAAAGTCTTTGTAACACTTCTGATGGTCTCACCAAACTCACGCTTCGAGAGCGCCGCACCACCACAACCCGAGTCGTTAGAGATGACAACCTTAAATCTCTCATCCTGTACTCCTGCCCACAGTGCCACTTTTCCCTGGCGCGAGTGTCCTACAACACACATCTGCTCCTTGTTTGCCCAAGGTTGTTTCTCAACCCAGTCGGCAATACGGCTCATACCGTAGGCCCAGACTCCTATGGCCTGCCAACGACTACCCTCATCCGCGGTTGTAGGGAGAAGTCGAATCAAACTTCTCTCGGCACCACCGCCTCTCTTCTTGTCGGGATAGATGTCGTGGTAGCACATTGTCACGGCAGCGTATCCTCGCTCGATAATCTTCTCCATCGGCCATCGACCGCTCTGTACACCTCGCGACAAGAGCGATTCGTCGGTTACGGTCTTAAAATATGGCGAATAGAGAATCTTCGGATCCTCGCTCGTGCTATGATTTCCCTTGAAGTTATAACCTATAAAGACCGGAGCACCGCTCTTTGGTCGAGAGTTCGGGAAATAGACAAGAGCCAAAGCTTTTTGTTTCTTTCCGCCGGCCGTAAATGTGAACATCACCTGCTGCATCGTTGCCTTTCCTCCAAGAGCCTTTTTATTCTTGGCTACAACCTTGTACTTCACCTTTATCTCACCATTCGGAGTCTCGCCGTAGACACTCTTCGAGAAGAACTCCATAATCTCCGGGCGACGGTGTTGCTCCCACTCTTGAACAGTAGTTACCTTTGTCCCATCTTTACAGGTAAGCAACTCGGGCAACACATAATCAGGCACCTTAGTTTCATCATAGTTTACATTCGACTTACCCGACACTTCAACTCCACACAAAAGCGCGAGAAGTATCACAACCGCTGTACATATCTTTTTCATTATCTTATTATTTTTTGTTATCTCAAATTAGACCTTTTTGGTTTTTGAATAACCCTTTTGCAAAAGCAAAGCCGTTACTCTATCGCGGTGATCGCCCTGGATAATTATCTCTCCCTCCTTAATCGAGCCGCCTACGCCACAGCCCTGTTTCAGGGCACGTCCCAACTCTTGCAAATCATTGGTCGAGCCGACAAAACCCTTCACGATGGTAGCAACTTTTCCGCCACGACCTTTGGTATCGCGCCACACGCGCAAGTTCTGCTTTTCGGGTGCGATGGTTTCAGCCTCAGCCTCCTCTCCATAGTTATAATTGAAGTCGGGATTTGTGGAATATACCATTCCAAGTCGCTCTTTCCAATCTGCCATAAGTTCACAATATGCCAATTAACGATGCAAAAGTAGCAATTATTTTTGTTTGTTGGTATATTTTTGTATATTTGTTACACAAATATCAAATTGTTATGGCTACACGCAGTATGAATAAGGAGGAAAAACGCGAGGCTATGCTCGAAAAATTGAGAGCCAAAGCCCTGCTGCGCGGTAAGGTAGATCTCGCCTCCTTGCCTTCAGCCGTACCTATCGATGACGGCAGGCGTCTGGTGCGTGTATTTGTCGAGGGTTACGAGGATGTTGCCTTCTGGCGAGGTATCTTCGACCACTTCACAAATCCATATCTTCGCTTCGAAATATCGGTGCCTACACGCAAGGATCTGCCAAAGGGAAAGAAGGTGCTGCTCTCGATGGCCGACAGAGCCTCCGAGGAGATGCTCCTATGTATGGATTCCGACTTCGACTACCTCTTCGATGATGAAGATGAGGTGTCGAAGCAGATTACCTCCTCGCCCTATATGTTCCATACATACACATACGCCACCGAGAACTATCTATGCTATGCGCCATCGCTCCACAATGTATGTGTAAAGGCTGTGAAAAACGATACCCATATATTTGATTTCGAGCGTTTTATGGCGGACTACTCGCGCACCATATATCCACTATTTTTATGGTATGCCTACTCCGCTTCGCGCAAGACCGAGAATGTCCTTCCACTCGTAGATTTCAAGGCTGCGGTACGCATCGGATATATTGATATCGAGCAGAACGGAATAAACACCATCGCCTGGTTGGAGCGCAATGTTTCAAGGCGAGTGGAGTCGCTCGTTGCCGACTATCCCGATATGGCAGCGGAGATTCCCGCCTTCGCCGAACGCATCGCCCGCAAGGGTGTCGAGCCGGAGCTGACATACCTCTTTATGCACGGCCATACATTGATGGATAATGTGGTTTTACCTGTGTTGAGTGGTGTGTGCGAGAAGCTGCGACAGATATCGTTGTCGAAGATTATCTGCTCCTCGAAAGAGGGTGTCGCACTGAAAAACGAGATGAGCAACTACACCAATTCGTTGCGTTCAATTCGTGATGTTTTGCTCGATAACGATAACTACACATCGTCGCCACTCTACAAACGACTAAAAGCTGATATTCAACACTATATAGATGCTACAATAGCAAAG
>JAFZEY010000082.1 GCA_017560455.1 Alistipes sp. | reverse complement strand
ATACCGATTTTCGATTGTCGGTATCTCTTTTTTTTGTATATTTGTGTCCAAATGGGCTACAAATTAAAAATACATATCCTCTTGATTGCCACCTTCGTATTCGGTGTGGCATCTGCGCAGACCGATATCGTACAGCCGAACTTGGGAGTGTCGACCAAAATCGCACCTGCATATTTTGGCCCAAATGCCTTTCCCGTACCCGATATACTCGATGGTCGCACCTCTTCGGAGTTGCGTCTCGAACTATATGGCGACTGCTTTCTCGGAACTACTACGAGTAGCGTTGCCGATGATATCACGGGCGATCTATTTGCTAAATTGACCATTCCGCTCTTCACGCCGAAGGCAAATCTTACGGTGTGGATGCCCTTGTTTGAGTATTTCTACACCTCGGCAGAGGTGAATGAGTTGCGCCGTCTGCCTTACACGGGCGACTTGCAGGGTATGGATTCGGGAGATGTATATGTTTCGGCCGATATACGCATACTAAGTCAGGAGAAGCATCACATCGATATTGCTGCGCGTGCCGTGTTAAAAACCGCATCGGCAAATCAATATGCCAAAGGTCGTTGCTACGATGCTCCGGGCTACTTCTTTGATGTAGCATTTGGTCGAGGCTTCAAGCTCGGAGAGAATAGCAACCTCCGCATTGCGTTGAGTGGCGGTTTCTTGTGCTGGCAGACCGACAATGGTCGTCAGAATGATGCCGTGATGTATGGAGCAAAGTTAGCCTATACATATAAGAACTTTACGGTCGATAGCTGCTTTGGCGGCTATGTCGGATGGGAGGGTGATGGCGATTGCCCGATGACCTTGAAGAGTAATCTCTCGTATCGCATTGGCGACTTGTCGCTCTGTATAGGTCATCAGGTAGGCTTTAAGGATTGGCCATATCACCAGATTCGTGTGGGTGCGACCTATGCGTTTGATGTTTTGAAAGCGAGATAAGTAAATATAAACAAATAGCAGCTATGTTACAAAAAATCTTTGGATTGGATAAGTCCATTACAAATGTGAAGACCGAGATTATTGCCGGTTTTACAACATTCTTGACAATGGCGTATGTCCTTGCAGTGAATCCTAATATCCTTTCGATCACGGGAATGGATAAGGGTGCACTCTTTACTGCAACGGTGCTTGCAGCGTTTATTCCGACACTCTTGATGGGTATATATGCCAAGTTGCCGTTTGCACTCGCTCCAGGTATGGGTTTAAATGCCTTCTTCGCCTATACGGTGTGCCTTGCGATGGGTTGTGCCTGGCAGTTTGCTCTTACCGCAGTATTGTTGGAGGGCTTGGTGTTCATTGTGCTTACCGTTACCAACTTGCGCGATAAGATTGTCTATGCCTTGCCACGCTCTTTGCGCGAGTCTATATCTGTCGGTATTGGCCTCTTCATCGCCTTTATCGGCTTGCAGAATGCAGGAGTAGTGGTGGATTCATCGGCAACCCTCGTTACATTGGGCGATCTTAGTCAGCCATCGACATTGCTTGCCATCATCGGATTTATCATCACATCGGTTCTGTTGGTGCTTAAAGTTAAGGGCTCGTTGCTTATCGGTATCGTGATAACTGCGCTTGTCGGTATACCTATGGGTGTGACACAGTTCAATGGAGTTATCAGCACTCCGCCAAGTATTGAGCCGATCTTCTGCAAGTTCGAGTGGACAGAGATATTCTCGACAAAGATGTTCCTTGTGGTATTCACAATGCTCTTTATCGACCTCTTCGATACCATTGGAACACTTGTTGGTGTCTCGATGAAGGCAAATATGTTGGATGAGAAGGGCTATCCGTTGCGTATGCGTCAGGCCTTTATGTGTGATGCCATCGGCACCACTGCGGGAGCAATACTCGGAACAAGTACTGTAAGTACCTATGTCGAGAGTGCTGCGGGTGTGTCGGAGGGTGGCCGTAGTGGCTTGACATCTACGACTACGGCTATATGCTTCCTCTTGTGTCTTTTCCTTGCACCGTTCTTTCTCGCATTGCCAAGTGCAGCGACCGCTCCGGTGTTGATTTTGGTTGGTTTGATGATGTTGTCAGCCGTGACGAAGATCGAACTCGACAACTACCTGGAGGCCGTTCCGGCATTTATATGTATCATTATGATGCCTATGACATATAGTATTTCGGATGGTATCATCTTCGGAGTGCTGAGCCATGTGGCAATTCATGTTTGTAGTGGAAAGTTCCGTCAGGTGGCTGTCGGAACCTATGTCTTGGCCGCATTGTTCTTGTTGAAGTTCTTGTTGTAGGACTTAAAAATAGTTGCGTAATTGGGCAAAAGTTCATATCTTTGCCCGCGCAAAAGGAGAGATGCAGGAGTGGTTGAACTGGCCCGCCTGGAAAGCGAGTAAACCCCAAAAGGGTTTCGGGGGTTCGAATCCCCCTCTCTCCGCTGAGAACTTTTTGACGAGGTGATTAAAAAATCACCTCGTTTGTTTTCTCTACGAGAGGGAAATTCGTTCAGTAGGTGGCGTCTCGGGCGACTTGTCTGCGACCGCTCGAATCATTGTCGTAAAAATCGTTTTCCGTTTTCCGCTTAATTTAGTATCTTTGCGTATCAAAAAGGTGCTTATATGACTCAACTTAAAACTGATAATCGTGTTGTATGGGTGGATTGGATGCGTGTAGCAGCCTGCTTTATGGTGTTGCTTGTGCACGCTACCGAGCCGTTTTATCTTGGTGGCGAGGGCGCTTTGATATTGACCGAGGCTGATGCCTTCTGGTCGTCGCTCTTCGATTCGCTTGTGCGTGCTTGTGTGCCACTATTTGTTGTGGCTTCGAGCTATCTGCAGTTTCCGCTTCACTACTCAACGCGCGAGTTCTTCCGCCGTCGTGTGGTGCGTGTACTTGTGCCATTTGTGCTGTGGAGTGTAGTCTATGCGTTGGCATGGGGTGAGCCGGTGGAGAATTTTAAGAATCTGATCTACAACTTCAACTACGCAGCCGGACATCTTTGGTTTGTCTATATGATTATAGGAGTCTACCTCATCATGCCGCTTCTCTCGCCTTGGGCCGAGAGGGTAGGCAAGCGCGAGTTGCAGGTATATCTCGTCATTTGGCTCTTTACAACACTTATTCCGATTATTCGTGATTGGGTGTCGGGCGGATACTCCAATATGGCATTTACCTATGGCGTGTCGGGACTTCCGCGAGCTGCGCTCACTCCATTGTGGGGCGAGGCAAGCTGGAATACCTATGGAACATTCTACTACATTAGCGGTTTTGTGGGATACTTGCTCCTTGGTCTCTATATTCGCCGTTTTGTGGGCGAGTTGTCGTGGAAGAGAACGCTGGCTATCGCAATACCTTGCTATGCGGGTGGTTTTGCCGTTGTCTTTGGCGGATTCTTGCGCCGCGTGCTTGAAATGGCACAAGGGATATTCCCCGTTGAGGGCTTGGTCGAGAAGGCTGTGTGGTGGGAGACCACCTGGTGCAACGATACTATCGGTGTCGTGATGATGACCGTGGCGTGGATCCTTATCTTCAAGAAGGTAAAGTCATCAGGCGCATTCTACAACAAGGTGCTTTTGCCGGTATCGAAGGCGAGCTATGGCATATACCTTCTCCATCTGCTTATCCTGGTGCCTATCAGTGGCGCGGTGCGCGAGTGGTTGGGTATTGGCGCAGAGACTGTTTTGGGTATCTGGACAACGCCTGTAGAGATTGTCGTGTCGGCCGTTGCGGGCTTTACGGCGTCGACTGTTGTGGCCGTTGCTTTGCAGCGAATACCTAAGGTTGGTAAATATATAATAGGGTAGTGAGCCGTTGGTTTAAGGCATGAAAAATGGGGTTGCTCAACAGATGTTGGACAACCCCTTCTTATATCAACGCTAAGCGTCTTTTTACTACTCCTCCTCGCGGCGGTGCAACTGCTCTACATAGATAGCGTGAGCCATCTTGTCGCGCTTTGCAATCGAAGGCTTAGTGAAATACTGACGAGCGCGAAGCTCCTTCAAAACACCTGTACGCTCGTACTTACGCTTAAACTTTTTGAGAGCGCGCTCGATGTTCTCGCCCTCCTTAACTGGCATGATAATCATAATTGTTTCCTATTTTTTTGTTGTTTTGTAATCTGTTTATTTGTTGGCTGGCTCTTTACCCCCCCCAGCCATCGGGGTTTTTCTGAAATTTCAGTTAATCGAACTCTTGCGGTGTAGTACCGAACAGAAGATAGGGCGCAATGGCTCGCGCCTGCTCCTCGGTGAATATGTTATCCATCTGCATCTCCTCGATACTATTCCAACCTCCTTTCGATTCCCTTGTTTCTAAAATCAGTTTTAAAGACTTGCGTGTCATATAGGGATGACATTCAAAATCTTTTGCGGGTGCAAAGTTAATATCTATTTTTGAAATTTTGCAACTATCGCAATAAATTTGTTCAGAAATTCGTTCAAAATTCTCATTTGTAACGCATTTTAGCTCTGATATTTGCTCTTTTCGGACAAAACCGCCCAAAAGTTTGCGATATTGCATCACTGCGACCACTGTTTTTGCACCTATTCCTCGCACCTTGCGAAGTGTCGCCGAGTCAGCAGAATTTATCTCTACAAGCCCATCGTATGGGTTGCGAACACTCAAAATTATGAAGTGCGCGAGTGAGTCGGCCATCTCCTCGCTTACGGCGTAGCAGTCGCGCAGTTCGTTCATCGAGAAGATTCCTTTACCTCGATTGCGATACTCGATAAGAGCCTCGGCCTGGCGCGTCGAGAAGCCTATAAGACGAAGATACTCCACGCCCACCGTGTCAATTGAGAATTGCTCGAATGGTCGTGGTGCGAAGCGCAAAGGTTTGCTTCCGCGCAACGAGTCCGCTCTATGTTGTTTCGGTTTTGTGGCGTACTTGCTGTCGATTTTGATGTAGGGGCGCACTCGCGAAAACATCGAGTCGCTCACGCCGTAACACAGCGCTAACTCCTCGGCTATGCCGAAGACCTTGCCCGCGGTGCGATACTTTATGATTCCTACGGCTGTGCGCTTATCGAAACCGAGTAGGAGCAACTCGTCATAAGTTACCGTGTTGGGATCGAATACGAAGAGAGTATCGTGCTTTGTCTTTGCGACTTCACTTCTCTCTTCGGCGAGAATAAGTCCTTTGCGCGGCTTTGCAAAATAGGCGATAAGGGCGATGGCAACGATTATCACCACCACATATACAATACCGCGTATATTCTGCTTGCTAAACATCTCTTATTTGTTCCACTGTGCCCCTTCGGATAGTTTCAAAGCGCGGTATCGCTCCGATGGCGACTGGATAAATTCGCCAATGCCATATTCGTTCCAACGGCTATCCACAAGGCGAATGGTCGCCTCATCTGCAGTAACGACATTAGGCCAGCGCGAGGGGTTTTCCTCTTCTGCGTTAGGGCGTTTTGCACGCGCATCGATAATGAGTGTAGAGCCGTAGAGTTTTATGTCGCGTGCAGGCTCTGTATTTGCTGCACCCAACCACAATAGCTCGTTGGCAGTCATATCCTTTGCTCTATTGTCGAATATCGCCACAAAGTTGCAGTTTGTAGCCTTGGCAATCTCCTCAGCATCGATTTCGATGTCGTTATCGGCAAATAGCAGTAGCGTACCCCATTTGTCGAGTAGGGTGGTGTTGGCCACGATTCCCTCAGGCAAAGAGCTGTTGTCGAAGAGGATACTCTCTTTTCGCTCCTCCACATTTGTAAGGTCGAGAGCCACCTTTCCGCCATAGCCGCAAGTTGCGGTTGCGTGATCGAGAACATCGTAGATACCTTCGCTGCGGATAAGTGATGTGCGAAGGTTGCAGTTGCGCATCAGCCACGCCATCTCTTCCTCCGAACGAACATCGGTCGAGGCGGGTGTGAGGAGCAGATATTTGTTAAACATCATCTGTCCTGCGCCCCACAAGCCGAGAGCAACCTTCGAGGCTTGACGCTCGTAGAGCTGGCGCATCGAGATAATCGTGATATTGTGCTGCGTACCTGCCGACGGCATAAACATATCCTCCACCTCGGGCTGCATCACAAGTCGAATTGGCGCGAGAAAGATGCGCTCGGTGGCCATTGCAATATAGGCATCCTCCTGTGGCGGAATACCTACGATTGTAGCAGGATATACCGCATCTTTGCGATGGGTTATGGCTGTAATATGGAACTTCGGATAGTAGTCGGTTAATGAGTAGAAGCCTGTGTGGTCGCCAAAATCGCCCTCGAGAACCTTCTCCTCGGCAGGATCGACATATCCCTCGATAACAAAGTCGCAATCCTCGGGAACATAGATGTCGTTCGTAATACACTTTACGAGTTTTACGGCCTTTCCGCGTAGCAGACCGGCCAAGAGGAACTCATCAATGCCATCTGGTACAGGCGCTGTTGCCGAGTAGGCATATACGGGGTCTCCACCTATCGCCACCGATACGGGCATCCTCTCGCCCTTGGCCTTATAACCCTCGTAGTGGCGGGCACCTGTCTTATGGCGGTGCCAATGCATACCCGTAGTGTAGTCGTCAAATACCTGCATACGGTACATTCCGACATTGCGGATACCGCGTTCAGGGTCTGTGGTATGCACCATCGGAAGGGTTACAAATCTCCCTCCATCGTGTGGCCAACATTTTAGAATTGGGAGTAACGACAGATTTGCAGCCTCGCCTTCGAGAATAACCTGCTGGCACGCTCCGCGTCCTTTTTTCTTGCGCGGAAACCATTGTGATGCCTCGCCCAAGAGTGGCAAGAGTCGTAGTTTATCGACGATGTTCTCCTTTGGAGAGGTTACTGTGCCTATGAGCGCGTTAAAACGCTCGGATATGTCGCTGAGTTGCTCCACGCCGAGTGCCATAGCCATTCTGCGCTCCGAGCCGTAGAGATTTGTCAATACGGGAAATCCCTTGTCGGTATTATCAAATAGTAGAGCCTTGCCACCGCCTTCGCTCTTGACCATACGGTCCGTTATTTCGGCAATCTCCAACTCCGATGAAACGGGCGTGCTGATGCGGATTAACTCGCCCGCACCCTCCAACTTGGCTATAAAATCTGCAAGAGATTTATACATATTGATTTCTTCTCTGATTTATAATTTGATGTCGTAAATTTGGATAACGCCAACAAGGTGGTTCTCGTCATTTACCACAAGCAACGAATTTACCTTGTGACGGGTCATCTGCTTCTCTGCATCGATGAGCTTGCTGTTCGGATGTATCGTCTTTGGCTCGCGCGTTGCGATATCCATAGGGTGAATGTCGAAAAATGCACTCTGGCGGCTCTCCATAGCTCGGCGGATGTCGCCATCGGTGATAATTCCCAAAATCTCCTCACCGCGCTGCACTACGATCAGGCCCAATCCTCCGCGCGATATCGAGTGTATCATCTCGGCAGCGGTTGCCTCCTCCGATACGACAGGGAGGTCGTGACGGCGCATCACCTGCTCGACCTTCATCAGCAATCTGCGACCAAGACTGCCTCCCGGGTGGAGTCGTGCAAAGTCGTCAGCCGTGAAGTTGCGCATCTTCACAAGGGCACACGCCAGGGCATCACCCAGGGCGAGTTGTGCCGTAGTGGATGAGGTCGGTGCAAGATCGAGGATGCACGCCTCGCGCTCAATATTGGTGTTGATGTGAATATCCGAGTTCTTTGCGAGTGCCGACTCGTCGTTTCCTGTCATGGCGATAATCTTGTTTCCATTTTCGTGGATAAACGGAATGATTCTTAAGACCTCATCCGTCTCGCCCGAGTAGGAGAGTGCAACTATGACATCCTCCTTCGAAATCATTCCGAGGTCGCCGTGAAATGCTTCGCTCGGGTTGAGATAAAAGCTCGGTGTTCCCGTGCTCGCAAGGGTTGCAGCAACCTTCTTTGCTATGATACCCGACTTGCCGATACCCGTAAGGATCACCTTACCCTCGCACGCGAGAATCAACTCTACGGCAGCAACAAACTCGCCGTTGAGGCACTCCTTAATGTGCAATATGGCCTCGGCCTCACTCTGTAAGACCTTGCCCGCGATATCGAGTATCCTATTTTTCGACTCTATGTTCATCTGTTATAAGAGTGATTTTATAACTCCTTCTAAATCGGATAGATAGAGCATATTTGCTCCGTCACTTAATGCTGTGTCGGGTGTCGGGTGCACCTCGAAGAAGTAGCCATTCGCACCAAATGCTTTGGCCGCCAAGGCCATCGAAGGCACGAATTTACGGTCGCCACCCGTGGTGCCGTTTGCGCTGCTTGGGCGTTGTACCGAATGGGTGCAATCCATAATTACGCGCGGTGCAAAGTCGAGCATATCCGAGATATTGCGGAAATCGACCACGAGGTTGTTGTAACCGAACGAGTTACCTCGTTCTGTCAGCCACACCTCCTCGGCTCCCGCCTCCATAGCCTTTTGGTATGGATAACGCATATCCTCGCCCGAGAGAAATTGTCCCTTCTTGATATTTACAACCTTGCCCGTCTTGGCGGCCGCTACAATAAGGTCGGTCTGACGACAGAGGAAGGCGGGTATCTGCACCACATCCACCACCTCGCCTACAGCTTCGGCCTGCCACGCTTCGTGGATATCGGTCAGCAGTCGCAATCCCCACTTCTCGCGTACATCGCCGAGCATCTGCAAACCTCGCTCAATACCCACTCCGCGATAGGAGTGCAGCGAGGTGCGGTTTGCCTTGTCGAACGACGCCTTGAAGATGATTTCGGTGCCGAGCGAACGGTTTATTTCGCACAGCTTTTCCGCCACCGAGTCGAGTAACTCGGCAGATTCGATAACGCAAGGGCCAGCAATAAATATCGGTTTCATATCTCTATTTTATTGAGTTGAGGAAGCGTTCTGCGCGCTCTAAATCTTCGGGGGTGTCGATGCCTACTGTTTCGATATCGGTCAAACCCACACCAATCTTATATCCACTCTCCAACCAGCGCAACTGCTCCAGTTTCTCCGCCTTTTCAAGTGGAGATTGGGGTAGTGTGGTTACCTCTTTGAGCGCGTTAGCTCTGAAAGCGTATATGCCTATGTGCTTGTAGAAGGTGTGGCACTTTAACCACTCCTCTCGCTCCACACCTCGAAGGTATGGTATCACCGAACGCGAAAAGTATATCGCTTCGTTTGCTCCGTTGATAACTACCTTTGGAGAGTTCGGATTTTCGAGAGCCTCCACGCCATTACTCTCGGCAAATGGCTTTACGAGTGTAGCGATGTCGATAGCATCATTCTCGAAGCAGGCAATCAGGGTGTTAATCTGCTCGGGTGCGATAAATGGCTCATCACCCTGAATATTTATTACGATATCCGCCTCGTAGCCCAACTTCTCGTAGGCCTCGGCGCAGCGGTCGGTGCCGCTGTTATGTTCCGTAGAGGTCATTACCACCTCGCCACCAAACGAGCGTACCGCATCGTATATGCGCTCGTCATCGGTTGCCACGACAACCTTCTCGACAGCCTTTCGTACCTGATCGTAGACACGCTCCACGACCATCTTGCCACCCAATATTGCGAGTGGCTTGGCCGGAAAGCGTGTGCTTGCGTAACGCGCAGGTATGATGGCTAAAACTCTCATCTATCTCTACTTTTCGAGTGCAAGTTCCAATACCTGCTCGTTGGTACGAACATAGTGGAAGGTTAAGCCATCGATATACTCCTTTGTGATCTCCTCGACATCCTTGCGGTTCTCCTCCGGGAGAAGAATGGTGTGAATACCCGCACGCTTTGCGGCCAAAATCTTCTCCTTAACACCGCCGATAGGCAATACGCGACCACGCAACGAGGTTTCGCCTGTCATCGCAATACGCTCGTTTACCTTGCGGCCCGTGTAGGTCGAAACAATCGATGTTATCATAGTGATACCTGCCGAAGGACCATCCTTTGGTACGGCACCTTCAGGTACATGGATGTTGAGGTCGTTTTTCTCGAACATCTCAGGGTTGATGCCAAGTTCCTTATGGTGCGCCATAACCCACTCGTGAGCGATAGTAGCCGACTCCTTCATTACATCACCAAGATTTCCCGTGAGCGAGAGTTTGCCCTTGCCCGGTGTGAGAATACTCTCGATGTATAGGATGTCACCACCCACCTGTGTCCAAGCCAAGCCCGTAACTACGCCGACCATATCCTTGATCTCGTACTCGTCATTGCGGAACTTCGGCTTGCCCAATACCTTCTCCACCTGCTCGGCCGAGAATGAAGGGGTAAACTCCTCCTCGAAGGCAATCTCCTTGGCACGCGAACGAGCCAATTTTGCCAACTGCTTATCCAGAGAACGCACACCCGACTCGCGAGTGTACTCCGAGATAATCTTCTCTACGATATTGCGCTCGATAACCATCTGCTCCTCCTTCAATCCGTGAGCCTCGCATTGCTTGCGAACGAGGTGCTTCTCGGCAATCTCGATCTTATCTTCGAGAATATAGCCTGGGATATTTATCAACTCCATACGGTCACGAAGTGCAGGGTTTACCGCGCCAATATCGTTGGCAGTAGCGATAAATAACACCTTCGAGAGGTCGTACTCGGTGTCGAGGTAGTTGTCGTGGAATGTTGTATTCTGCTCAGGGTCCAATACCTCCAAAAGGGCAGACGATGGGTCGCCGTGGTTGCTTACGGTTATCTTATCTACCTCATCGAGGATGATGACTGGGTTTGATGAGCCTGTGCGCTTGATAGTCTCGATGATTCGACCAGGCATAGCACCGATATAGGTGCGGCGGTGACCGCGAATTTCGGCCTCATCGTGCAAACCACCGAGAGCTATACGGCCGAACTTGCGACCCAGAGCCGTAGCTACCGACTTACCGAGCGATGTCTTACCAACTCCCGGAGGGCCATAGAGGCAGAGGATTGGGGATTTTAAATCGCCCTTCAACTTGATAACGGCCAAGTGCTCCAAGATACGGTCCTTAACCTCCTCCAAGCCGAAGTGGTCGGCATCGAGTTGCTCGCGTGCACACTTTAGGTCGAGGTTATCCTCGGTCATCTCGTTCCAAGGGAGATCCACCATCAACTGTAAGTAGTTCATCTGCACCGAATATTCGGCAACCGCAGGGTTGAGACGCTCCATTTTTGAGAGTTCCTTCTCGAATAACTCAGCAGTAGCCTTGCTCCACTTCTTCTTTGCGGCAGCCTCGCGAAGACGCTTGATGTCGCCATCCTCGTCATCGCCCAACTCCTGTTGTATAGTGCGCATCTGCTGCTGCAAGTAGTAGTCGCGCTGCTGCTTGTCTATCTCCTGCTTTACCTTGTTTTGGATATCCTGCTTGAGCTCGAGCAACTGCTGCTCGCGGATAAGTATCTCGAGCAGCTTGCGCGAACGAGCCAAAAGGCCCGGTGCTTCGAGCAGCATCTGACGGTCATCATCCGAGAACTCGAGGTTCGAGCAGATGAAATTCACGATACCGCGGTGCGAATCGATATTCTTAATCGCAAACGAAGCCTCCTTCGGCATTGTTGGCGATGTGTTGATGATGTTGAGTGCAACATCCTTGATAGACTCAATGAGAGCGTCGAACTCCACGCTGTTCTTATCGGGTGTAGAGTCGAGCAACGGCGTAACCTTCGCCTTGAAGAATGGCTCGGTAGAGATGTATTCGCCAACCTCGATCTTCTCCAAGCCCGAAAGGATAACGGTGAGATTGCCGTTCGGCATCTCGAGAATCTTGAGGATGCGGGCAGCCGTACCTACACGATACATATCGT
>JAFZEY010000081.1 GCA_017560455.1 Alistipes sp. | reverse complement strand
ATTATTATTATTATATTTGTACTAAATAATAGAACAAAATCATATAAAACTAACCAATTAATCTAAAAAGAGTATGAAAAAACTATTATCATTATTGGCTCTACTTGCCATAGTAGCACCGTGTGGCTTTTGTGCGACTGCTCAAACAACAGATGTTCCGGGTGTGATATTCGAAACTGATATGGGCAACGATATTGATGACGCATTGGCGCTCGACTTGCTGCACAAAGCGGTTGATTATGGACAAATTAAACTTTTGGCCGTAAGTTGCCACAAGGAGAGCCCTACCGCTTGTAAGTTTATCAGTGTTATGAATAAGTGGTACGGACATCCAGAGGTTGTGGTAGCGCGTGCAACACGATGTATAAGTAACAAGAAGCACCCCGATTTTACAAGCGTGGTTGAGAATGCCCCTAAATCTTTAACTCGCGGTATTCGCGAACCGGAGAATGCTGTCAAAATGTATCGTAGAGTATTGGCTTCGCAGCCTGACAAATCGGTTATCATCGTATCGGTTGGCTTTAGCACAACATTAGCCGAGCTTCTCGACTCTGCAGCAGATGAGTTCTCTTCGCTCAACGGCCGTGAATTGGTGGAGGCAAAGGTGAAACACACCTCTATTATGGCAGGAAGTCTTAGACAACGAAAGCGCGCAGAGTTTAATGTTTTCAACGACATTCCTGCGGCAAGAAAGGTGTTTGATAAGTGGCCTGCACCGATTGCTCTTTCACCGGCAGAATTGGGAGCTGCTGTTAAATATCCTGCAACAAGTATCACGAATGATTTTACTTGGGCTAAGTGGCATCCGGTGGTTGAAGCATACTGTACATGGGGAAAGATGCCATACGACCGTCCTATGTGGGATCCAACCTCTGTGCTCTACGCACTACAGCCTACAAGCGATATGTTCATTCGCAGCGAGGAGGGTCGCATTGATGTGGACGAGAGAGGAATGACTTCATTCGTTCCTCAGGCAGGAGGTCGCGACCGTATACTCAGCATCGATGCAAGACAGGCTGCTCGTATGAAGGACTATTTTGTGCAGGTGATTACTCGCAAGCCGGCAAATCACAAATAGCAGCTATTTCGTTGAAAATGGTTTAACTGCGAAATGAATTTACATAACTATGAAAAAGGTTATAGTAATAGGTAGTTCCAATACCGATATGGTGGTGCGCTCCGCATCGCTTCCTCGCCCCGGAGAGACCGTTTTGGGAGGTAATTTTATGATGGCAGGTGGTGGTAAGGGTGCTAACCAGGCTGTTGCTGTTGCCCGTATGGGGCATCCCGTACTCTTTGCTTGTGCATTGGGTAAAGATATTTTTGGAGACGAGGCTGTGGCTCGATATGCCGAGTATGGCATCGACACTTCGTATATCGTTCGCAAGGAGACCCCTTCGGGCGTAGCGTTGATTATGGTCGATGGTAATGCGCAGAACTCTATCTCGGTGGCTCTTGGTGCAAACAACGAACTCACAACTGAGGATGTTATGCCGGCTTTGAATACCATCGAGGAGGGCGATATCGTGCTGTTGCAACTCGAAATCCCGATGACAACCGTAGAGGAGTGCGTAGCCGTAGCTGCTGCTAAGGGTGCAAAGGTAATTCTCAACCCTGCTCCTGCTGCTAAGGTCAGCGCCGAAACACTCTCGAAACTCTACCTCATTACCCCAAATCAGACCGAAGCGGAGCTTCTTACAGGCGTCGAGGCCTACGATGTCGAGGGTGCAGAAAAGGCCGCTGCAGCATTGTGTGAGGCTGGTGTTGGCAAGGTTGTAATCACTATGGGCGGTGATGGTGCAATGCTCTACGAGAATGGCAAGAGCGAGATTGTGCCGGCTCACAAGGTTAATGCCGTAGATACCACCGCTGCAGGCGATGTTTATAATGGTGCAATGTGTGCAGCTTTGGCTGAGGGTATGGCGTTGCGCGAGGCGTTGCGCTTTGCGACTAAGGCTTCGGCAATTTCGGTGTCCCGCGAGGGTGCGCAACCTTCGATTCCTACTCGCGAAGAAGTTGATAATTTTTAATTAACCTAAAATTTATACTATTATGTTTATTATCGAAACTTACTCGTTGGCAATGGTATTTTGCCTTATCACAATGTTTTGTTGGGGATCGTGGGGTAACACCCAGAAACTCGCAGGTAAGACCTGGCGTTACGAACTCTTCTATTGGGACTATGTTATCGGCATGGTTATCTTTGCTCTCGTTCTCGGTCTTACCATGGGTAGCACAGGCGAACAGGGCCGCTCGTTCCTTGCCGACCTCGGTCAGGCAGATGTGGCAAGCATCGGTTGGGTTGTCCTTGCGGGCGTAATCTTCAATCTCTCGAACATTCTCCTTTCGGCTTCGACTTCGTTGGCCGGTTTGTCGGTGGCATTCCCTCTCGGTTGCGGTTTGGCTCTCGTTTTGGGTGTTGTAAATACCTTTGTTATTGCACAGCAGCAGACCAACAATCCACTTTTACTCGCTCTTGGTGTATTGCTTATCGTTGTAGCTATTATCTGCAATGGTGTGGCTGCAGGTCGCGTTGCTAAGGGTGGCGAGCAGAATACAAGCCGTAAGAAGGGTATAATCCTCGCCGTTGTAGCGGGTGTGTTGATGTCTACATTCTTCGGATTTGTTCTTAAAGGTATGGCAGGTGACTTCGTTGCACCTGAGGCTGGTAAGCTCACTCCTTACTCGGCAATCTTTATCTTCTCGGTAGGTGTGCTCCTCTCGAACTTTGTGTTCAACACTTTGATTATGAAGAAGCCGTTTGTTGGCGAGCCGGTATCGTATAGCGAGTACTTCAAGGGCTCTTTGAAGACTCACCTCGTGGGTATCCTCGGTGGTTCGATCTGGTGCCTTGGTACAGCATTCTCGTATATCGCAGCAGGTAAGGCCGGTGGTGCTATCGCATACGCTCTCGGTCAGGGTGCTCCGATGATTGCTGCTTTGTGGGGCGTGTTCATCTGGAAGGAGTTTAAGGGCGCAGACAAGAAGACCAATTGGTTGGTTGCTCTTATGTTCTTGCTCTTTATCGTTGGCTTGGGCATTATTGCTTACGCAGGAAACTAAATAAGGCTAAAATGGGTTGTGGGGTTGTCTGTTTGGACAACCCCATATTTTTTTATACCTTTGCCTATCGGAAAGTAAAGAACTATGCAGAGTAGAGATATAATTGTTGCGCCGGCAACTGCGCTGGGAGGTGCTATCGCTGTTATTCGTATGAGTGGCGAGGGCTCGGTGGCGCTGTGTGATAGCATCTTCAAGGGGCGTAAACCCCTCTCGGAGGCGAAGTCGCACACGATACACTATGGCACTATATGCGATGGTGAACGCGTGGTAGACGATGTTGTGGTGGCGGTTTTTCGCGCCCCATACTCCTATACGGGTGAGGAGTCGGTCGAGATTTCGATTCACGGCTCGCGCTATATCGCTGCGGAGGTGCTTCGCCTTTTGTGTGAGCAGGGTGCGCGTATGGCCGAGGCGGGCGAGTTCTCGAAACGAGCCTTGGCAGCAGGCCGCATCGACCTTTCACAGGCCGAGGCTGTGGCCGATTTGATTGCTGCGGAGTCGCGTGCAGCCCACGCTGTGGCGGCTACACAGATGCGAGGTGGCTACTCGGCACTGCTCGACGAGTTGCGCGAGGAGTTGCTCAATATCACATCGCTGTTGGAGTTGGAGTTGGATTTCTCGGAGGAGGATGTCGAGTTCGCCGACCGCGAAAAGTTGCGCTCAATGCTCGAAAAAACTGACGGTGCGGTGGTGCGACTTATGGAGTCGTTCAAGGTGGGAAATGCTATCCGCGAGGGCGTTGCTGTGGCTATTGTAGGCCGCCCAAATGTGGGCAAAAGCACCCTTCTCAACCGCCTTGTGGGCGACGATAGAGCTATGGTTTCGGACATTGCAGGAACTACTCGCGACACGATCGAGGAGAGCGTTGTGATTGACGATATTCGCTTCCGTTTTGTCGATACTGCTGGCCTGCACGACACGGATGATGAGCTCGAAAAGATGGGTATCGAACGCACCGAAAGGGCTATCCGTCAGGCGCAAATTGTGCTCTATATGACCGAGCCTTCGCAGTCGAAGTTGGAGTTGCCGGAACTTGGTAATGAACAGACTTTATTGCTGGTAGTCAACAAGATAGACACATCGTTATCGCGCGATGTTGAAGGGGCAATTTATATCTCGGCACGCGAGGGCGAGGGGGTCGATGAGCTCCGCAAGGCACTTCGTGCAACGGTAGATACCGAGGGGCTGTATAGGGGCGAAGTTGTGGTGTCGAACTTGCGCCATTTCGAGGCCTTGAGCCGTGCGCATCGCGATATGACGCAGGCTATTGCGGCACTCGATTATGGTATCTCGGAGGAACTTTTGGCGGAGGATATCCGTTCAGCCATCACCGCCTTGGCCGAAATCACCGGCCGCATCACCAACGACGACATTTTAAAAAATATCTTCTCCCACTTCTGCATCGGCAAGTAACCCTTGTAAATACTTGATTATCAATCATTTACAAAACATAGAAAAGAAAGTAAAAATCAAGGATCAAACATCTTAAAATACTAAATATCAACACTTTAAGAATTTTGCAAAAATCTGCAAAATTCTTTTTTTTCGCCCCATTTCACCCCCAAGTGTATCATTGTTTATCAAAAACCAGACTTTCAAACACCTCGCAGAGGGGCGTAGAAAAGGGATGGAAAATTGAGACGATACTCATACGATACTCGTTTTTCTATATGTTTACTGCATGTTATATTTATTAAGTTTTACGACCAAAAACTTAATTGAATATGACAAAACTTAAACAACAAAGACAAGGTCTTCCGCCATTAGATTTGCGAGTGCAAGACCACTATGAAGAGTTGCTAACAGTAAGCCAAGTAGCTAAACTTTCGGGATTCTCAAAGCAATTCATTTACCAACTAATCAAGTCTAACACGCTGTGTTACCGCACATTAGAAGGTGTGGCATACATCAAGTATCGCCATTTAAGAGCGTGGTTTACTAAACTCCCATCTAACAAAGATTGCCCTTTATGCCCTGCATCATTCTCACTTGCGGGTTTGATGAACTATACAAAAATGGGGCGATCGTGGGTGTTACATTTTGTAGAAAGGCACAATGTCCGCTCCTACTATTTGGGCAATTCTCGTCGATTTAACTATGAAGATTGTGTTGCTGCCTGGGAGGTTGAACAAGCCAAAAATCCCGAATGGATAACCATTGAAGGTGCTATCGAAGAATTTGCGATAACACGGGAGATTTTACTTTCTACTACAGAAAGTAAGATAGTACGCATCAAATGCAAGGACGCAAAAGTATTAGTAAATGTATTGGATATCAAACAATTAAAAGATTTGAAGCAATGGGAAGAGTTATAATTCGCGCGAAGAAAAAGAGCCACGGAACGATGTTGTCTGTATATCTTGAATTCAGTCCTCCATTTACTGATAATAATGGTAAACAGGTGCGATATGAATTCCTTGATCTGGAGAAGTACACCACACCTACGAATGACGCTCAACGGAAATTCAACGACGACATTGATGAGATTGCCGATGCGATTCGCTGTGAGCGATACATAAGCCTTGTACATAAGGATTACGAGTTCCTATCCAAGAGGCGTATCAATGAAGACTTCCTGGACTACTTTCACCGCAACATCATATATCGTGGTATCAAGTTCAGGGTAAGCCTAAAATATCTCTACCGTTTTTGTAAGGGTAAGTGTTGCTTCAAGGATATTACGGTCAGTTTCTGTGAGCAATTCAAGGGTTATCTTACAAACACAAAAGGACTCCACAGACGAACAAAACTGAGTCAGAATACAGCATCGGCATACTTTAACGCCTTTATGAGCATCGTGAATCTTGCGCATCAAGACGGCATTATAAAGACTGATATAAATACGAAGATATCTCGCATACATTGGAAACACGATACCACAAAAGAGTATCTCGACGAGAAAGAAATACGCCGATTGGAACGAGTGGAGTTTAAGGAATATCCTGATATCCAACGAGCCTGCCTGCTGTCAATATACACCGGATTGCGGCGTAGCGATATCCTCTCTCTTGATTGGAAGAGCGTACATATCAACTCGAAGAAACGATCGTATCTTGATATAGTTATTAGCAAAACACAAGTAGCCGTAAAACTACCGCTATCTCCCTCTGCAATTGAACTGCTCGGCAAACCACAAAAGAGAGGCTTAGTATTTCCCGACTTGACGAGCTATAAATTAAGTTTCTACATCCCACGCCTACTCAAACTCGCAAAGATTGAGAAACACATCACCTTCCATTGCTTTCGACATACCTTTGCGATGCGCCTTTTAGAAAACGGAGTGGACATCTACACCATTGCAACCCTCCTCGGACATAAATCCGTCTCCAGCACACAAGTCTACGCCCGCCTCTCACCAATACAAATCCGAGAGGCTGTAATGAAATTATAATACGCTTATTATTAACTCTAAATATACGAATTACAACTAAAGTGTGTGCCCCAATTTGTAAATAACATTGTTTTGTTTCAATATTGATTTTTGAGAATGTTTTACTGAACTTTGCACCACAAAACCTCGTTCTTTTATACCTGTTTTATAAGGCAACAGCAATAAATGTCTGAAAAACTGCATATTCTGCGAAAAAGTTATTACCTTTGTAATAACATACTATTTACGCGGAAAGTGTAAGTTTATTCTCGATAGTCGAACTTAGGAACTTCGAAAACAGTAAGAGAGTGAGCGGACATCTTCTCGCGTCATACCATTTGGTATGGCGTGGGGCTGTTGCTTGTTTTATTACTGTGGTATCCTAAGGCCAGACTATCTAAAATAAGTTTTCAGCACCACGCTTTCTGTTTGTGCAAACAATTAACATACCACTATTGAGGTGCGGATAGTAAGATTTGAGGGAGCAAATAATAAAAATCTTACTATATGAAAAACCTTTTTACCTGTCTGTTAGTTCTGGGAGCATCGTCGCTGCTTGCGTGTACTGAGCCTTATGATGACACAGCAATTCGTTCCGACATCGAAGATTTGAAGGAGCGAGTGACCAAACTCGAGGAGTTATGTACCCAGATGAATAATAACATCTCGTCATTGCAGGCTATTGTGGCCGCTCTGCAAAATCAGGATTACATCACAAACGTTACTCCAATTGTCGAAAATGGCGAAACCATTGGCTACACGATTACCTTTGCAAAGGGAACTCCTATCACCATTTACCACGGTCAAGATGGTAAGGACGGCTCTAACGGTGAGAATGGCAAAGATAGTAGTTATATTCCCGTTATTGGCGTTAAGAAAGACACTGACAATATCTATTATTGGACGCTCGATGGCGAGTGGTTGCTTGACGAGAATGGTAATAAGATTAAGGCTGTCGGCACCGATGGTGCAATCGGTCCTCAAGGTCCTGAGGGTGAGCAAGGTATAACCCCACAACTCAAAATCGAGAACGACTATTGGTATGTCTCTTACGACAATGGAGTGTCGTGGAAGCAACTCGGCAAGGCGACTGGCGAAGATGGCGATGCCTTTTTTCAAGGCGTAGCCCAGGATGAGCAGTTCGTGTATTTCACGCTTGCAGACGGCACGGTTATTACTTTGCCGAAGGGTGCATCGCTCGAAATAACCTTTGCGGATAGCGACTTGGTGGTAATGTCGCCAAATTCGGCTCGTACAATTCGTTACTCGGTGCAGAGCGTAACCGAAAGCGTAACGGTCGAGGTTACCTCCTCGGCAGACATTAGAGCGAAGGTTGTCGCTGGCGATGCTACAGGCAAGAGCGGTTGCATAGAGATTAAGTCGGGCTCAATCGTTGACGAGTATAGCAAAGTTATCGTCTTTGTATCGAATGGCGAGAAGGTCATTATGAAGAGTATCTCGTTCGAGCAAGCTGGGCTTGAAATTGCCGACGGAGCATTGCAGAGTATCTCGGCCGAGGGCGGAAATCTATCGCTCAACTTCTTGACTAATACCGAGTGGGAGCTCTCGATTCCTGCCGAGGCGCAGTCTTGGATACATCTTGCACCTCAAACTCGTGCAATGGTAGCACATAGCGTGGTACTTGTGGTTGAGCCTAATACCAACATTGTCGAGCGTTCGACAACCATCACTATCAACTCAACTGACGGCAAACTCTCTATTGCCTACAACATCGTGCAGGGTGCTTTCCGTATGGTTTCGGCAACTACACCGCAGAGCGCAGGCTGGAGGACAAGCGACCTCTTGTCTGTATTTGCTGCCAACACCAAGAATCAGAAATTCCAATATATCGGTACCGAGGGTACTACATCGGGCGATTTCGAGGCGGTAACTATCCCTTCGGGCTCAGCAACCTCGGTGTCGGCGCACTATGCGGTATATCCTTATAATGCAAACTATTCGCTCTCTGCCGAGGGCAAACTCACAATTCCGTTCTCTGCAACGCAGAACTATGCTGCGGGGGGCTATGCAACCGAGTTAAACACTATGGTTGCGGTATCGTCGGATGTTACGGATACAAATCTCACATTTCAACCGCTATGCGCATACCTCTGTGTGAAGCTGTGGGGCAAGGATCATAGCGTCAAGTCCATCACCCTCACCTCGAAGGGTGGCGAGGCACTCTCGGGCAGTGGCGTGGTAACACCAAACCTCAACGCACTACCAACTTGCGTATTGTCGGGCTCGGCAAACACCATCAAACTCAACTGTGGCGAGGTGAAGGTCGGCACAACCGAGGCTGCGGCTACCGAGTTCTGGTTTGTGGTGCCACCTGTGGCGTTACAGCAGGGCTACACCATTAAGGTCGTAGATTTTTATAGCGGTGAGCAGAGCTTCGAACAGGAGGCTACGACTTTCGTATCGGGCACTACATACAATGTAACCGCAGAACTCACTGTCACCTCGGACGGCCCAGGTATGGGCGTCGGCGGCTGGGGTGATGGCGGCGAAAATGGGGGCTCTGCCGATTAAATTGAATTGAACAAAATTTAAAAACATATCATTATGAAGAAAAAACTACTTTTCGGATTGTGTATTATGTCACTCTTTGCAGGCTGTACGCAAGATTTTGATGAGCCGATACCAAGTGTACCGACTCCAGAAGGGCGAATTGCTATTAATGTTATTAGCTCCATCGATCAAGTAACTACTACCCGTGCTAATGATGACGGATTTTGTAATGGCGATGGTGTAGGTATATACGCCGTGAACTATGTTGGAGAAACCCCAGGAACTCTATTCGCAGAGGGTAATCAAGCTACGAATGTTCGTTATGTCTTTAATGAGCAGGAGTATAAGTGGACACCGGATTATCCTGTCTATTATCTTGATGATAAAACCCCCGTGGATTTGTACGGATATTATCCATACAATAACAATGTTGAGAATGTAAACGCCTATCCTTTCGAGGTGCAGAAAGACCAATCAACAGATGCATCTAATAGTTTGATGGGGGGATATGAAGCAAGTGATTTCTTGTGGGGTAAAGCAGAGAATATAGCGCCAACGACATCTCGCATCAAACTCACTTTTAATCACCGTATGGCTGGTGTACAAGTAGAGCTGGTTGAGGGTAACAATTGGGGCGAAAACGAGTGGAATAGTGTGGATAAACACATTCTTGTGTCCAACACTATTCGTAAGGCATCTATCGATCTTGCAACAGGCGTCGTTACTCCATCCGGCGAAGTAGAATTTACGGATATTATTCCTGCGGTGAATGGTAATGGTTGGCGTGCAATTGTTGTCCCGCAAAGTATGGAGGCATCTGTGGCTCTATTCAAAATCACGGTTAATGGCACTTCGTATATTTTCCGCAAAAACGAGGGTTTTGAGTACAACGCAGGTAAATTGCATAAGTTTACTATTGAGGTATCCAAGAAAGATATCTCAGGTATTGAGTGCAAACTTATTGGAGAGGATATTACCCCTTGGGAGAGTGAGACTATTACTCACGACGGTACCGCAAGAGAGTATGTCGTAATAAATGTTCCAAAAGCATCTTCAGAACCTTATGAAAGTGCATTGAAGGTCATCTTAGAAGAGCAAGGCAAAGATTTCACCAAAATCCAAAATCTTAAAGTTACAGGCGAAATAAATGTGAATGATTTTCACTTTATGCGTGACGAGATGTCTGATCTCAAACGATTGAATATCGAAGAAGTTAAGATAGCAAGTGGCGTTGGTCGCAACTATTATGGACAGGAGTATACCGCTGAAGAAAACACAATTCCTCAGGTCGCCTTAAATGGTAAAACTCTACTTGAAAGAGTAATTCTCCCTAATAATATCATCAAAATAGATGACAAAGCCTTTTCTTCAACAAGACTCCTAAATATAAATATTCCCAATTGTGTTAAATCTCTTGGAGGAGAAGCATTCAGCGGATGCGAATATCTACAATCTATAAATATCCCAAATGAATTAGAAGAGATTGGTAATTTGGCTTTTTATTGGTGCGAAAGATTAGAGTTTAAACCATTGGCTCTTCCTCATACCCTAAAAAAAATTGGTGATAGGGCCTTTATGCGCTGCTCTATTGAGGGCCGATTAATCCTTCCGGAAAATCTAGAAACCATCGGAGGGGGCGCTTTTTACGCCTGCGGATTCACTGGAGACTTGGTTATTCCATCTAAAATTACAGAGATTCCCGATGATTGTTTCTGCTTTAATTACATTGAAAATCTTACATTGCCTAATGGTTTAGTGAAGATTGGTCAATATGCATTGTGCGGAACAGGAGAGTTAATTCTTCCAAATACGTTGAGGGAGATATCAGATTGTGCTTTTTTGGTGTCTCCTACAAGTGGTCAGTATGGTAATATTTATGATCAACAATTTACAGGCAAGTTAGTTATTCCTGAATCCGTAATGCTTATTGGTAGAAACGCATTTGCGTATCAAAATTTTAGTGGTACATTTGAAGTGCCCAAAAATATATCTATAGTGCCTGCGGGCATTGTTAGCGGAGCTGGCGTTTCTGAAATTATCATACATCAAGATGTCGTTGAAATTGAACAAAATGCCTTTCCTGAGTGGGTTAGAAGAGTTGTGTGTTTGGCTAAAACACCCCCTAGTGGTACTGGTTTGTATGAAGAGAATTTTGCTCAAACAATAAGGGGTACAGTAGAAGTTCCAGAAACATCATTGGTGCGATATCAACAGGACGCAACTTGGGGAGCGCTGATTCCGTCAGTGTATAGAGATTTTAAGGTAGATAAAGAACAATTATATGCATTGAATAGGGCATTTTCGAGGAAAGTTATTGTCCGCGCTCAATCAAATATGGAATGGAGTGTAACTCATAAACCGGATTGGGTAACCGTAACACCATCAAGCGGAACGGGCAAGACAGAGATTACTATTACTATTGATGAACTTGCCAAAGGCGCTGGAAACCGTACCGACTCTTTGGTATT
>JAFZEY010000080.1 GCA_017560455.1 Alistipes sp. | reverse complement strand
GCATTGGTCGCTTCGGTCCTATGGTCGAGATTGATGCACCCGAGGGTGAGAAACCTCGCTTTGCATCGCTCAAAAAGGGACAACTTATCGAGGCTATCACCTTGGAGGAGGCTTTGGAGTTGTTTGCTCTGCCTCGCACACTTGGCAAGTACGAGGAGTTGGATGTGATTGTCGGCATTGGTAAGTTTGGTTCGTATGTTCGCTATGGTAACAATTTCGCTTCGCTGACAAAGGCTGACGATCCATACACCTTGACCTACGAACGTGCATTGGAGTTGATCGAGTCTCAGAAGCAGACTGCGACTGCAGCAGCTACTCCGATAAAGACCTTCTTGGAGGACGCAGAACTCTCGATTAAGAATGGCCGCTACGGCGCATATATCGCCTACAAGGGCAAGAACTATCGTATCCCTCGTGGCAAGAAGGCCGAGTTGCTCTCGTACGAGGAGTGCCTAAACATTGTAAACAATACTAAAAAATAGAGAAAAATGAAGAGATTTATCACTGCATTGTGCTTGTGCGTAGCACTCGTTGCTTCGACTTCGGCGCAGACAAAAGAGGGTTACAAGTTTACCGATGGTAAGGTTGTAAAGGGTACCTCGGTTAAGAATCAGTTCCGTAGCGGTACTTGTTGGTGCTTCTCGGCTTTGTCGTTCCTCGAGAACGAGATTATACGTGCCGGAGGCGAGGAGATGGACCTCTCGGAGATGTGGATTGTCCGCAATATCTACTTCGAGAAGGCTGTTAAGTATGTTCGTTTGCACGGCCATCTCAATATGGCTGTAGGAGGAGCATTCCACGACGTAACCAAGGGTATCGAGAAGTATGGTATCGTTCCACAGGAGGTATACGAGGGATTGAACTATGGCACCGATAAGCCTGTATTCGGCGAGATTGACGCTGTTTTGAAGGCGTATGTCGAGGCTGTTGTGCAGAACAAGAATAAGAAGCTCACAACCGCTTGGAAAGATGGTTTGAACGCAATTCTCGACGCTTACTTCGGTAAGATGCCTGAGAAGTTTACCTACAAGGGTAAGGAGTATACTCCGCATTCGTTTGCAGAGTCGTTACCTATCAAGATGTCGGACTACGTGTTTGTAACATCGTATACTCACCACCCATTCTACTCGCAGTATATCGTTGAGGTACCTGATAACTGGATGTGGGAGACTGCATACAATGTACCGCTTAACGAGTTGATGCAGATTGTAGACAATGCGCTCGAGAACAACTATTCACTCGGTTGGGCTGCTGATGTTTCGGAGAAGGGCTTCCACCGTACCAAGGCTATCGGTATCATTCCTGAGGATAATATCGAGAGCATGAGCGGCACCGAGGCTGAGCGTTGGGGTCGTCTTTCGGATCAGGAGCGTCAGCGCGAGCTCTACTCGTTCGACAAGCCTGTAAAGGAGAAGAAGATTACTCAGGAGATGCGTCAGGAGGCGTTCGACAACTACGAGAACACCGACGACCACGGTATGGTTATCGAAGGTACCGCAACCGACCAGGAGGGTAACCCATTCTTCAAGGTTAAGAACTCTTGGGACGTTCGTCCGCCATACGATGGCTACTACTACTTCTCTCGTCCGTACGTAGAGTACAAGACTATGGAGATTATGGTGAATAAGAATGCCATTCCAAAGGCAATTCGCAAGAAGATGGGCTTGTAAGACCTCTTGTGATAAGCCGCAATCTGCGGCATATCCCAAAAAGTAGATTCCTCTGGGCTGTACGTTTTAGTACTATCCCAGAGGAATCTCATTTGCGATACACCACATCTCACGACTTCAGACGGTAAATCAGAGTTGAGTGTAGAGAGTAGTTAAAAACTAATTCTGAATTTTGCATTTTGAATTCTGCATTTAAAAAGAGCTATTGTAGCACCGCCACAATAGCTCTTTGTTTTATCTCTTCTCGCCGAAGTCGGTCTGCTGTTTTTCGACCTCCTTGAGGCGTTCGGCGTTTTTGGCGCTTGCCTCGCGCTCGCGTGCCAAATCGGCATCGCTCTTGGCTGTAGCAG
>JAFZEY010000079.1 GCA_017560455.1 Alistipes sp. | reverse complement strand
CTTGGACGGAACGAGAAGCGGAAAAGACCGTTGTTGTCAGTTGCGGTCATATGGTTTGTAGCTCGACCATTGATATTGAGCGAGTACTCGATCTCGTTCTGTGCGATTGGAGCGTAGTTGTTATTCGTAACCTCCACTGTTGCCACTACACGGTCGTTCTTGTCGAACTCGTAAGTAATCTTGGTGTGAATAGCATCGTCGATGTAGTTACCGATATCGATCTGCTTTGAAAAGAGGAAGTCTTTGTCGAAGTTGGTCTGCCACTTCGAGTATGCGCGCAAGGTATACTTGCCGGGAGTGATTTTTGCCGAAAGCGAGATGGCATTGTTGAAACGACCGCCTGTGCCTTGTATTCTCATACGCTCTATGGCGCTACCCGTAGCATCGACAAGCTCTACATATATGTAGCGCGTGTCGGTGGTGTTGTGGAAGTAAATTGAATTTACGAGGAATGCGCTGAAAAAGATCTTATCACCCGCGCTGTAGTATGGCTTGTCGGTGATGAGGTAGAGCTTCTCCTGAACGCCGCCTGTTGCATAGTAGTTGATGAAACTGCTTGTAACAAATTCTGTAAATCCGATACTCGCATTAACGGTTGTCGGCTGAGCCTGTGCCTGTTGCGCTTGTGCGTTTTGTTGAGCCAAAGCCACTGATGGTAACATCAGAATTGCATACAAGATCACAAAACTAAAAAATTTCTTCATACTCTATTATCTAATTATATTATATTATCAAAATTGTATTCATCCTCTATCTTGCCACAAATCTTCGATGCACACTCTACGGCCTCATCCATGTTGTATCCTCGCGATGCGGCAAAGCGGATAAGCTTTGTCTTTGCATCGTAGGAGGATTTGTACTTCAGTGTGCGCATCTTACGCAGCATAATCTCCTCCAATCGTTCCGACATATCGACCGCATCAATCATCGGCGCGATAACCTCCTCTATAATCTCGCGCGAAATACCCTTTGCGCGCAGCGAACTCTTTATCTTGTAGGCTCCCCAACCGCTCAGGTTGAGTTTGTCGCGTACAAAAGCCTCGGCGTAGCGAGTGTCATCTATAAATCGCTCATTCTCGAGTCGTGCAACCACTTTCTGTGCCTCGCCATCCTCTACACCCCAGCGCTTCATCAGTCTGAGGGCATCACTCGAGGAGTGCTCGCTTCTGGCGCATAGTCGCATCAGCGACTGCAGGGCCTGCTGCGGACTCTTTGTCCGCTTGGTGCGCGTTACCTTCTGCTCCATACCATTCGTGGTTTGAGGTTGGCATCTTCGATAACTTCACTCTGCGAAAATCCCTTTTCGCGCAGCATATCGCAAATTTCAGCACCCGCCTTCTCGTATATCTCGAACCACAGTGTGCCCTCTTCGCTGAGCATCTTCACTCCATTGTCGGCTGTGGCCGTATAAAACTTTAAAATATCGTCGTCCGGCACAAATAGTGCAGTGTGTGGCTCAAAATATACCACATTTTTGCGCATCTCCACAATGTCGCTCTGTGGGATGTATGGCGGATTTGATACTATTATGTCAAACTCGCCAAGCGCACTTAAATCACCGAGCGCATCGGCCTCTATAAACTCAACTGTGGCGCCAAGTCGTTCGCAATTTCTTCGTGCAATGGTCAATGCCTCTTGCGAAATATCTATCGCAACAACCTTTGCCCCCTCGACCATCTTGGCAAGTGCGATAGCAATCGCTCCGCTGCCTGTTCCTATGTCGAGAATTCGTGCGCCGCGCTTTGCACTCTTCGCTATACGATAGACCAACTCTTCGGTCTCGGGGCGAGGGATAAGCACCCCTTCTCCCACTTCGAAAACCAGGTCGCAAAACTCCGCCTTGCCTAATATATATTGTACGGGGCGACCACTCTCCAACTCCTTGGTAAGGTTTTCCAATCCCGCAATTTCGCACTCGTCATCATAGTGGAGGACGAGTTGCGAAAAGTTGTAGGCGACTTTGTCGCACACAACCATACGCGCTATCATCTCCGCCTCGCGCTCGCCATACAACGGCGTTGCGGCACTCTTGATAAGATGTATGCTCTCTCGTATGGTCATCCTCTTTCTATATCTCTAATCCTGCATCTTCAGCTCCGCCAATGCTATCGCAATAGCCGCCTCTACAACCACCGCAGCACGCAGTGTTATGCAGGCATCGTGGCGTCCCTTGATGCAGAGCGGTGCAACCTTGCCCAACTCCTTGTTGTAGGTCATCTGCTCACGCGCGATGCTTGGAGTTGGCTTTATAGCAGCGCGCACAACCAAGTCGTTGCCATTTGTTATACCGCCATTTATGCCACCCTCGTTGTTTGTTGCGGTGTGACCGTTGCTATCAATGAAGCAGTCGTTGCGCTCCGAGCCGCGAAGGCGAACGCCCTCGAAGCCGCTACCGAACTCCACGCCCTTAACTGCAGGCACGGAGAAGAGCAGATGGGCAATGATGCTCTCTGCCGAGTCGAAGAATGGCTCTCCCAAGCCTATGGCTACGCCACAGACTGAACACTCGACAACACCTCCTACCGAGTCGCAGTCCTCTATTGCCGAGTTAATGACATCGGCAAACTTGCTGCTGTCGCGCTCTCCGCCAATCTCGATTATCGAGGTCTTGTATTCGCACCCCTCGACAATCTTCTTTGCTACAACACCTGCAGCAACGAGGAGCACTGTCATACGACCCGAGAATTGACCACTGCCGCGCAGATCCACATCAGTGCCATACTTGGCTCTTGCCGTAAAATCTACATGAGAAGGGCGATTGTGGCTCTCGAACTGCGAATAGTCTGACGAGCGGGTATCTCCATTCTGGAATATAATTTCTATCGCCTCGCCCGTAGTTACACCATCGACTACGCCCGTGCGAAGGGTAGGGATATCTTTTTCGTGGCGTGCGGTTGTTCCGCGAGCCGAGGCTCTACGGCGCGAGAGGTCTGCCTCGAAGTCGGACTCCGACAAGGCAATGCCCTGCGGTACGCCCTCGATGCGCACGCCTATCTCAGGGGTGTGCGATGCTCCCCAGATGGAGAGTCTGAACTTCGAGCCAAACGAATTATGCCACATAACTATCTCGAAGCTCTTAATGATTCCAATACCTCGAAGAAGTCAGGGAAACTCTTTGCTACGCACTCGGCGTTGTTGATTAAAACCTCGCCATCGGAGCGTAGTGCCGATACGGCCAACGACATTGCGATGCGGTGGTCGTGGTGGCTCTCTGTCTCGGCAGAGTGGATTTCGCCACCCTTGATATACATTGCATCGTCCTCCAAGCGCACCTCGATACCGAGCTTCGAGTACTCGGCAGCGATTGTCTCGGCGCGATTTGACTCCTTATGCTCCAAGCGGTGGGTGCCATATATTACACTCTCGCCCTCTGCTGCTGCAGCCAAGGCTGCCAATGCAGGAAAGAGGTCAGGACACTGCGTAGCATCGAATTCGAACGCTACAAGGTCGCGGTGTTCTACGGTTATCGAGTTTGGTTCACTCTCTACCAATGCACCTGCTCTCACCAAAGCGTCGCAGATGGCAACATCGGCCTGCTTTGAGAGCATGGATATATTTGTAAGGGTAATCTTACCGGCCACAGCACCCGCTACGAGCAGCATTGCTGCTGCACTCCAATCGCCTTCGATCGTAAGGTCGGTGGCGTTGTATCGCTGTCCGCCCTCGATGAAGAACTCCTTATAGTCGTTGTGCTGGATATTTACACCAAACTTCGATGCCAAATCGATTGTCATATCGAGATATGGCTTCGATACGGCATTCTCGACCAATATGGTGGTATCCTCTGCCGCCAAAGGCAGAGCAATTAACAATCCTGTAAGGAATTGAGAAGAGAGAGAACCATCGACCTCAATCTCGCCACCCTGCATGGGGCCACACACCTCGACAGGAAGACGACCTCCGCCATCGCGTACCTCTACGCCGAGCTTGCGCAGTGGCTCTATCATCATCTGCATAGGACGGTAGAGTAGGGTGCCCTCTCCGGTTATTGTGATTGGTTTGTCACATAGCGAAGCTATTGGGGTGAACATTCTTGTTGCCAAACCCGATTCGCCGACATTGAGTGTCGTGCAGTTCGGTGCAAGACCTCCGCAAACTCTCACCGTGCGCTCGTCAAGGCGTTCGACCTTTGCACCGAGCAACTCGATGACACGGAGTGCCGAGAGGGTATCATCACAGAAATCGAGGTTACGCAGCGTGGTTTCGCCCTCGGCCAACAGTGCTGCTGCCAAGGCGCGTTGTGCGTAACTCTTCGAACAAGGAGGTGTCGCTACACCTGCGATTTGCCCTCGGGGGATGGATGTGTCCATATAAAATTCGGAATTAAGAATTCAAAATGCAAAATTAAATTTTTTCGGTCGTTACTCCTCTTCTTTGAGCTCGAAGCGGTGATTCTTTTTCAACTCGAAGTTTTTGCCGAGATATACGCGGCGTACCATCTCGTCATTTGCCAACTCCTCGGCTGTACCCGTTTTGAGGATTTTACCCTCGTAGAGGAGGTAGGTGCGGTCGGTGATGGCGAGTGTCTCATCGACATTGTGGTCGGTGATTATTACGCCGATATTCTTGTTTTTGAGTGTTGCAACGATGCTCTGGATATCCTCTACCGCGATAGGGTCCACACCTGCGAATGGCTCATCGAGAAGAACAAACGAAGGGTTGATGGCGATAGCTCGTGCAATCTCGGTACGACGGCGCTCACCTCCCGAAAGCTGATTTCCGTAGCTCTTGCGAACCTTCTGCAGACGGAACTCCTCGATAAGTGCCTCGGTGCGCTCCCTCTGGTACTCCTTCGAGTAGTTGGTCATCTCCAATACCGAACGGATGTTATCCTCGACGCTCAGATGACGGAATACCGAAGCCTCCTGCGCAAGGTAGCTCACACCGAGCTGGGCACGCTTATAGACGGGGAGCTTTGTAAGCTCGTCTATCTGTCCGTTGTCGTGCTCGAGGAAGATGCGACCCTCGTTAGGTTTGATAAGACCTACGATCATATAGAACGAGGTGGTTTTGCCCGCTCCGTTAGGGCCGAGCAGACCGACAATTTCGCCCTGCTGAACATCAATCGATACATGGTTTACGACCGTGCGAGCCTTGTATTTTTTGACAAGGTCGGTGGTAAAAAGCCTCATACAATAAAAAAATCAAATAAATTTCACACAAAGTTATGATTTTTTCCGAAATAATTTTTATCTTTGATATGAAATTTGGTTAAAAATAGTGTTTTAGAGTAAAAAATATTATGTCGCAAGACTTGACAGATAGAAATTTACTACGAGAAAAGCTGAAAGAGTATTTCGGCTTCACCTCATTTAAGGGTAACCAGGAGGAGGTTATATTAAACCTCCTGTCCGGTCGTGATACCTTTGTGCTTATGCCTACCGGTGGCGGTAAGTCGCTCTGTTATCAGTTGCCGGCATTGATGATGGATGGCGTGGCTATTGTCATCTCTCCACTCATTGCGCTGATGAAAAATCAGGTCGATGCCATGCGTACCTTCTCCGATAATTCGGGCATTGCGCACTTCCTCAATTCGTCGTTGAGTCGTGCTGCTGTACAGCAGGTGCGCGACGAGGTGCTGGCAGGCAAAACCAAGTTGCTCTATTTCGCTCCCGAGTCGCTTACAAAGGAGGATAATATCGCCTTCCTCCGCAAGATAAAGATATCGTTCTATGCCATCGATGAGGCGCACTGTATCTCGGAATGGGGCCACGATTTCCGTCCCGAGTATCGCCGTATCCGTCCTATCATCAACGATATCGGCCAGGCGCCGCTTATTACATTGACCGCAACCGCCACACCAAAGGTGCAGATGGATATCCAGAAGAACCTCGGTATGACCGATGCGGTGGTGTTTAAGTCTTCGTTCAATCGCCCAAACCTCTACTACGAGTTGCGACCAAAGAACGACCCTGACCGCGATATTATCCGCTACATAAAGCAGAATGAGGGAAAGAGCGGTATCATCTATTGCCTTTCGCGTAAGAAGGTTGAGGAGTTGGCCGAGTTGCTTGTGGCCAATAATATCAAGGCTCGTGCCTACCATGCAGGTATGGATGCTCAGACCCGTGCCGATAACCAGGATGCCTTCCTGATGGAGGAGGTCGATGTTATCGTGGCGACAATCGCCTTCGGTATGGGTATTGATAAGCCTGATGTTCGCTTTGTGATTCACTACGATATTCCGAAGTCGCTCGAAGGCTACTACCAGGAGACGGGTCGTGCAGGTCGTGATGGTGGCGAGGGACACTGCCTTACCTTCTATAACTATAAGGATATACAGAAACTCGAGAAGTTTATGCAAGGTAAACCTGTAGCCGAGCAGGAGATTGGTAAGTTGCTCCTTCTCGAGACAGAGTCCTATGCCGAGAGTGCAATGTGTCGCCGCAAGACGCTGCTCCACTACTTCGGTGAGGAGTATAACGAGGAGGGCTGTGGTGCGTGCGATAACTGCTGCAATCCGCGACCTCTCCTCGATGCTACACAAGACCTTGTCAAGGCTTTGCAGGCGTTGCGTGCCATTGGCGACAAGTTCAAGATGGAACACCTTGTGTCGTTGCTTGTGGGTAAGGTTACGGCAGCAATCAAGAGCTATGGCCATGCCAAGTTGGAGTGGTTCGGTATAGGCAAGAGCAAGGGCGATCGCTATTGGTCGGCAGTTGTGCGCCAAGGTCTTATAATGGGCCTTATCGATAAGAATATCGAGAACTACGGACTCATTTCAATAAACGAGAAGGGTGAGGCCTATATCGCTAAGCCTACGAAGGTTATGGTGGCACAGGATCGCGACTATGACGAGGAGGAGCGTGAGGCAGTAGCAGCCATTCCGAAGGGTGGCGGTGTTGCCGACGAGCAGCTCTTTGTGATGTTGAAGGATCTACGCCGCAAGGTGGCGCAGAAGCACGATCTTCCTCCGTTTGTCATCTTCCAGGACCCTTCGTTGCAGGATATGGCTATTCAATACCCGATTACTATCGAGGAGATGCAGAATATCTCGGGTGTGGGTGTTGGTAAGGCGAATAAGTTTGGTAAGGAGTTTGTCGAGCTTATCAAGGCCTATGTTGAGGAGAATGATATTATCCGCCCGCAGGATATGGTGGTTAAGTCGGTTGCCAACAAGGCGGGTAATAAGATATTTATCATCCAGTCTATCGACCGCCAGATGGATTTCGAGGATATTGCTCGTGCCAAGGACCTGTCGTTCGATGAGTTGCTCTCCGAGATTGAGGCTATCGTAAATTCGGGTACAAAACTGAATATTCAGTACTACCTCTCCGACTATATGGACGAGGATAAGATTGAGGATATCTACCTCTATTTTAAGGAGGATTCCGATAGCGACTCGTTGGATGATGCTCTCGAAGAGTTGGGTGATGAGTACACCGAAGAGGAGATTCGACTCGTGCGTATCAAGTTCCTCTGCGAGGTGGGTAACTAACAGTGTGCCGAGGAATGAATGTCAAAAATGCCACTTTGCATAGGTGAGTCGTTATTATGAAAAGAACTATTCTTATGTCGATTTTTGCACTATTGTGTTCAATTTTTGGTTGTCGTGCACAAGGTTTTGTGTCGGTTGATGCCGAGGAGTTTGCTCGCGAAATTGCTAAACCAGGAGTGCAACTTGTTGATGTCCGAACCGATGCCGAGTATGCCGAGGGGCATATTGCCGATGCGGTAAATATCGATGTCACTGCTTCGGACTTTGCCGAGAAGATATCAACACTCGATAAGGAGCGTACCGTTGCTCTTTATTGCCGTAGCGGTCGCCGCAGTAAGAGGGCTGCCGAGCAGGCTGTGCAGATGGGTTACAAGGTTGTGGAGCTTGATGGTGGAATTCTAAGTTGGCAGGGCAAAATCAAAAAATAAAGAGTGAGTTTAAAATTCACTCTTTATTTTTTGCGTGGGCCCCAGCAGTGTTCGTAGAGGGGACATTCGGGTTGGCAACCGAAGCTATCGTAGCCGTGCGGGCATCTCCAGTATGAGTAGTCGTTGTGACCACTCGAGAATAGGCTTTTGGTTATATCGTATATTATTACCACCCATTTCGCTATCCATAAGAGAGCTAACAAAACGCCCCAAAATATCAACCAGCCCATATCTCTTATAATACATTATCCACTGATCTATTCGACTCTACCACATAAATTGCTCCGCAAGCAATCATCATTACAGCTATAGCTACACACTTCGCTACTACCACACCTACCGAAATAATTACATCCATCATAGCATCGTTTTTTATTGGTTCACGATGCAAAGGTATTCTTCTGTTTTGACAGCTTTCGTCAAAACATGAAAATTGTGGTAAATTTTGCACTGCACTTCGTATAACGCAATATTGACTAAGGTCTATCAATATTGCGCGATTTTATGCACTTTTGTATTGCAAATATGATATATTTAGCGTAATTTTGCGATGAGAAAAAAGAGTATAAACTATATAACTGAATAGACTATGAAACTACTATTTGGCCTCGGTATGCAGGAGATTTTGATTATTGCGCTTATCGTGTTGTTGCTCTTCGGAGGCAAGAAGATTCCTGAGTTGATGAAGGGCTTAGGTAAGGGTGTTCGCTCGTTCAAGGAGGGCATGAACAATGTGACTGACGAGGGTGACGCCGACAAGAAGGAGGAGAATAAATAGTCTTCGATAGAGATCGAATATGAGCGACAGCACTGCCGATCAGACATTCTGGGAACATCTTGACGATTTTCGCTCTACCATAATACACATAATATGTGTTACGGTAGTGTGCGGTATTGTCGCGTTCATATTCAAGGAGGCGCTGTTTTCTGTTGTCCTGGCACCTGCGGATAGCGGATTTGTGACATATCGACTAATGGACGGCCTGGCTTCGCTTACGGGCGGTGCGGTCGATGGCTTTAAGATCGATCTTATCAATACCTCGCTGGCGCAGCAGTTTATTATTCATATGAAAACGGCTCTCTATGCCGGTCTGTTGGGTGCGTTGCCATACACACTCTACGAGTTGTTGAGATTTATCTCACCCGCATTCTATGCTGCCGAGAAGCGATATATCTACAGTTTGGTAAGCATCGGATATGTGATGTTTGTGCTGGGCGTATTGCTCTGCTATTTCCTTATATTTCCATTCACATTTCGCTTTCTTGGTACCTATCAGGTGAGCGCAGAGGTTGTTAATATGATATCGTTGGACTCCTACATCTCGACCTTCGTGAGTATGTGTCTGATGTTGGGTGTGGTCTTCGAGTTGCCACTCTTGTGCTGGCTCCTTGCGAAGTTGGGTATGCTTAAGGCTAAGTTTATGAGCAACTATCGCAAGCATGCTGTGGTGGCGATACTTGTGGCTGCCGCTATTATCACTCCGACCTCCGATGTCTTTACGCTGGCGCTTGTGAGTGTTCCTATGTGGTTGCTCTATGAGATTAGTATTAAGGTAGTTGCTTCTACAAAGCCAATAAAGTTGGAGATATAGAAGAAGCAGTCTAACAAGGCTACTTCGTCGTTATGCTCGCTCTCAAAAGACTCATTTACACCGAGTAAACTCCGCTTTTTCGAGCATCACAAGCCTAAAATTAGCTCTTGTTATACAACTTCTGATTATGGTAGTGGTGGTGAATATAAAAAAGATGAGGCTGTCAATTGGACAGCCTCTTTTGTAATTTGTAGTGCTACTACTCTGCCTTTGGAGCAGCTACGCGGCGCTCCTTGATGCGAGCCTTCTTACCGGTAAGCTCACGGAAGTAGTAGATACGAGCACGGCGAACAACACCATACTTGTTAACCTCGATCTTGTCGATGTGTGGTGAGTAGAGAGGGAAGATACGCTCAACGCCTACACCGTTCGATACCTTACGGATAGTAAACATCTTAGTCTTACCTGTACCCTTGATCTGGATAACTACACCACGGAAGCTCTGCAAACGCTCCTTGCTTCCCTCGATGATACGATAAGTTACGGTGATTGTGTCACCTGTGTTGAACTGAGGGATGTCGGCATCAGTCTTTGTCCACATCTGCTCGTTCACGAGTCTGATTAATGAATCCTTGTTCATTGTTGCAACAAAAATTTAATAGTTTCCGTTCAACATTATCGCTGTAATCGGGCTACCATAGTCGGTCACTGCCGTCTAATCCTGTCATTTAGGACGAGGTTTTTACACCCCGATCCGAACGCACCTCTGCTCGATTACCCAATATAAGAGGTTGATACGCGGCGCAAAGGTAATAAAAGATTTGATAACTGACAAATAATTTTTACTTCTTCGTTCTGCTATGGTGTAGTGACTCAGCCTCTTATGCGGTGAATGGTGCTTTTTTGAACTCTTTTGGCCAATTAACCACGAAAAAATGGTATTATTCAAATAACTTTTTGTAACTTTGTGCGTTTATAGAATAAACGCGCAGAAATTATGGAACAAAATATATTTAAGCGTTGGAATCGAATTGTCGGCTGGGCGGTCTTTGCCATTGCGGCTTTGACCTATCTGCTCACTATCGAGCCATCGTCGTCGTTGTGGGATTGTGGCGAGTTTGTCGCTACATCGTATAAGTTGGAGGTGGGACACCCTCCGGGTGCGCCTCTCTTTATGCTCTTGGCGCGTATCGCTACGCTGCTTGCACCATCGACCTACTATGTGCCGCATATGGTAAACGGAATGAATGCCTTGGCAAGCGCCTTCTGTATTCTATTCCTCTTCTGGACTATCACGCATATCGCTCGCCGATTGCTCACCCGCGAGGGTAAGAGCCTTTCGGTGGCAAATGGTGTTGCTGTGCTTGGTGCAGGTGTCGTAGGTGCTTTGGCCTACACCTTTACCGATACATTCTGGTTCTCGGCAGTTGAGGGAGAGGTCTATGCGCTCTCTTCGATGTTTACCGCCTTGGTGGTGTGGCTTATGTTGCGCTGGGAGGAGGAGGCTGACGAACCTCACTCGGCACGATGGATTGTGCTTATTGCCTACCTTATGGGATTGTCGATAGGTGTTCATATCCTCAATCTGCTCACGATTCCGGCGTTGGTGTTCATCTACTACTTCCGCAAGTATAAGAATATTACCATCAAGGGGCTCGCTCTTGTAACGCTTTTGGCGTGCGCGATACTCCTATTCCTGAATAATATCATCATTCCGTACACCGTCTATCTCGGTGCTATGGTCGATGTGTTCTTTGTGAATTCGTTGGGATTGCCTGTGAATACGGGTATTGTGGTGTTCGCCTTTGCGCTCTTTGTATTACTCGGTACGGCGGTATATATGACACACCGCAAGGGTAAGCGACTCTTGAATCTGGTAGCTGTATGCGTAACTATGATTATGCTCGGCTTCTCGTCATACGCTTCGGTGACTATCCGTGCAGCGGTAAATCCGCCGATGAACTCGAATAATCCGGATAACCCTACGGCGTTGCTCTCGATGCTCAATCGCGACCAATATGGTAATCGCCCTCTGATTTATGGCCCGTCATACGCGTCGCCCGTAGAGAGCTACAAGGAGAAGGAGTTCTTCCACTACAACTCCGAGAAGAAGCAGTACGAAAAGCGCACAACGGTTGATAGCTATGTCTATCCCGATAAGTTTATGCACTTCTTCCCGCGTATGTGGAACTATATGAAGAAGGAGAAGTACTTTAAGCCTTGGGCAGCATATCGCACGAAGATGGATTTTGTGCGCGATGAGAATGGTGAGATTGTCTATAGCAAGGATGGTCGCCCGATGCGCAAGGAGGTGCTCGATTTTGGTCGTAAGGTTACCTATCGCGATGGCGAATATAGCAGAACTATTGTTGAGCCTACATTCTTGGAGAATTTGAATTTCTTCTTCTCCTACCAGCTCAACTATATGTATTGGCGCTATTTTTTGTGGAACTTCGTAGGTCGTCAGGATGATATACAGGCCGAGTCGGTAACCATAACAAATGGCAATTGGCTTACGGGTATAAAGGCGATAGACTCGCTCTATCTTGGCCCGCAGAACAATCTCCCGCGCGAGATGGAGAACAATAGGGCGCGAAATACCTACTTCTTGCTGCCATTCCTATTGGGAATTGTCGGTTTGATCTACCAACTCAACCGTGATCCTCGCAACTTTACGATTGTGATGTGGTTGTTTGTGATGATGGGTATTGCACTCGTCGTATATTTCAACTCATCGCCGGGCGAGGTGCGTGAGCGCGACTATGTATATGCCGGCTCGTTCTACGCCTTCTCGATGTGGATAGGCTTGGGTGTGTTGGCGTTGTACGACCTCCTCTCGAAGGTGTTGCGCAAGCAGCAGACTACGGCTGCCACATTGGCTACGGCATTGGCTCTTATTGTGCCGGGTATCTTGTGCGCAGAGAATTGGGATGACCACGACCGCTCACATCGTACTATGGCTCGCGACCTGGGCTACAACTACCTCTCTTCGATAGTGGAGAAGGAGGGTGTCAGCCCTATAATCGTGAACTATGGAGATAACGATACCTTTCCGTTGTGGTTCAATCAGGAGGTGGATGGCGTGCGTACCGATGTGCGCATTATGAACTCGAGCTACCTCGACGGAGAGTGGTATGTCGATGAGATGAAGTGTAAGGCGAACGATGCGGAGGGTATTCCGTTCTCGTTGCCAAGCCACAAATATACCTTTACGAACGATTGGATTCCGGTGAATTCGCAGATTGATCGTGTTGTGGAGGCTAAGCAGGTTATGGAGTTTGTGCGTAGTGATGACAAGCGCACAAAGATTGACCTGGGCTATGGCGATCCAGCTGACTATATCCCTACAAAGCGCATCTCGTTGCCTGTGGATAAGGAGGCGGCTATCGCTTCAGGTATTGTTGCCGAGAAGGATAGAGATTTGATGGTCGATACCGTCTATATCAATATCAATACGACATCGTTGTCGCGCTCGGAGATGATGCTCCTCGATATGTTGGCGCACTTCGATTGGAAACGCCCGATCTACTTTACGCAGGTCTATGTGTTGCAGAAGTTTGGTTTGTTGGACTATCTGCAGTTTGATGGTTATGCTTACCGCTTTGTGCCAATCCTTACACCGTATAAGGATTCGTGGAATATAGGCCGTATCGATGCCGATTATGCTTATGACAAGTTGATGAATGTTATGCGCTATGGCAACCTCAATAACCCTAAGGTCTATGTCGATTACTTCACGCAGTACAATCTCTCGGTGTCGCGTGCAAGAGAGTCCTTTGCGCGAGTTGCTCGCGAGTATATCAAGCAGGGTAATGCCGAGCGTGCCGAGGAACTTCTCGACAGAGGCTTGGAGGTTCTTCCGATTAACCAATTGCGCTTCTCGGAGGCAAATACCTTCCCATTCATCGAGTGTTACTACGACCTCGGCTTGACGGAGAAGGGCGATAAGTTGCTGCTTGCCTATGGAGATAACCTTATCGACTATATCGAGTACTACTTGCAGTTCGAGGGTGTGCAGGGCGATTTGATATCGGAAATTATGTACGATAAGTTGGATGAATTGTCGCGCATCTACTACCTTGCAGCATACTACGATCGCGAGGATGTTATATATGGCATAAATGCCTATTATCGAACACTCGGAGCCGATGATAAAGATCTTATTCTCACACAGCGAGAGAAGGATTCGCTCGGTATTCAGGGTGCGCCAAAAACCAGATAATGAAGAATTAAAAATTAAAAAATAACTCAAAATATCGCACAGTTGAATTTGTACAACACGCTCACTCGTCGCAAGGAGGAGTTTAAGCCTATAAATGAGGGCCGTGTTGGTATGTATGTTTGCGGACCGACCGTCTATGGCGATCCACACCTCGGACACACTCGTCCGGCAATTACTTTCGACCTCTTGTTCCGTTACTTGAAGGCAGAGGGGTATAAGGTGCGCTATGTGCGTAATATCACCGATGTAGGTCACCTCGAGCACGATGCTGACGAGGGTGAGGATAAGATTGCAAAGAAGGCTCGCTTGGAGCAGTTGGAGCCTATGGAGGTTGCTCACTACTACACCGAGCGCTACAAGACCTTTATGGCGAAGTTGGGCGTGCAAACCCCATCGATTGAGCCTCATGCATCGGGACATATCATCGAGCAGATCGACTTCGTGAAGCGTATCTGCGATGCCGGTTATGCCTACGAGTCGAATGGCTCGATCTACTTCGATGTAGAAAAGTACAACAAAGATCACCGCTACGGAGTGTTGTCGGGCCGAAACCTCGACGATATCGTAACCGATACCCGTAAACTCGACGGTCAGGATGATAAGAAGCACTCTTATGACTTCGCGTTGTGGAAGAAGGCTGCACCGGAGCATATTATGCGCTGGCCATCACCTTGGAGCGATGGTTTCCCTGGTTGGCATATGGAGTGCTCGGCAATGAGTACAAAGTATCTCGGCGAGAGGTTCGATATCCACGGTGGCGGTATGGACTTGATGTTCCCACACCATGAGTGCGAGATTGCACAATCTACTGCAGCACTCGGTCACGACTCGGCGCGCTATTGGGTACATAATAATATGATTACCATCAACGGCAAGAAGATGGGTAAGTCGTACAACAACTTTATCACCCTCGAGCAGATGTTCAATGGCGATCACCCAGCATTGGAGCAGGCCTACTCGCCAATGACCGTTCGTTTCTTTATCCTTCAGGCTCACTACCGCTCGACTCTCGACTTCTCGAACGAGGCGTTGCAGGCTGCAGAGAAGGGACTCGACCGTTTGATGAAGGGTATCGAGGCGTTACACAAGGCCCCTGCATCGGCTACATCATCGTTCAATGTCGATGAGATCGAGAGCCGCTGTGCTGAGGCTATGGCGGACGACCTGAATTCGCCAATCGTAATCTCGACTATGTTCGACTATGTTCGCCTCTTCAATCAGCTCACCGAGGGTAAGCAGACTCTCACTGCCGAGGATAAGGCAAAGGCTGAGGCTGCGGTTAAGCGTTGGGTGTTCGAGATTCTCGGCTTGGAGAATGAGAGTGCCGAGGCTGTTGAGGGCAAGGATATGGTTTCGCCACTCGTTACGATGTTGCTCGATATGCGTATGCAGGCAAAGGCCGATAAGAATTGGGCATTGTCTGACGAGATTCGCGATAAACTCACCGCTATTGGCATCCGTGTCAAGGACCGCAAGGACGGATACGATTGGGAGGTTATGTAGTTGCCACCCTTGCGAAGTTGTCTATTGATAAGGTGAAAAGTGATTATCAGTCGTGTGATGTCCGAAAATAGACTTTAGTAATGAAGTTTATTCGAGAATTGTTTGCAGATTGATAAAAAAGCAGTATCTTAGTGTAATATTTAGAACATTAACCAAACAATATAACTAAAATATCAAAAAACTATGACAAAGTATTCAGGTAAGACTCGCGTTGAGAGCGATCTTCTCGGCGAGATGGAGGTACCGGTAGAGGCCCTCTATGGTGTACAAACATTGCGTGGAATTGAGAACTTTCCAATCAGCCGTTTTCACCTTAACGACTATCCATTGTTCATCAATGGTTTGGCTATTACAAAGTTGGCTGCAGCTGAGGCTAACCATCAGCTCGGTCTTTTGACAGATGCTCAGTTCGATGGCATCTCGAAGGCTTGTGTAGAGATTTTGAACGGTCAGCACCACGATCAGTTCCCTTGCGATATGATCCAGGGTGGCGCAGGTACCACTACCAATATGAATGCAAACGAGGTTATCGCTAACCGTGCTCTCCAGATTATGGGCCACGAGGCCGGCGAATACCAGTACTGCTCGCCTAACGACCATGTTAACTGCTCGCAGTCTACAAATGACGCATACCCTTGCGCTATTCACCTCGGTCTTTATGCTACACATCAGGCATTCATGCCTCACTATAACGCCCTCATCGAGTCGTTCGAGAAGAAGGCTAAGGAGTTCGCTCACATCTTGAAGATGGGCCGTACTCAGCTTGAGGATGCAGTACCTATGACACTTGGTCAGACTTTCGGCGCATTTGCTCAGATTTTGAAGGAGGAGCGCAAGAACCTCGAGTTCGCTGCTGAGGAGTTCCTCACAGTGAATATGGGTGCTACCGCTATCGGTACAGGTATCTGCTCAGAGCCTGGATACTCGGAGAAGTGTATCGCTGCATTGCGTGAGATTACAGGTTGGGATATCAAGCTCGCTGAGGATCTTGTAGCTGCAACATCGGATACTACTTGTATGGTAGGCTACTCTTCGG
>JAFZEY010000078.1 GCA_017560455.1 Alistipes sp. | reverse complement strand
GGTTGGCTTGTCGAGCCTTTGGAGTGGTGGCACTTTAACGCAATGACGATTGAAGAGGCAAGCAAGAAGTTGGAGGTCATTAAGTAAGAAAAAATAAAAATAACCTGTCTGATTTGGATGTTCAGACAGGTTATTTTGTTTGAAAAATTCTCTTGAAATTCTCCTCTGTGGCGGCGATTAACTCTTCGGTTTTTATGCCTCGCAAAGCCGCTATTTTCTCGTAAATTTTCTCTATCGGAGTTGGGCTTTCGTCGGTCTCGACGAAGAGGCGTGAAAGAGGTGTCGAACGCATCGCCTCGATGCTCTTTGGTGAGCGGAATGTACGCTCTCCAAAAGAGAGATAATGTCCTTGTGTTACAGCGCGTTGTGCCTGCTCTACGGGGCCGATAAATCCGTGAAAAATCACAACTCTCAGACGATGGTTGGCGACCATTTTTATCACATCTTCAAAGGCGCGGACGCAGTGCAAAATGACGGGCTTTTCGATCTGTTCGGCAAGGGTTAATTGGGCCTCAAAAACGGCCGTTTGTACCTCGCGCGGAACATCGCACGCATAGTCCAAACCTATCTCTCCGACGGCATCCGCCGAGAGGGCAAGTCGCTCGATCTCGGCCATCTCGGCATTGGCCGAATGCCAAGGATGAATACCCACTATATCAATGGTTTTCGCGTGCGTATGCGGGTTATGTGTGTGAATGTCCAGAATCATTGCAAGTGTAAAGGTAGTGAAAAATTGCAATAATCGTGAAAATAATAGCACAAAAAGGGTATAATCTCACGAAAAATTAGTATCTTCGCGGGCGAAAATAATAGGGAAACATTTTTTTTCAAAAACACACATAATTTTATTCACTAATTAAAAACAAAAAACATGTCGAAAATCATTAAACTTTGCAAAGGTTTGGATATTCGCTTGCAGGGAGAGGCAGCAAAGACTATCGTCGATGCTCCGTTGGCTTCGGAGTATGCTGTATCGCCACTCGATTTCGAGGGCTTGACTCCTAAGATGCTTGTTAAGGTTGGTGACGCAGTAGAGGCCGGCTCTCCGCTCTTCTTCGATAAGAAGCGTCCGGAGATTCTCTTCACCTCGCCTGTCAGCGGTACTGTTGCTGCTGTCAATCGTGGTGAGAAGCGCCGTATTCTCTCGGTTGTTGTCACTGCCGACAAGGAGGTTGCTTACAAAGAGTTCGCAAAGCTCGATGTTGCAACTGCATCGCGCGAGGAGATTGTTAAACTTTTGCTCGAATCTGGTTTGTGGACGATGTTCGTTCAGCGTCCTTACGGAGTTGTCGCTTCTCCAAGCGATATGCCAAAGGCTATCTTTGTGTCAGCTTTTGACAGTGCACCTCTTGCAACTGACTACGCTTTTGCTCTCGCAGGCGATAAGGAGGCTTTGCAGAAGGGCTTCGAGGTTCTCGGTCGCTTGACTGAGGGTAAGGTACATCTCTCGTATCACGCATCGCAGGCTGCACCTGAGTTCTCGGGTGTTGAGTTGCACGCATTCAAGGGTAAGCACCCTGCAGGTAATGTAGGTGTTCAGATTCACCACATCGACCCAATCAACAAGGGCGAGAAGGTTTGGACTTTGAATATTCAGGATGTTGCAATCCTCGGCCGTTTGTTCCTCAATGGAAAGGTTGATATGTCGCGCGTAATCGCAGTTGTAGGTTCGTGCGTGGCAGAGCCTAAGTACTACCGCGTAGTGGCTGGTGCTTCTGTTGAGTCAATCTTGGGTGGTAAGCTTTCGAACGAGCACGCTCGCGTAATCTCGGGTAATGTATTGACAGGTCGCACTGTAGCTAAGAACGAGTTCCTTGGCGTAAATGCGAATATGTTGACAGTAATTCCTGAGGGCGATAACTACGAGTTGCTCGGCTGGGCTATGCCTCGCTTCAAGAAGTTCTCGGTATCGCGTGCATACTTCTCTTGGTTGTTCCCTTGCCGTAAGTACAACCTCGACACTAATCTCAATGGTGGCGAGCGTGCTTTCGTTATGAACGACCTCTACGAGAAGTATTTGCCAATGGATGTATATCCGGTACACCTCGTTAAGGCTTGCCTTGCGAACGATTTGGATAAGATGGAAAATCTCGGTATCTACGAGGTTGTCGAGGAGGATTTGGCACTCTGTGAGTTTGTCTGCCCTTCGAAGATCGAGATTCAGCAGATTCTCCGCAATGGTATTAACTCAATGATTAAGGAGGAGGAGTAATGAAGGCACTTCGTAATATAGTAGATAAGATTAAGCCAACCTTCTCGAAGGGTGGCAAACTCGGTTTCTTGCACTCGACATTCGATGCTTTCGAAACCTTCTTGTTTGTTCCTAATACAACTACCACTCGTGGTGCGCATATCCGTGACTGTAACGATATCAAGCGTACTATGATCACCGTAGTTGTTGCTTTGATTCCTGCACTCTTGTTCGGTTGCTACAACACAGGTCTTCAGGTAGGTTTGGAGGGCTTGACCGCATTTGCTTATGGTTTGGTTCGCATCCTCCCTATGATTGCAGTGTCGTACATCGTAGGTTTGGGTATCGAGTTTACCGTAGCTCAGTGGCGCGGTC